>NZ_FVZN01000014.1:1006290-1341720 GCF_900168685.1 Solibacillus isronensis | reverse complement strand
ATGCATCCGTTAACGCAACAGCACGGAAGCCGCCGATAATTACATATGCCAAAACGGCTACCGCAAAAATGAACAATGCGTTTGTATAGGAAAGTCCCGTCAACGATTCAATCAGACGCGCACCACCTACCCATTGCGCTGTCATCGATGCAAAAAGGAAAATGATGATGCTGATTGCAGATAAAATAACGATCGTATGGCTGTCATAGCGTTTCTTTAAAAAGTCGATTAAAGTAATGGCTTCAATGCGGCGTGCAACAATCGCAAATTTCTTGCCGAGCACCATTAATACAAAATAACCGGCCGGCAGCTGCGCCATAGCTAAAAGAACCCATCCAAGACCTGTATTATAGGCAACACCCGGTCCCCCGATAAAGCTTGAGGCACTGCCATATGTCGCCATCATCGTCATCGCCAGAATGAACCCGCCCATTTCGCGCCCACCTAAAAAATACTCCTGTAAAAACGAATTAGATGTACGTACTTGGCGATTTGCCCAAATACCGATGCCAAAAATGATAATTAAAAATATGAATAATGGAATAATAACCGACCAATGTATCATTTTTGCTCGTCCTCCTCTTCAAGGGAAATGTCTTTGAAGAACAGCTTCATCGCCAGCCAGGTTGCGATAATCATGAAAATTGTTCCTGCGATACAGCTAAAGAAAAACCATGCCGGGAATCCGAATACATAATCATACTCCAGCGGGTCACCGGAACCGAGCCCATATGCAAACCCGAACCAGATTGCAAAATTGATGATGACTAAAACGACACCGATCAATGCTTCTTTATGTGCGATTTTAAAACGCTTATCCTGCACATTAAACATCCTTTCTGTATACCATTGAATTTGTTTTAACTTCAGATTCATGAGGGAATTTTAACTCGCTCTAAAGTGGACATCCATCTTTCAGAGACTTAACCTCTCTATTCTACGTTGCCAAACCGCGAATGAAAAGACTTTATCGACGATTTGTCTAGCAAAAACCGAAAAAACGTCGCCTAAATTTATTAGACGACGCTCGATTGGAAATTACAGTAATTCTTTGCGTAAATCTGCTGGGGATTTTGGTGATAATAAACCGTACGGAATGTCGAATACAGTTTTTGCACCTTTATCTCCTTTGGCGTGCAATTTGAATGCAGCGCGTGCATAGGCAACGAGAACACTTGATGTGAACATCGGATTCGATTCAAGCGTTAATGAAAACTCCATAATTTGCTTGTCTGATTCGCCTGATTGACCAGAACGGATAACAAACCCGCCATGTGGCATACCTTGATGATTTTCTTTAAATTCCGCCTCTGTAATAAAGTTCACAGTTGTATCATAATCCGCAAAATAGTTTGGCATTTCTTTAATTTCTTTTTCGATCGTTGCTGCATCTGCACCTTCAGCTAATACAACAAAGCATTCTCGGGCATGTTTTTCACGTGTTGTCAGCTCAGGATTTTCACCATTTCGCACACGGTTAACCGCTTCTTTAATCGGTAAGGTATATTGCACTGCATTTTTTACACCTTCAATGCGGCGTACTGCGTCTGAGTGACCTTGACTTAAGCCGTCACCCCAGAACGTATATGTATTTCCATCAGGCAGAACTGTTTCACCTAATAGACGGTTCAATGAAAATAGCCCCGGGTCCCAGCCAACCGAAATGATCGAAACAGTGTCACTTTTTTGTGCAACAGCATCGACTGCATCAAAAAATTCCGGAATTTTTGCGTGTGTGTCATAACTGTCGATCGTGTTGAACCATTGAGCAAAATGCGGAACTTGTTCAGGTAAATCTTTCGCAGAACCACCACATAAAATCATGACATCAATCTGTTCCTTGTAATCAGGTGCATCATCCACTAAATAAACCGGTACATTTGGTGATTGAATGGCAACTGAAGCAGGATCTCGACGCGTAAATACAGCTACCAATTCCATGTCAGCATTTTGACCGATTGCTGCTTCCACGCCTCGACCTAAGTTTCCGTAACCTACAATACCAATGCGAATTTTACTCATTATTTATTCCCCCAACTTAATTATTCGACGTTTATTCTTTACATACTGATGTAAATTCAGAATTTTCGTCTAAATTATATTTCATCATACAGTTTCATATTTATGAATACAATAATTTTTGTGTTTTTCACAAGAAATGTTATATTTCGCGTAAAGCTTGTATTATTTGCTGAAAAGTGTTTTCATTTTCTATTTAGTTAAATTTTTGATATACTGATAAAGTAAATAAATAGACTAATTGGGGGAGAAACATGAAGAAATTATCAGCGGTTTTATTAGCATTCACACTTGTATTTTCAAGTGTAGGGACTACGATTTTATTTGCTAATGATGCACAGTCAGTTGAAGCAAAAGGTTACAAGTCAGGTAAAAAAGGCTTCAACAGCAACAATAACAATACTAATATTCAAAAAAACAATAATGATGCAACAAACCCGACAACAACAAAACAAAATAACAATACAACGAAAAAAAATGATTCAAATACAGCTTCATCAAACAAAGGCGGATTAATGAAAGGCTTAATGCTTGGTGGTTTAGCCGGATTATTATTCGGTAGCTTATTTGCCGGCATGGGTATGTTAGGTAACATTTTAGGTCTGTTAATCAACGTAGCAGCAATTGCGGCGATTGTCTTCTTCCTAGTGAAGATTTACCAGTTGATCAAACGCAAAAAAGATAAAGAGGTTACTGATTCGTGGAAAAACTAACATTACTTGAACAAGATTTAATTAATGCCGTTTGTCTGTTCCATGCAAAATTCAAAAACACAGCACCTGAAGAAGTGGAAGCGGAGCTGATGTATGATGATGTTGCCGGATATTCGGCGGAAGCTTTCTACAACGGACAATTGGAAGTATACAACTCTGTGAATTTTATCATGGCACTTCGTCTGTATATTGATGAGCAGCTTGGCCGTGATTCAATGTCAGCACGTATCACTCTTGATATTGATGATGAAGAAGGCATGATTGCTCACGTGGAGTTTTAATTCAACAATATAAGACCCGTCACTCTCTAGTTGGAGAGTAGACGGGTCTTTTTTGTTATGCAGTCGGCTGTACTTCCGGTGTGTACTTCGTCGTAAGTGATTTATAGCTTACGATAAACGCAATCAGTGCCAACACAGAAGCAACGACTAAATAAATGACAAGGGTTAAAGCATTCGATGATAATAACGAAAGATCACCTAATGAAATAACCGATTTAAATCCTGAAATCGAATACGTAAATGGTAAATATGCACTTACAGCCTGTAAATTTTCAGGAAGCATCGGGATCGGTAAATTCGAACCTGTAATCGATAATTGTGCGACAGCCAGTACAAGTGCGATAAATCGCCCGATATTGCCTGCAACCGATACAAGGAAAAAAATAATCGACATGAAAACAATGCTGACAAAAATTCCGAATAAAATAAACTGCACTACATGATCTACCGATAGCTGTAATACGACTAATGTAAATATCGTAACCAATACGGCCTGAATTGTAGCAAACAGTGCTAATTGCAGCCATTTACTGACAAACCAGCTTATTGCAGACTTTGGCAATACAGCCGGCTTTTTAAAGTCCACAAACATGGACAATACTAGCATACCTACGAATAATGCCAATGATAAAATATACGGTGCAGTTGAATCACGGTAATATTCATATGCATTGACCTTCTCCCCTGCCAATGTGACCGGCGAAGAGAACATCGCAATATTATCATCGGTAATTCTTAATGCCGCCACTTGCTCACGACCGCCTTCCAAACCAGTCGCCAATTCCGATGAACCTGCCTGAAGACGGTTGACCCCATCATTTAATGAAGTAACGCCTTCTGTCATCGTTTGCCAGCCAACTGCAACGGTTTCATTACCTGTGCTGATTTGTGTTAAACCGCTTTTCAGGCTGGAAACACCTGCACCTAATTTGTTCCATGAGCTCGTTAGCGATGCATTACCATTTGCTACTTGTGATGCACCACCCGCTAAAGTAGATGCACCTGAAACGACTGCTGTCTGCCCTGCAACAAGCGCATCGATTCCTTTTACCGCTTTTTCTTGTCCAGCAGTTAATGAACCAATGCCGGCCACAATTGTTTTTTGACCGGCAATTGCATTTTCAAGACCTGTTGTCAATGCAGGCATGGATTGTGCAATCTGGTTGGCCCCATTGCTTAATGCATTGGCACTTTGAACAGCTACTGGATAAACTGTCCCAAGTTCTCCCAAGCCTGCACTTAAAGCAAGTAAATTCTCACGGTATGCCTCCATACCTGGTGCTTGCGCCAAACTTTGTAGTAATACTGCACCTTGCGCCATTTGTTCAATATCCGACTGTTTCGATTGCAATACGGTAGCCAGCTGGTTCAGGCCTTTTGCCAACCCAGGATTCGCCTGCGTGCCATCTCCTACAGCAATACCTGCGTAAAGCTGGTTCGCTCCTGCAGAAAGCTGCTGCAACCCATTCAGGAGGTTTTCGGAACCAGGCTGTAATTTCTGTAAGCCTGTATAAATTTCCGTTGAACCGCCTTTTAATGAATTAAGTCCAGCTAATACTTGCTGTGATCCGCCTTTTAACTGTGTAGCACCTGATGCCACTTGACGTGAACCGGACGCTAGCTTGTTAATATCGCCCGTTCCCCCATTGATCGCAGAAAGAATCTGGCCTGCCCCCGCATCAGCCGTTTTCGCACCGGCAGCAAGCTTATTAATATCTGCCGATTTTTCCGTCAACGATGTTAACAATGTGTTCGTCCCATTTGCCAGCTGTTCAGTGCCATCCACGATTTGCTTCGAACCATCTGCTCCGGATGCAAATCCTGTTTCGATATCCGTAAATCTGGAGAATACCGTTCTGGCATAAGTCGCTGTAATTTTGTCCCCTAATTGTTCGCGAAGTTTTTCAACAGCACTGTTTGTCACTTGCGCTCCCATGAAGTTTAATCCTTCATTTTGGATATAACGCAATTCAGGTACTTGAGGATTTGCATCAAGAACGGTTGTCACCTTTTGTGAAAAGTCTTCCGGTACTTCTACCACTAGGTAAAATTCCTGCTTATCCAACCCTTCCATCGCTTCTTCTTCCGTCACAAAATGCCAGCCTAATGAGTTACTTTCCTTTAATGTTTCCATTAAATCATTGCCGACATTGATTGCTTGACCACCAGAAACCCCGCCTGAATCCTTATTGACGAACGCAACCGGTAAGTTATCCAGATTGTCATACGGTCCCCATGTAGCTGACAGAAGAACTGCTACGTAAACAATTGGAATGAGCATGACACCGATCAACGCAATGAGTAAACCTTTACGATTTTTCAGTGACTGCAATTCCTTCCCAAACAACTGAAACGACCCCATAAAAACCCCCCTTTTTATAAAAATAGTCCTATACGAATGAATGAATACTCATTGCGTATAACAATAATATATTCTAAGTTTTTACATATTTCTACTAGAAAATGTAAATATTTTCTTATTAGTACGTGAATTTTGTTCATATTAATATTCAATAAATAGGACAATATAATCGTTAAATAACATTCTATTTCGGGACTACCTTTATTTATCTGAATATTCTAATTTTTAATGTTATTGAGTACCATGTTGAATGGTTTAATTTACATAATGATTTTTACAAAAAAAATAAATAAAAAAACCACTAGATTGGTTGCCCAAATTAGTGGTTTAGCTCTGTTGACTTATTTTTCTGCTGGCGCAGCTGTATCTACAATGCGACCTTCAGTAGTAAACTTAATTTCTTTCATTGATAGTAATTGTTCTTTTAAGTTTTCCCAATCCGATAATCCTAAGTCTGTTACACGGCCTTCACCATATGCTTTTTCAAACGTGCTGAAGCCGTCTCCGCCTTTAGCTGTGAATGCATTTGTAGCAACTGTGTAAGTTTCGTTATCCGCTACATCTACATATGCTTTTGTTGCTTCATCATAGTATTTTAATGAAACGACACGAGAACCCGCTTCTTTAGAAGAATCGTATTCTAGTTTAGCACCTGAGATATGCAGGAATCCGCCATTTTCTTTAGGAGCATCTTTCACAGAGTGTTCAAATGCTGCTTTTAATTCAGCACCTGTAACATCCATTAATGCTAGTGTATTACCAAACGGCAACACTGTAATAACTTGTCCAGTCGTAATATTGCCGGCAGGAATTGCAGCACGAATACCGCCGCCATTTTGCAATGCCATTACAACTTTTTTATCCGTATACTGTTTCGCTTTTGCAAGCATACCGTCTGTAATGATATTACCTAATACCGTTTCACTATTACGTACACTCACTGGATTATCGTCTGATGCACGAGGGCTCACTAAATCTTCTGCTATAGTAACGCCGATTTCTGCTTTAGAAATTGCGTCCACTTTCTCTTTAAATGGAGCAAGCATTTTTAAACCTTCAGCGTCATCTGCAAGTTTACCGATTTCAACTAATTGACCGTCATGTTTAACGATGACACCATTTTCGTCAAATTCAACATTCACTGTACCTAGGAATCCAGCATACTCTTTCGCTTGAACGATTAATGTTGCGTCCTTTTTCTCACCAACTGTATTCGTATCAACTACGACTGGCTCTTTAAGCTCTGTATGTGAGTGACCGCCTACGATAATATCAATTCCAGGTACTGATTTTGCTAGAATTTGATCATTGTCATATGCAGGGTTATCGTCAAATCCGATATGTGTTAAAGCAATAATTTTATCGACACCTTTATCTTCAAACGCTTTTACCGCTTTTTTCGCTTCGTCGATGTAATTTTCAAATGCTACACTGCCTGGTGAAGCGATGTCTTTTGTTTCTGCTGTCGTTAATCCGAAGATCCCGACTTTTTCGCCGTTCACTTCTTTAATCATACCAGCGTAAATTTTGCCGTTTTCTGGCTCGCTTGATACTAAATCGGAGAACATACCTGTAAACAGGCTGTCTTTTGTAAAGTCAACATTCGCCGTTAAAACCGGGAATTGTGAAGCTTTAATGAATTCAGCTAATGCTTTATGTCCTTCTGGTGAAGAACCTAAGTCAAATTCATGGTTCCCTAATGTGATCGCATCAAATTTCAATGCATTTAAAAACGGGAGATCAGCTTGTCCTTCAAATTCGTTGAAGTATAAAGTTCCACTGAAAACGTCACCTGCATGCAATAAAAGCGCATCCGGTGTTTTTGCGCGTTGTTCATTAACCGCCGTCATTAATTTTGGAAATGCATCAACACGTCCATGAGTATCGTTCACATGCATAATTGATAATTTATAATTGTTTGTTTCTGGTTCTGGCTGTGGTTCAGGTTGCGGTGCTGGTGCAGCTGCTGCAAGCATTGTTGCCAATACGCTTGACAGTTCACCACGAGTAAGTTGTTTCGTAGGGTTGAATAAAACCTTAGCTTCTGTTAATAGAGTCGTTGCATCAATCGGATATACCGCAGAAACGTTCGTTAAAATTTTCGCTAATTGATTATGTGTGATTTTATCCGCTGTACGGAATGTGCCGTCTTCATAACCATTTACAAATCCAGTAGCCACTAATGCCGCGATTTGACTATAATACTGGTTTGACGTTTTAATATCTTTAAAGTTAGGATTTTTTACATTTGTTGTATCAAGTTTAAGAGCACCCGCAATCATCTTCGCAGCTTGTCCGCGAGTAACGGTTGCATCTGGTTTAAAAGTACCGTCTCCAAATCCTTTTACAATACCTGCAGATGTTAAAGCATTGATCCCTTCTGCATATGGATGGTTAGCTGTTACATCCGTAAAAATTGTCTCTTCTGCCATAACACCTGTTGCTCCTACAGCTACTGCCGTAAATGCTGCCAAAGCTGTTGCCGAATACATTCTTTTTTTCTTCATCCAAAAGACCCCCCCAAATTTTTAACCTACCTTTTGATAGTAACTAAATATTATAAAAATTTCCACATTTTCCGGAAAATTTTACTGTTAATTAACAAAAAATATATTCTTTAGGTCCTTTTTACATAAAAAAAGACAAAGCCAATCGAGATTGACTTTGTCTTTCATGTTATAGAATGGAATTATTGTTGTGCAGCTTTAGCACGTAATACCATTTGTAGGATACCACCGTGACGGTAGTAGTCTACTTCTACTTCAGAGTCGAAACGAGCTAACGCTTTGAACTCAGTTACTTTTCCTTCTGGAGAAGTTGCAGTAACAGTTAGGATATCACGTGGTTTAACATCATCAGTTAAGTTAACGTCGATTGTTTCGTCACCTTTTAATCCTAAAGTTTCAGCTGAATCGCCAGCCATGAATTGTAATGGTAATACGCCCATCATTACTAAGTTAGAACGGTGAATACGCTCGTAAGATTGTGCGATTACAGTTTTCACGCCTAGTAAGAATGTACCTTTAGCAGCCCAGTCACGAGATGAACCCATACCGTAGTCGTTACCAGCTAATACTACTAAGCCAGTACCTGCTTCTTTGTACTTCATGCAAGCATCGTAAATGTACTCAACTTCGCCTGTTGGCCAGTAAGTAGTGAAACCACCTTCTGTACCTGGAGCGATTTGGTTACGGATACGGATGTTAGCAAATGTACCGCGCATCATTACTTCGTGGTTACCACGACGAGAACCATAAGAGTTGAAGTCACGGATTGCAACTCCGTTTTCGATTAAGTACTTACCAGCTGGTGTATCTTTACCGATTGCACCTGCAGGAGAGATGTGGTCAGTAGTGATAGAGTCACCGAACTTAGCCATTACACGCATTCCAGCTAATGTTTGGATAGCACCTGGCTCTTTAGAAAGACCAGTGAAGAATGGTGGGTTTTGGATGTAAGTTGATTTTTCATCGAATGTATATAAGTTTTCAGTTGAAGTTTCGATTGCATTCCAAGCTTCGTTAGCAGTGAATACTGTTTCGTATTCTTTTTGGAATAATTCACGAGTTACAACTTTATTTAATACTTCGTTAACTTCTTCAGTTGAAGGCCAGATATCAGCGAAGAATACTTCTTTGCCTTCTGGAGTTACAGCGATTGCGTCTTTTTGTAAATCGATATCTACAGTACCCGCTAAAGCGTAAGCAACAACTAATGGTGGTGAAGCTAAGAAGTTAGCTTTTACTAATGGGTGTACACGACCTTCGAAGTTACGGTTACCTGATAATACAGAAGTTACGAATAAATCGTTTGATTTGATTGCATCTTCGATTTCTGGTAATAAAGGACCAGAGTTACCGATACATGTTGTACAACCGTAACCAACTGTGTTGAAACCAATTTGGTCGAAGTAGTCTTGTAAACCTGATTCTTCTAAGTAGCCTGTTACTACTTTAGAACCTGGAGCTAATGAAGTTTTAACCCACTTAGCAGGTTTAATACCTAACTCAACAGCTTTTTTAGCAACTAAACCAGCAGCTAATAATACGTATGGGTTAGAAGTGTTTGTACAAGAAGTGATCGCTGCGATTGCTACCGCACCTGCTGGGATTTCAACAGCACCGTCTGCAAAGTTAGCAGTAGATGTTTTAGCGAATTCTTCTTCAGTTAAACCGAAACCTTGAGTACCTTGAGGAGCTACTACAGACTCACGGTAAACGCGTTTCATTTCAGTTAAAGGAATTAAATCTTGTGGACGCTTAGGACCAGAAAGGTTAGCTTCGATGTCCGCTAAGTTAATTTCTAAAACGTCAGTGTAAACAGGCTCTAAGTCCGGGTTGAAGAACATGTCGTTAGCTTTTAAGTAAGCTTCAACAACAGCAATGTGCTCTTCGTCACGGCCAGTTAAGCGCATGTAGTTTAATGATTCTTCGTCAACTGCGAAGAAACCACAAGTAGCACCGTATTCTGGAGCCATGTTTGAGATTGTAGCACGGTCAGCTAATGGTAATTTAACAACGCCAGGTCCGAAGAACTCAACGAATTTGTTAACTACGCCACGAGCACGTAATACTTGAGTTACTTTTAATGCTAAGTCAGTAGCTGTAGTACCGTTTGGTAATTCGCCTACTAATTTAACACCGATAACATCAGGAATTGGGAAGTAAGATGGTTGACCTAACATACCAGCCTCAGCTTCGATACCACCAACACCCCAACCTAGAACACCGATACCGTTGATCATAGTTGTGTGAGAGTCAGTACCAACTACTGAGTCAGGGAATGCTACTAAACCTTCTTCTGTTTCGTTAACGTGAACGATTGGAGCTAAGTACTCTAAGTTAACTTGGTGTACGATACCAGTTGCTGGTGGTACAGCGCGGAAGTTATCATAAGCAGTTTGAGCCCATTTTAAGAAGTTATAACGTTCAGCGTTACGTTCGAACTCTAAATCCATGTTCGCTTGTAATGCTGCTGCGTTACCGTATTTGTCTACTTGTACTGAGTGGTCAATTACAAGGTCTACAGGAATTGCAGGGTTGATTTTAGCTGGGTCTCCACCCATTTCTTTCATTGCAGAACGTAATGAAGCTAAGTCAACTACTACTGGAACACCAGTGAAGTCTTGTAATACTACACGAGAAGGTTTGAATGGTACTTCAGCATCTGCATTGTGATTACCGAAGTTAGCTAATTCATTAACGTGCTCGTCTTTAATTACATAGTTATCGTATTGACGTAATACTGATTCTAATAATACTTTAATTGAATAAGGTAGGCGTGATACTTTTGCGATACCAGCTTCTTCAATTGCAGCTAAACGGAAATAGTTATAAGTTTTACCGTTAACTTCAAAAGTCGAACGACTGTTGTGTAAGTTTGCCATGTTGTGTTCCCCCTAGTTTTTCTTAATTGAAAAGGTTGTAATGCTCTTTTCTCCACAGTCAATAATAGCTTACTTTCATACATAAGTAAATTGCATTATTATTATCTTTTGCGATAAGTTAAAATTATGACCTATCGGAAATGCCATTTTCTTCTGCAATACCTTTAGAAATCCTACTTTGTCAGAAAGTTCTTCTCACACGGTATTCCTCAACAATTTCATAATACATTTTAAATGACATACTTTTTAATACGTATGTGTACAAACTTGAATAAAAGCAAATTTATTATTGTACTAAAATAAAGTTATTAGTTTAATTTGAGCCAGCGCTGAATGAAAGTTGACACAATGCTGCGCAATTTTTCATTCCGATTGGCAAATTTTAAATAGAAGTAGAGCGTTTTCGCCAAGTTCAGCTGGTTTGTTCTCGCTTTAAACCATAGTGCGTCATAGCCGCGCTCATAGGCGACCATTTCCAGCTGGTCAAACTGCTGTTCAAACCATTCAATGAACAGTTCTTCGTCGATCTTTTTGGCTAACAATGCCTGAATGATATTGCAGAAACGTTCTTCTTCGTCATCGACAAATACATAACCCTTCCAAATATTTGCGCGAATTCCCTGCAATATTTGGGCAGTGAAGCGGATTGGATAAAGCGGATGCACAATAATAGCATCAATTAACTCCGTTGTATTCGTAACGCTATGTGCCCAGCCCGACTTCGTATCAACGAAGCTTCGCAAATCCTGCTCTTTCGTTAACAGTGCCACCGCATTTTGTGCAAGCAGTTCCAACTGCTCACTCGTTAAAATGACAAGCTGTCGATCGGCATTCACGATTGCCGCTAAATAAAGGGCCGCATAGGAACGCTGAAAAACGGAAGTTGTCCCCTTTTCACCGATATTATAAAGTAAACCGTCTGTTGAAGAAAGTTTGCTTACAAAATCGGCGATAACCGTTTCACCGAGTGCATTTTCCGACAACAGCAAAATGAACAGACGATAATTCAGCTGGTCACGGATTGCTGCTTCTTCATGACCAATTGTCTCCAGTATATCATTCAGTATCGACGGGTGCTCCTGAATAGATTGTTTTCGCTCTTCCGTCGTCATTTCAAAAAACTTTTCATAATCTTCCACTAACAAAAAGACGCCTCCTAACCAAATGCCTAACAATATTGTAAGAGACATACGATCATTTGACTAGGTAAAAGCTCTTCTAATAGACGCACACCTTCTGAATATACCCTTTTTTATAAAACAAATGCATCTTCTGCTTCAAATAATTCATTTACTTCAATGACACGATCCGAAAAGCGGTCTACAACATTCAGATCGACGGTATTGAATAAATTTGTTAATACAATTGAAGTACATTCAAACTGCTTCTGCTTTTTAGTTTGTGCGAATTCTTCTATAAAACGCGATGGTAAAAAGCTGGAACCGTCCGTTACGAACAGCAAATCCGCTTTTTTAAATTCACTTTTCTTTAACAGCTTCAATGCTTCCCGTAATGGCAGTTCATAATTTGTACCTCCACCGATGAAGCTGTCACTGAACTGAATGAGATCCTGGGTCTTTGCCTGACCTTTTCTGAAAAATTTAATTTCCCCCACATTTGTTGCAAAAGGGATAATCGCAAAATCTCTTTTCTGTTTTTTGGCGATGTTCAGCAAAGCAATACAAAACGCCTTACTTTGGGCTTTAATCGATGTCATGGAACTGCTCTCATCCATGCACACAATGATCGGTCCTTTTCCTTGCCGATCTTTTCCCTTCTTATTATAAACGAGTGTTTGCTGCTCGCTTAACCGCTTTAAAAAATCGAGTTTGCTATGTCCCAGCATGTAGTTCCCTAATTCCGACGGCAACAGCCGGGACAGCTCATGCCCAAAAGTCACCGATTGATGCTGGATCGTCTCTTTTTGTTTAGACTTCTGTTTTCTTGTCGCAATTTTTTTAAACCGGCCGACTAATTCGGCAATTTTATGCAATTCTTTTCGCTCGCTAATCATTCTCGCCAGTTTAAACTGATCGCTCAAAGGTACTTGATCCATTTTTTTGCCGTCCATCGTCCCGACTTTCATAACCGCTGTTTTTGTATGATGGATATTCTTTTTGTTTTCCTGCAGCATCATGCCGATCGACGTTTTAGATATCTGCTTTAAATATTCCCTTTTTTCCGGTAAATCACTTATCACGTTTGGCGTTTGCTGCTGCTTTTGAAAGGCTTCCAGTTGCTCGATCTGAAATGGATTTTTTTGCTCCTCATAATATTGGAAGCTTTTAAGAAGCTGTTCTGCAATGCTGACGGAAGTAAGGACACTTAATAGCTCGTCGCCCTTTGTCAGCTCATGCCATTGGATGTATTCTTCATTTTTCAGCAGCTCTTTCATAAAATCAAATTGCATTTTATCCAGTTGCATTGCATTTTCATTTAATACAGGCGCTTTATAATAGAAAGCATGCCAGCAATCCCCGATGATATTCGTAAAGCCGGGAACAATTTTTTCTCCTGCAATGCAGCTGTCATTCAACAAAGTCGCCATTTTCAACAATTCGTTAAACCGTGCCTTTTGCTCTGCGCTTCCCTCAAAAACCGTTCGGCTGTAGATTACATGTATGTTCTCACTCAAAAAGCATCCCACCTTCTGTATTCTTTAAAATCCGATAACATCTGAAGTTATTCGAAGCAATTGTTTATGCATTTCCGTTTTAAGGCTGTTTAATTCCGGACGACTCGGGATTTGACGACTCATATTTTGTACTTCCATAAATAATGTTTTCCCCTGCAGAAGCAGTTGACTCAGCTCCGATTTGGCAAACGGGGATTTTTGAAGCATCGCATTTCTCGCAGTTAAAATAATCATCTCAAACTCGGTCGATGTCCTGTGAATAAATGCTTCGACCGTATCAAAGGCCACTTCTTTAATAATTTGTTCTGTTAACGATTTTTGTTCAACCGTTTCCCATAAAATATTCGTCAAAATTGACAAGTCTTCCCGAATCACTTCTGTACGCCCGTCTAAATATGCTTTCGCTTTTAAAACCGACAGTGACTGTTTAAAACGTCGATCGGACGGACGAATGCCTTCATCTTGAAGTGCCTGCCTAATTTTAGCGAGTACTTTAAAAATCGTATCCGAAATCACAACCTGATTCGTCTTTTGCTGATATTCATAAAGCTCGTCCAGTGTTATTTTTGATACTTCTTTCTCACTATCGTCCTTTAGCATTGCAATAAAGGCTGCTTCTTCACGAATATAATTTACTTCATAGCGCAGCAAAAAACGGTCGAATAATGCCTCCAGCCCTTCCCCTTCTTCGATATATTCATTGGATGAACCGACCATGGTCAAAAGCGGAGAAGCTATCGGAACCCCGTTGTTATAATAAATTCGTTCATTGATCAGTGTCAGCAGTGAATTCAATATCGCGGAGTTTGCTTTAAATATTTCATCAATAAAAGCAAAATGGGCTTCCGGCAGCATATTAGTCACATTCCGTTTGTAAATTCCCTGCTCCAAATCTTTTAAAGAAAGGACACCAAACAATTCTTCAGGCGTACTGAAAGGCGTCAATAAATGCTGAAAACAATGACTTCCCTCTACAATGGAACCAAGCATGGACGATAGCACACTTTTCCCCGTCCCCGCCGGACCGATAAATAGAAGGTGCTGCCGTGATAATAAGGCAATTAATAGTGCTTCAATTTCTTCTTCCCGATCATAAAAACGTTCATTCAGTTGCTGACGAATTGTTTGCAGCTGTTCACACATTGATTGACCACCTTTCCCTTTTTCCGTAAATCCGTTTACCCGCACATTTATGTAATCCTCTCCTTATAACGTTACACTTCCTGTACGGTTTTTAAACCTTTTGCCTGTTACATTTCTTCCTATAAATAACTAGGAATATTTCAGGTGACTTTGCACTATTTTAGTAAGAGCATATGAAAAAAATCTTTTCATGTTTTTACACAATTTTAGTTGCAAATGATTAATTTTGTTATTTTACGTGAACATATTACATATAGCATGTTTTGTAGGAGGAATCGTATGGCGTTAGTAAGAGTGTCATCTTCAATTTTTTCACGCATTAAAACTATTCAAAAAGCTGTGCAACGAACAACGAGCCATGATGAAATTATCGTTGCATCCGGGACATATAAAGAAACTTTAACTTTTGAGGAAAACAGAACGGTTGCAGCACAAAAGGATGCAACTGTCTGCTTAAAAGGATCTATCGTGATCGCTGAGTCTGCGACAGTCACATTTGAGAACATGACGATTCAACCTACAACGCAAATTTACGTCGAAGGTGATATTATATTAAGAAACTGCGTTATCCAAGGTGGACGTACGAATGTACTGTTAGCAATGAACGGCGGAACA
This sequence comes from Solibacillus isronensis, assembly GCF_900168685.1. Taxonomy (NCBI): domain Bacteria; kingdom Bacillati; phylum Bacillota; class Bacilli; order Caryophanales; family Caryophanaceae; genus Solibacillus; species Solibacillus isronensis. The sequence continues at coordinate 1,326,566 of NZ_FVZN01000014.1, read as the reverse complement.
TTACATTGTGAAAATACGATATTCAAGGACGCATCGGATGCAGCTGTCACATTAATTTATAATAGTGCTGCCCATTTTGAACATTGTCATTTTGAAAACAATAAAAAAGTCCATATATTAGCGGAAAACTCAACGCTTCATTTAACAGATTGTACCCTTTCAAAAGCAAACCAGGCACTTTGGGTTAAATCTAATGCAAAGGCATATTTAACTCGTGTGAAAGTCCAGCACCATTCCGGCACACAGCTCATTATCCAGGACCATGCTTTATTGGAAATGGATGCCTGCGAAGTAATGCATGGCGAAGGTAATGGTATATATGCATCAGACCATTCAAACATTCATTTAACGAAAACAGCAATCCAACACCATCACCTACCCCAAATCTGGATGCAAAGAAGTTCCCTAAACGTGACAGATTGCCAAATTCAATACGGCAAGGAATCCGGTATTATTTTACGGGACTATTCTGAAGCAATAATCGAGAATTCATTGATTGCTTTTCATAAAATTGCAAATGTCCAGCTATTGCTCGAATCTTTCCTTAATATGACGAACTGTGAAGTATACAGCTGCCAAGGCGTCGGGATTCATATAAAGGAAAAGTCGATCGCCAACTTCAATAGTACGGTGTTTGCCTATAATGTGCTGCCGCAGCTTTTCATTACCGAAAACTCTATTTGTACAATAAAAGATGCGACAATTCAGGAAGGAAAACAGATTGGGGTTTATACAGAAAAAGGTGCTTCTTGTTCAATTGTTTCCAGTACAATTACAGGTCATAAAAATGCTGCGCTAACGGTAATGGAGGCGGAATTATTCCTATTAAATACGACGGTTCATCATAATAAAGGCAATGGCATTTTAGCGGTCAATCATGCAAAAACCTCTGTGGACAATTGTCATTTCAATCACAATGACCTGGCACATATAGCCGGGAAAAACAACAGTACGGTGACGATTTTCCAAAGCGAATTAATTGGCGGCAAAAGTATCTTTGTAATGGATGAATGTGAACTTGAGGTTACTGAATCGGTTGTTAAAGGTGGTACGGGAATTCAAATTGAAATGGTCGGCAAAACGAATGCTAAAATTCAGCATTCCCAAATTAGCGGCGGCGAAACAAACGGGATTGTGGCGATGAAAGATACATCGGTCCACATTATCGAAAGCCAAATTTCGTGTCATAAAATGCCGCAAATCATCATCAATGACAGTTCTCTTGTGTTAAAAGACAGCGAGTTGATGGAAGGAGAGCGTAACGGTTTAATTATTGAAAACCATGCAGAAGCGTTGATTCAGGATACATTCATTTCCAATCATATGTATTCACAGATATGGATTGACTCCGAATCTTCTGTTGAGCTGAATGCAACACAGATTATTGAGGGACATGAATCCGATATATTTGTGCAAAATAAATCGGTTCTCCATGCTTCGAAATGCATTATCCAAAATGCGAAGTTTGACTTTAATATCCAAGCAGTCAACTATTCCAAAATTTATCTGTCCGAAACAATGGTCGACAACTCGTTCGGTTCAAAGTTTTACAGTGAAAATAACAGCGAAATTTCGTCGAATCTGGATGAAATCAGCTAACGGCATTACTACTTGCGACTTTTTCAGTTGCAGGTAGTTTTTTAGTGTCAGCAAAAAAACAATCTACCCTCATTTGGATAGATTGCTATATTTAAATTATTTATTTCACAATCCCACTGACAAATTCAGTAGACGGATAATACATATTTTTAACAATGACGTTTGCCCCTAAGCATTTCACCGCAGGACAATGGCAATTGATAGATTTGGAAATATTTGAATCGAGCCATCTCTTGTAAATTTGAGTTAATGATTCATTTTTAATATTTCCGAACGCCTGACCGTCATCCGAAAAATCGGTAACCGAAATATCACCTGAGAATATATTCAGGTTCATTCTTGAACGACCGTCAACATCATTTCTCATTGTTGTATTCGATGCATTATTAATTCGGTTGATTAATTCGATATCGCGCTCATCTCGGCTGCACGGATAGAACGGCAATGTTCCGAATAATACCCAAATATCTTTATTTCTGTAATCTAGGATTTCATTGATAACTGTTCGATATTCATCCAAACCGATCGTTTCTAAACTTTCAGCGAAATCACTTGCATACATCGGGTGAATCTCATGACGTTTACATAGCATTTCATTGGCTACTTCATGATGGATTTTCTCCATAAATGGCACCGTGTTGCGGTTTAACATTGTTTCTGCGGAAACGAACATGCCGCCTTTTGATAGTTCTCTCGCGTTGTCAAAAATATTGCGATATAAGTTCCCTCTATACTCAACTGATGGCGTTTTTTCCATCATAGCAAATCCTGTTTCAACAAATTCCTTTTCATCACACCAGTTATGCGAAATATGCATTACATCTAAATAAGGTGCAACCAGTTCATAATGTGACATCGGTAAAGTAAGGTTGGAGTTAATTTGTGTCTTAATCCCCCTGCTTTTCGCATATTTCAATAGCGGTAACAGGTTATCCTTAATTCCCTTTTTAGTTAGTAATGGTTCTCCACCTGTAAAACTCATTGTTCGTAACGTTTCAACCTCATCCAGTTTCCGAATAATTTCGTCTGCCGGAATGGCCGGTAATTCTTTCGTTAATAACGTATATCCTACTGCACAATGCGAGCATCTCATATTACATAAGTTTGTTGTTGTAAACTCTATATTAGATAAAGTTAGCTTACCATGTTGATCGATATCAATATATGGTTCCCATTCATCATGAGGTTTAAAAAATGTATTCATTTAAATACTTCCTTTCTGCGAGTACAATTTTCTCATAAAACCTTTGTATTGGAAAGGCTATTATTAAGGACGACACTCTTAAAAAGCAAATGGCTGCACGAGATATCATCCCGCGCAGCCAATTTTTTAGATTTCGATTTTTTCAGGTAATTCCGGAATATCTGATACTATATCTTCTTCGGTTAACCTCAGCTCAAACTGGTGGTATTTTTCTTTCAAATTCGGCTGTGCCAACATTGCATCCGGTTCTGTTGCAATTGGTGTTTCATAAGTAAAATTAACTGTTGCAATACGATCAATCGTCTGATGAAGTTGCCTTTTTTCCTGTTCTTTAATCGGCAAAACTCTTTCCAGTAATAGAGGCTCAATCGCATCTTTTATAAAGCTCTGTGCTTCGGCAATGCAATTGAATTCAGCCAGTTTATTTACAGAGGCTGTCATGTTGGCCCGTTCACGAATCCGCTGTGCTTCCAATTCGTTTAACTGATTGTGTATTGATAATAGCCGATTTTCCACCAGCTCGTTCAGTCGGCTTTGTACTGAATCCAGTTTTTCAAGAACAAATTGTTCGTATTTTTTAATGAACACCAGTTTCTGTTCACAATTTTTCTGGATTTTATTCAACGTTTGAATTTGCTCTGACAAAAGCGGTGTAAGTGCACTATCTTCTAACGGAAATGTGAGCGTCATCCCCGTTTGTTTTTTGAACTGCTTTTCAAGTTGTCCATATTCCATTGAGTATTCTACATGCAATTTTCGGTAATCACGCACGTTTTTTTGATAAAGCACTGCCATTTCCTCATACATATCGATGATCGGATCCCGTAAATAGGAATGGCTTTCCAGTGTTTGTAACAGCTGAAAAAGTGTTTGAACTTCCTTGAACACTTTACTGACCGATTCATATTGTTTGTCCAGTGAGTCGATGAGCGCTTTATCCTGTTGTAATTGCGCTGGATCGCTATTAAAATCACTTTGGTGCTGAATTACATATTCAAATGCCGATACATACGGTTCTCTAGCAGGAATTGTATTAATTTCTACACGAAGACGTTCCAGCCACTGAATAAATCGCTCCGTTATATGGCGCGTCTTTTTTTGCTTGTTATCAATTAACTGGAACATCAGCTGGGATAGTTGTGTAATACGGGAATCAATAAGCAGCTGTGTACTGTTCGTATTACGTGCTTCCTGGGCCTGTAAAGCTGATACCGGGACATCCTCTCCTATAAAGTAGCCGTAACGTTCTTTCTCCATATCAAGAAAGGCTTCCACTTCCCCATCTACGCGGTCAATCCCGTTAACGACTAAATGAGCAGTAATCCCCCTTTTGTTCAGCTTTTCGATAAAATTCAATTCAGTTTCCGTAGCCGGCGAACCCGCTTGCAGTACCCAGAAAACTTCATTGCAGCGCTGTAATAGAGCTGGTGAAAAGTATGCTGTATTTTTTGCGCCGGCTTCGAGCGCAACAGAGTCGACAATTGTCACTTTTTTTAACAGCTCACATGTTATATATACTTCCAAATAATCCAGATGCTTACGAATTATTTTGGCACTTTCCGTATTTGAAATAGTGAAAAATGAGAGGTTGGCAATATCAAAAGTCACTTCCATGCCATTTGAAAATACGGCTTTTATATATTCCTTATCACCGTATTTTAAAAATGTATTGGTCCTCGTCGGTTCTGATGGGCGGTCTTCCAGCAGATTTCTGCCGATTAAGCTGTTGATTACGGTCGTTTTCCCAACCCGTTCTTTTCCGAGAAAGAGCACGATTGGCTGACTGTTAGCATCATCTATAATCTGTTTTAAACGGGTTGTCGTATCTTTTACATAACTATTTTGAGACAGAATACTATGCAAAGGTTTTAACCGTTCAATTAATTGTTCCAACGGATTATGTTCATCAAAGTTGTTTAGCTGTGCGCTGAATCGCTCATTCATACGGGTCACTCCTTTACAAACAATTGTTATTCTATTATAAACGCAGTCATTTCCATGTGGACAAGTAATTACGAAATTCGAAATAATTGGTTCCTCATACTTAATCAATAAAACGTCGACTAGGTATTAACACATGGAAATTTTATTCAGGAAATTAAAATCCATCATAATGTTGCTATTGCCGGGCTTGATTTGCATGCTATTATAGTAGAAGAATATTTAAAAGGAGCTACACAATATATGTACAATATCCGTGAGCAATGGTTTGGGAATGTACGCTCAGATGTGCTGGCAGGACTTGTTGTCGCACTTGCCCTCATCCCTGAAGCAATTGCTTTTTCTATTTTAGCCGGTGTAGATCCGATGGTCGGACTCTATGCCTCATTTGTAATCGCTGTAACAATCAGCTTTGTCGGTGGTCGTCCTGCGATGATTTCCGCTGCAACAGGAGCAATGGCTCTCGTTATCGTCTCGCTTGTTAAAGACCATGGATTGCAGTATTTACTCGCTGCAACGATTTTAACTGGAATTATCCAAATCATTTTCGGAATGCTGAAAATTGCACGCCTGATGAAGTTTATTCCGAATGCGGTAATGATCGGCTTTGTGAATTCATTGGCGATTTTGGTATTCATGGCACAAACACCGCACTTTATTGGCGGCGACTTCGTTACTTGGGCGTTTCTTCTGGCGACAATTGTACTTATTTACGTAATTCCTTTTGTCATTAAAGGTATTCCCGCCCCGCTCATTGCCGTAGTTATTTTATCGGCAGTAGCTATTTATTCAGGCTTTAATTTAAATACAGTCGGAGATATGGGAACAATTACACAATCATTGCCATCATTTTTAATACCTGATATTCCTTTTAATTTTGAAACGTTAATGATTATTTTACCTTATTCATTGGCTCTGGCTGTTGTCGGATTGGTCGAATCATTACTGACTGCATCAATTTTGGATGATATGACGGCTTCTGAAAGCGATAAAAATAAAGAAGCGCGCGGACAAGGGATCGCCAATGTTATTAACGGTTTCTTCGGTGGTATGGCCGGCTGTGCGATGATCGGACAATCTGTTATTAACGTAAAATCCGGCGGACGTGGCCGACTCTCCACTTTTGTTGCTGGTGTATTTTTAATGTTTTTAATACTCGTTTTGGGCGATTATGTCGTTCAAATTCCAATGCCGGTACTTGCCGGTGTAATGGTTGTAGTATGTATTACCCAATTTGACTGGCAATCATTCAAATATGCTGTGACAGCACCGAAAAAAGATGTGTTTGTTATGCTTCTTACAATCGCGGTTGTCCTGTATACACATAACTTAGCGTTAGGTGTTGTAGCAGGTATTATTGTCAGCGCCCTGTTTTTCGTAAACGAAATCTCACGTGTAAGTATTTCACAGCAAGGGAAAACATACTTTGTCAAAGGGCAACTATTCTTCGCTTCAACGGAAGGTTTTATTAACTATTTCAAAACTGTTCAAGATGAGCAGTCATCAATTGTCATCGACTTCTCACTATGTAAAGTGTGGGATGACTCGGCAATCGGTGCTTTAATGAAGGTGAAAGATCAGTTGAAAGCGAAAAATATAGAAGTAACCTACTTGAATATTGATGAGTCAAGTAAACAGCTATTGAAGAAGTTAACCGGTACGACATTAATCGATTAGGAGGTGGCTTATGTATCAACATATTTTACTGGCCGCTGATGGTTCGCAAAACTCGATACGTGCGGCAAAAGAAGCTTTAAAAATAGCCCAAATAAATGCTGAAACATTGGTGACCATCATTTTTATCATCGATATGGAAAAAGCGAAGACGGATGTATTGCATTCAAGCTCCATCGAAAGTCTTTACATGGAACGTCGTCGAAAGCTCGTACCGATCGAGGAACTGTTCAATGAGCATCAAGTCCGTTATAAAGTGGAAATCATTCACGGCTCACCAGGACCTGAAATCATCAAATTTGCCAACACGCAAAATGTCGATTTAGTGGTGATCGGAAGTCGCGGATTAAACAGCCTGCAGGAAATGGTGTTAGGCAGCGTATCACATAAAGTGATGAAGCGCGTGCAATGCCCTGCAATGCTTGTGAAGTAAGGCAAAACTAAAAAAAGAGAAGACAAAACATTTTTAGTGCGACTAAAATGTTTTGTCTTTTTTTTATGTATAACTGATATAATTGGGGTCAACAGGTCAGATTCAAGATGAGGTGGGAATTGTGTTTTTCTTAAAGCCTAGACTAATTAAAAATGATAAGAAATATAATGCGGAATTGTTATTTAAAGATGTTTCACCAGATCAATGGGATCAGGATCATTTAACGAAAGCTAATTTGGATTATTCAATAGATAGTGTTCGTCTCGTCAATGAGTACGCTGAAAGGTTAATCCATACTGAATTTGGACAGCAGCTTTTAAAAGAGCACTCAGATAATTTTATCACTCGTATTGGTGCCTATTTAGGCGAAGTAATAAAAAATCACAAAGACGGGCAATATCGCTGGTTTGATTTTAATTCAGTAAAAGAAAATACCGTACATTTAAATAATTATGTATTGAGTGTTGAAGATGAGTCTGTTCTTTATTCTAAAAAAATGGATAACGTATTGTGCCCCATCTTTGAAGTGAAGCGATATTTTGAAGGTAAGTCTAATTATAATAATTTTTTAACATATGTAGAACAAGCGATAAAAAACTAGAATTACTGGGGAGGAATTATTAATGTCCACTGAAGCTCTAATAGTACTAGCCATAATATCAACTGTAATATGGATTACTGTATCTAAAGAAGCGATAAAACCTATTAAAGAGGTTGATAGACGAAAGATGATCACTTTATTATCCGCAGGAACATTAACGGCAATTATATTAACTGTATCCCTTTTTCAGCATTTATTGTTCTAATTCGATTTAACGTGCATGCGTAAATTAAAAAATTACAGAGGAGATAATTTTGAAAAAACTTCTTTTATTACTCATTGTTCCAGTTATTATTTGGTTTGGATGCAGTACTACTGTAATTGCAGAGTTTGCTGTTGTTAAGGAAATAAAGGAAAATTCGATTATCATAGAAAATTGGGGAGGAGAAACAAAAGAAATCGCTATTCCCAAAAATCATGATTATTCTTTTGAGTTAGAAAAAGAGTATTTTTTTAATTACGAAATCAAGAAAAGTAAAAAGGCTGTTTTAATATCTGCAGAACCGAATGAACCTTAAACTTCTGACACAGCCTGTTGTTGTTCCAAAATATATTCCTCAATTCCAGCAAAATAATCCTCACTTCGGGTTATATAATCCTCACTTGCTCATGCTTAATCCTCAATTCTTGTTTGTTAATCCTAACTTTCAAGTTTATAATCCTCAAATCGATTATTTATAAAAATTGGGGTCAGAAACTCCGTGTCCTTTTCCTGTGGGAGCCCGCCCCCTCTTTTACCTTTTGAAACAATGGCAATTCGTTGTATGGTCATTCACCATGCCTACTGCCTGCATATAGGAGTAGCAAATTGTGCTGCCGACAAATTTGAATCCGTCTTTTTTTAGCTGCTTGCTCATACGGTCGCTTATTTCTGTCGTAATCGGTACTTGCGCGGACGATTCCCATGAATTGATCAGCGGCTTACCATCAACAAAAGACCAAATATAATTTGAAAAGAAGCCGTATTGTTTTTGAATAGCCAAAAAGCTTTCAGCATTCGTGACGACACTTTTAATTTTCAGCCGATTGCGGATAATACGTTCATCATTTCTTAATGCTTCAAGTTTATCTTCATCGTATTGTACAATCTTTTCCGCATCAAACTGATCAAATGCAGCCAAATACCCTTCTCTTCTTTTTAATATTGTCAACCAGCTTAAGCCTGCCTGTGCCCCTTCGAGACAGAGCATTTCAAACAGCTTCCGGTCGTCATAAACGGGGACGCCCCACTCTTCGTCATGATATTTCACATAAATAGGTTCATCCAGCTTTACCCAACTGCAACGCTCCATTGTACTCACCTCTTTTTAACCACTGTAATCCAACTCGTTTGCAATCGCAATCAATTTTTGTTACGCTTACCTTACGAACGTCAGGAAGGTGATAATGTGACTAAAGAGAAAATAATACAGTCCGCTCTGCTTAATTTCAGTGAACATGGCTACAGTGGCGGATCACTTGCCCAAATCGCGGAAGAAGTAGGAATACGAAAACAATCGATCTATACGTATTTTAAAAGTAAAGATGCGCTCTATCTATCGATTTCGAAACAGGCAATGGAAGCTGAACTGTTATTTGCAAAAGAATTTATCGCAAAACATCTACAACTTCCTGTCGAAAAAGTATTACTGCCATTTCTGCAATCTTTTCAGCAACGCTTTGAATCATTTGCGGAAACTAAATTTTTCATGCGTTCGATTTTCTTAATGCCGCAACATTTGGAGCAGCAGTTAAGTGAACAAACGTACATTTATTTGGACGAATTAGAAAGGCTATTCACGGATTATTTAAAAGAACAAAAATTGTCCGTTTCAGCGAATGAAGCAGCAATCGGCTTTTTGGCATTGCTTGATAGCCTTTATGTCGAAATGCTTTATGGTGGAAGTGAACGGTGTGAAAAGCGTTTGCAGGCAGGATGGACAATATATTACAGAGGAATAAGAGCTGAGGTGTAGACATCATGACAAAATACTGGATACTCGTCCTATTGGCAGGCATCATTGAAATTGTTTGGGCGATGGGACTGAAATACGCACATACAGTGTGGCTATGGGTTGGCGTTGCCGCATTAATTGTAATATCATTTTATATTTTAATTATCGCAACAGAAAAACTGCCGGTTGCAACCGTTTATGCAGTGTTTACGGGAATTGGTACTGCCGGTACAGTCATAGCGGAAACGGTCATTTTCAACGAACCGTTCAGCTTAACAAAAATCGGCTTTATTGGATTATTATTAATCGGTGTTATTGGGTTAAAACTCATTTCAAATGAACCGGAAGAAGCGAGGGATGCATAATGGCTTGGGTATATTTAATTTTTGCCGGTCTTTTTGAAGTCGGCGGTGTTATCGGAATGAACAAAGTTGCCCAGAAAAAATCATTCGGCTCCTATGCATTTCTGATCGGTTCCTTTATTTTCAGTTTCTCGCTCCTTTCAATGGCAATGAAAGAATTGCCTATGGGAGTTGCCTATGCTGTATGGACAGGGATCGGTACAGTCGGCGGCACGCTTGTAGGGATGTTTATCTATAACGAATCCAAAGACTGGAAGAGAATTCTATTTATTTCGTTTATTATTATTGCGGTTGTCGGATTAAAAATTACGCAGTAGAATAGAGTTAGCAGAAACAATGTGTACATTTTATGAATATTTTCGTAGTTTGTGCACATTGTTGTTATATTTTGGAGGCCATTGTGAGAAATTTATTTCAAGTAGTCCCAATTCCAATCAGTGGGTTAATGCTCGGTCTGGTTTCATTGGGAAATTTATTTTTAAGTATGGACAAAGCCACTTTCGGTCACGTCTGTTTTTTTATAGGAATCTTTTTATTTCTATTAATTATTGGAAAACTGATTTTTGCGTTTTCCAGTATCCTTGCTGAAATGCAAAACCCGATTATTGCGTCAGTATCCCCCACTTTTACGATGGGGACATTATCGATAAGTAGTGGTTTGCACTATTACGGTGTAAGTGAATTCGTTATACATATGATCTGGATTCTTGCTGCAACGACTCAAATCTTTATTATCTTTTACTTTATTCGAACATTCATTTGGAAAAAACGGATTACGATTTCGGATGTTTATCCAAGCTGGCTTATTATGTTTGTCGGAACAGCTGTTATGCCTTTAACAGCGAGTGATCTTTCAGGTGTCTTCACAAAAGCGATTGTTATTTTTGCGATATGCGCCTTCATTGTGTTAGTGCCGATTCTTATTTTCCGTGTATTTATTAGAAAAGATTTGCCGGAGCCTACGATTCCGATGCTGACGATTTTAACCGCACCCGCTTCGATCAGTTTAGCTGCATATTTCCAGCAGTTTGAAAGTCAATTCGGGATTGTTCTGACATTATTCATTTTCGCGCAAATATTGTATCTTTTAGTACTGTCGAAATTACCGAGCGCATTACAGCTACCTTTTTATCCAAGCTATGCTGCCTTTACGTTCCCATTAGTTATTTCTGCTACTGCCACTTATGGTGTCATTCATTATTTCGAGCAAAACGGGATGTCGACAAGTTGGCTGGAAACGTATTTTTATTTTCAATTAACATTCTCTGCAATTATTGTATTTTACGTTTTTATCCGCTATATCAACTACTTGTCCGTTCAAGTACGACAACAGCGCAGAGTCATTCGAGAAGAAAAAGAAGCCATTTCATAATTCTTCCGCAATAGCGAAACATTCCCCCTTTATGCATCGTATACTACATAAAGGGGGGATTTTTTTGAAAAGAATTATTTTTGCACTATTATTTATTTTAATTATACTCGTGTTAATTTTCTACTGGCTTGACTATGAAATGAATGCAGCGTTAAAAAATGAGGCAGACGGTTCAAATGAATATGTTGTCATCTTAGGCGCAAAAGTAAAACCAGGCGGCATCCCTTCCCAGTCATTAAAAAACCGTTTAGATGCGGCAGTGGATTATCTTCAAAAATATCCCACTGTAAAAGCGATTGTTACAGGTGGCCAGGGTGCCGATGAAGATCGAACGGAAGCGTCGGTGATGGCTGATTATTTAATCGAACATGGGATTGCTGAAAGTAGAGTTTTATTGGAAGATCAGTCTACAACAACATATGAAAATTTGTTGTTCGCAAAAAAAATGTTGCCCGCAAATATTGTAAGCATCACGATTATTTCAAATGATTTCCATTTGAAACGAGCGACAATTCTCGCCCGAAAACTCGGTCTAAAGGCAGATGTAGTGGCAGCTCCTACTCCAAAAGTCGTCAATACAAAATCACGTATTCGCGAACGTCTTGCGATCATTAAGGCCTATACGAGAGGCCAATAATTTTACATTTGCCGTTCAATTCGTTATCGTAAACTGTAACGAACAGTTGAGGTGAATTTCAATGAAACTTAGTATATTAGATCAAGTACCTATCTCCAAAGGCATGACATCAACCGAAGCACTAGCTAATGCAGTGAAGCTTGCCCAACTTGGTGATGAGCACGGTTATGAACGAATCTGGTTTGCGGAGCACCATAACACAACTTCCCTTGCCAGCTCCGCGCCTGAAGTAACAGCTGCCTATGTTGCTGCGAAAACAGAGCGTATCCGTGTAGGAACGGGCGGCATAATGATGATGCATTATTCTCCATATAAAGTGGCTGAAGTGTTTAAAACATTGGCAGCGTTGGCACCAGGTCGTATAGATTTCGGTGCAGGCCGCGCTCCTGGCGGGGATATGCCCGCAATGACTGCGCTTGCAAGTGGACGCAGACCTGACCTGACGGAACAATATGATAAACTCGAAGTTATTTTACGTTTAATGAATGAACAGCGTACAGGTGAAGCGGTTTATGATAATGTTGTAGCCGCTCCTTTCAAAATACAGCTTCCGCAAAGCTGGCTGCTTGGATCAAGCGGACAAAGTGCGAAAAAAGCTGGTGAAGCGGGCGTCGGCTATTCCTTTGCCCAGTTCTTCAATGGACAAATGTCTAAAGGGATTTTCGATGCATACCGTAACAGTTTCCAGCCTTCATACTTTATGGAACAGCCACAAATTATTACGACTTATGCAATCAGTGTAGCTGAAACGGCTGAAGAAGCGGAATACTTATCGATGCCGATGCAAATTACCCGCCTGAACTTAATGCGTGGTAAGCTCCTGACTGTACTTTCTCCTGAAGAAGCAAATGACTATCCGCTTACAGAAATGGATAAAATGATTTTGGAAGAAAACCGTTCGCTAATGCTGATCGGTTCTGCCGAAGATGTTGCGAATCAGATTAGAGAAGAACAGGCATATTACGGCTTTGATGAAGCGATGATCAACTGTAATCTATATACGATCGACCAGCGTCTGAACAGCTACCGTCTATTAATAGAACAGTTCAATAAATAATATAGTTTTAATGAAGTAGTGCCAATTGATTCGTCAAGGGCACTACTTTTTTGGTGAGGTCGGATTCATTTCAGTGCAGCTGGTAATCATCAGTAGCATTACAAATAAAAAAGCAATCCAAACTTTACATATCGTAAAATTTGGACTGCCTGTAATTTTCACTTCAACCTGTTTATACTGTAGCAGTCGTCGTTACTGGTTGCGGGGCAATTTTTGCGACAATCACACTGTTTACCGCATTAATATAGGCCATTGCAGATGCTTTTAAAATATCAGTATCTGCTGCTTTTGCGATATAATTTTCACCGCCGTATTCGATAATAATTTTTACTTTCCCTAACGCTTCTTGGCCGCGTGATACGGAGCTGATGTTGTATTCGACAAGCTTAACTTTAATGCCTGTAACATCCGCTATCGCTGAGTAAAGGGCGTCAATCGGACCGGAGCCGACCGCACTTGATTTGAATACATCTTCCCCGCGGCGGATTTTTACGCTGGCAGACGGGAAGGCAGCGTTTGAAATAATCTGTAAGTCTTCAATATCATAAAACTGATCAGAGTATGATTCCTTATTTGGATTGTTCTTCTCTGTTTTTTCATAGTAGCTTTCAACAATGACATATAAATCATGGTTGTAAACTTCTTTTTTCGAATCAGCTAATTTCAGGAAGCTTTCAAAAATGCCTTCAAATTCCTCATCTGAGAAATCATCAAAGCCAAGTTTGGACAGCGCATTTTTCACCGCATGACGACCAGAGCGTGCTGTTAATACTAGCTCCATATCATCTAGACCTACATCTTCAGGATGAACGATTTCATATGCATCACGTGATTTCAGTAAGCCGTCCTGGTGAATACCTGATGAATGGGCAAAGGCGTTATCTCCTGTAATCGCTTTGTTCACTTGCACATCAAGACCCATAAAGCTAGACACTAAGCGAGATGTATTCATAATTTCTTTCGTATTAATATCTGTAAACACATCGTAAACGTCACCGCGTGTTTTAATCGCCATAACGACTTCTTCTAATGCAGCATTTCCGGCACGTTCACCAATACCGTTCATCGTCACTTCTATTTTATCGGCACCGTTTTTGATCGCCGCTAACGTATTGGCAGTCGCCATACCTAAATCGTTGTGACAGTGAACTGAAAGCAGTACGGAATCGTCCAGGTTTTTCATTCGGTAGTTCAGTTTGGCAATCATCTCGCCCCACTGTTCCGGTTCAGCATACCCGACTGTATCCGGTACATTGATCATTGTAGCGCCGGCCTTCATGACCGCTTCAATCGTTTTCCAAAGGTATTCAAAATCAGAGCGGGATGCGTCTTCCGTTGAATATTGTACTTGTGGCAGTAACGATTTCGCGTATTTTACCGCATCTACCCCGATTTGCAGGATCTGGTCTTTCGATTTACTGAACTTTTTCTCCACATGAATATCGGATGTCCCTAAAACCATATGGATCATTGGATTATTGGCATATTTCACTGCATTATATACTGAATCAATATCATCTTTAACAGCACGGGCAAGTGCAGTGATCATCATGTTTGAATTTTGGCCAACCTTCTGTGCCACAGCTTTTACCGCTTCAAAATCACCTTGTGAAGACGCTGGGAATCCGGCTTCAATAATATCAACACCGAGCTTTTTTAACTGCTGGGCAATTTCCACTTTTTCATATAAATTCAGTTTAGCCCCAGGCACTTGCTCACCATCACGTAATGTCGTATCAAAAACCCAAATTTTTCTACTCATTCTCATAACCCCTTTTCTTCTCAAATGATTTTAAAACCGAAAATAAAAATAAAAAAACTCGCCTCTATGAAAAATTTCCATAGAGACGAGGTTAGACTCGCGGTACCACTCTAAATTGAATGTCCATTGCTGAAACATTCCACTTAACGACAAATAGTTTGCCTGTCTTTTAACGGAGACTTCCGACTTCCCTACTTAATTTCGGGTTGTAGCTCATGGACGAGTTCAACAGTTGTATCTGCCAGTTTGCACCACCCACTGGCTCTCTTAAAGTATACAAGCTATTTACTACTTCCAATCATTGCCTAAGATATTACCTTGAAATGAAGTTTACCGGCAATGAAATAAAATGTCAACACTTATTATCAGAAAATTTAAATTTCACTTTAGCGTAATGATGTTGAAATTCGCCAGGGATAACGTCTTACGCGCAATAAAATAAATTAAATTTTATCGCCATTGAAAATTGAATTTTTAACAATCGCATAATCAACGTTACGGATTGCAGATAATGTTTTACCACCTGCATATGAAATTGATGACTGCAGATCTTGTTCCATTTCAGTTAACGTATCAAAAATCGAACCTTTTGAATCGACGTACATTTTCTTGCCTTCAACGTTTTTACGCTCGCCTTTTTGGAATTCCGATGCGGAACCGAAATATTCTTTCACTTGTTTGCCGTCAATTTCCACTGTTTGGCCAGGTGATTCTTCGTGACCTGCAAATAGTGAACCGATCATCACCATTGATGCCCCGAAACGCACTGATTTAGCAATGTCGCCATGTGTACGAATACCGCCGTCCGCGATAATCGGTTTTGAAGCAGCTTTTGCACACCAGCGAAGTGCTGCCAACTGCCAGCCGCCTGTACCAAAACCAGTTTTAATTTTCGTAATACATACTTTACCTGGGCCAATCCCAACTTTTGTCGCATCCGCACCTGCATTTTCAAGGTCACGTACTGCTTCAGGAGTACCGACATTTCCTGCAATTACAAAGCTGTTCGGTAAATGCTTTTTAATATGACCGATCATTTCGATGACTTGGTTTGAATGACCGTGTGCGATATCAATCGTAATATAATCCGGTACAAGCTTAGCATCTTTTAGCTCTTCGATAAATGTATACTCTTCATCTTTTACACCGACAGAAATCGATGCAATCAAGCCTTTGCTCTGCATATCGCGGATAAATTGCGCACGCTTTTCAGGTTGGAAACGGTGCATAATATAGAAATAGCCTTGAGCAGCTAATTTTTCTGCTAATTGCTCATCAATAATTGTTTGCATATTTGCCGGAACTACCGGAAGTTTAAATGTATGGTTACCCAAAGTTACTGTTGCATCGCATTCTGTACGACTTTTCACTATGCACTTTGCAGGGATTAATTGAATATCTTCATAATCAAATACTGTATCTATCATTTCACTACACTCCTAAATACGAACATTTTTCGTGTTTTTTATAATAATCATTCGACATCTGTTACTTTACAAAACAATGAAAACGTTGTCAACCATAAAACGAATATTTTATTTAATTTTAATATAAATGTTCGGTTTTTAAGGAATCTAAACAAATTTCTTCATTGTAAACGTAAAAAAATTTTAATTTTCCCTTGTTTATAAATAACTATTGTCCACTGACTCCATGCAATGTTTTAATAGAATTATTGAAAAGGAGTCGATGAATTGATGTTAGTGAAATGGTTGAACGTTCAGAATTAATATTGAGCTGAAAAATTGGCTCAATAATCAATCATTATTGGAGCTGAAAAACATTGGAACATTTATTAAACTGCATGAAAATTATCGGGGACGATACAATACAACGTACACAATTAACACATCGTATTGAGCTAGTAAAAACCTTTCAAATTGAGAAAGGTATGAAAGTACTTGAAATCGGATGCGGGCAAGGTGACACTACTGTTGTATTGGCAGATGCCGTCGGAGAAACTGGCAGTGTCGTTGCCATCGACATTGCCTCAACTGAATATGGTGCACCAATCACATTAGGTGAAGCAGCAGAAACGATTTCACAATCCCCATTAGGACATCGAATCGATTTCCACTACGAAACCGACTTTTTGCAAATGGAGTTCGACGAGAAATTTGATGTCGTTGTTCTATCCCATTGTTCATGGTATTTCGAAAGTAGCGAACTGTTAAAGAATTACTTTCAAAAGATCAAGCAAGTGGCAGATCGTATCTGTTTTGCTGAATGGGACATCGATTATACATCGGACGATCAGCGTGCGCACTTTTGCGCAGCCAATATTGCGGCGCTCTATACAGCATTTACAGAAAATGAAGGGAATATCCAAAATCTCTTTCATAAAACGCAAATAAAGGAACTTATGCTTAGCGAAGGCTTTAAAATCAATGTTGGACAAACAGTCGATGCCAGCTATTTGCAGGACGGATCTTGGGAAGTCGACTACAGCAATTACTTGCTAAATGAATTTTCGGAAGTTCCGACTAAAATTCAGTCCTTAATCCATAGTTATGCCTATTTAATGAATGAGCAAACAAAGCCTCTACTTTCGTTAAATAGTTTTGTACTGTGCGCTGATTTGTAAAATACCGTTCCAATTGGAAACGAAATAAAAACCACCAGTTGAACTGGTGGTTTTCTCTGCGCGTGAAACGCTGGGTTACTGGCCCACGTCTAAAGACGCTCTGAAAGGTCTGCCAACCGCACTACGTTTCCGACTACCGCTAAAGCGGTGTACTTATTTTTTTCTTCGATTTAGTTCTTCCCCTGTGAATGGGTCAATAAATTCTTTCATTGTCATCTGATCTTCCAGCAGATCTTCCTGCAATTGATTTTTTATATATTCTTGAATGACTTTTCTGTTTCGCCCTACTGTATCCACATAATATCCTCGACACCAAAATTTTCGGTTGCCATATTTATATTTCAAATTTGCATGTCGATCGAATATCATCAAACTGCTTTTCCCTTTAAGATAACCCACAAACGCAGATACACTAAGCTTCGGTGGAATACTCACTAACATATGTATATGATCGGGACACGCTGTAGCTTCAATAACCTCTACGCCTTTTCTTTCACACAGTTGACGTAATATTTTACCGATATCTGCTTTTATTTTCCCATAGATCATTCTTCTTCTGTATTTTGGCGCAAACACGATGTGATACTTACAATTCCATGTTGTATGTGCTAAACTTTTATTATCCAATATTGGAGCTCCTTTCGTACGTAATCGGTTGACCAGACCTGATTTTATTGTACGACTGGAGTATTTTTTTTGTCCATAGCTAAAAGCTTTTTAGAACCCCCCGCATAGCAGGGGGTTTTCGTTTCCATAAAACAAAAGAGGCTGGGACAGAATTAGTTTCAGTTCACGCAAAAAGAGAAATTGCACAATGCAATTTCTCTTTTTGCGCTTTATAAAGAAAATATTCGGAGAGGCATTATCCTCTTACCGCATATTTCCTTAAATTTGTGGCCATTAATGCCAAGCCTATTTCGTTAGTAACCTTCGATTTTCCACGAACTGAAAATCGGCGGAAACACAAATTAGCCTTCAAGAATCCAAAAACTGGTTCCACGTCAATTTTACGTTGACGATAAATGGCAGCCGTTTTTTCTTCTGAAAGCTTCGCTCTTACTTCTTCTTTTTGTTGTTCCCAATTCTCGTTAATCATGAGTCTACGATTTTTCCCTTCCGCAGCTTTCGTACATTTTGTACGGAAAGGACATCCTGTACATTCTTCACATTCATAGATTTTAAATTCTCTTTGGAAACCTGCTTTATCCGTACGAACAGAATTATATTGGAATCTTAATCTCTTTTCATTTGGACAAATGTATGCATCGTTTTCTTTCTCATACACCCAATTGCTTGTCTTAAAAGGATCATTTTTGTATTTTCGCTTCTGTTCATTCAAGTACTGATTAAATGTAATGAGTGGTGTTCGTTTTCGATTGTTAAGAATATCATGGTAATTCTGTTCACTGCCGTATCCGGCATCCGCTACAATATGTTTTGGTAGCTCAAAATAACTTTCCTCAATTTTATTAAGAAATGGAATAAGTGTTTTCGTGTCTGTTGGATTTGGAAATACATCATAAGCGAGTGTGTATTGACCTTCAGTAGCGATTTGTACATTATAACCTGGCTTCAATTGGCCGTTTTGCATATAGTCATCTTTCATCCGCATAAATGTTGCTTCGTGATCTGTCTTTGAATAACTGTTGCGTGTACCAAACACTTTAAAATCCTTCTCATATTTCTGTTTTCTTATAATCCAATCATGTACTTGTTTGAGTATTTGCTTCGGTGTTTTTCGTTCGCTACGTAATTTTTTTCGCTCAATGACATCATCAGAATGCTCTATTTTGCTCGTATAGTCGTCGACTACTTCTTCTAGGTGATGTGCTACTTGTGTTAACTCTTCTATTGATAACTGTTCATCCGTTTCACGTTTGATTTCAGGAATAATTTGATGTTCCAATAACTCATCGTAAAGTTTATTTGATTTTCCTACGAGGTTGGTATGATGTTTTTCCACTGATTTTTTCCAAACAAATGTGAACTTATTGGCATTTGCCTCAATCTTTGTGCCATCGATAAAAATCGCTTCTTGATCAATGAGTTTTTCTTCAACTAGCTGACAACGGAATTGTACAAAACATTGGCGAATGAGTTCCTTCATATTGGGATGTACACGAAAACGGTTAATAGTGCGATAACTTGGTTCATATCCTTGGGCAAGCCACATCATACGGATACTGTCTCTTGTCAGATCCTCTATTTTTCTTCCTGAAAAAGTGGATTGTGTGTAACCGCATAAAATCAGCTTTAGCATCATACGTGGATGATACGATGGACAACCAGTATGGTGAATAAAAGGAGCGAAAGCTTGGTTCGGTATGCTTTCGACCAAATGGTGGATGGAAAAGGCAATATCATTATTATGTAACTTTACTTCTAAATCTAGCGGTAAAATAAGTTGATTCATGTTATAATCTTTAAACATAGGGACACTTCTTTCGTTTAAAATTTGGTGGTAGGATACTTAAATTTTAACAGAGAATGTCCCTTTTTCACGCCTGAAATTATGCAGAGATTTACTTGATATAGAAGAAAAATTAGTTGTTCGGAGTGAAGGCGGCGACTCCCAGGGGACAAGCACGTGGGAGAGACTACAGGCTCGAGCCGTGCCCCCAGGAAAGCGTCCGCCGTAACGGAGAACAACGGCTACATAGTAGACACACAATAATAAAGCCGTTCAAACTTTACTCATCGTAAAACTTGAACGGCTTTTGATTTTGAGGCGGGTTTTGTCCCAGCCCCTTTTTTACTTTTCGCAAAATTTTATTCTATGCAAGATCAACACTCAAATCCTTATACCAATATGTTCTACTAGCTGATTTTACGAAATAAACACTTTTTTAGTGAAAATTCAATTACTTTTCCGAAGAATATTAAATTCACATCAACTAATAGTTTTCAATGACTCCACCTATTGATGAAGCTTTTATAATCGGCTCTTTTAATATATCTCCTATTTCTTCCTTTGTTCCATAAACAACTGCCCCTAATATTTCTACATCCTCTAACTTGATATTTTTCATCTTGTTATAAACTTTCTGATGATCAGGAGAGATACTAATTTGCAGTAATTCTAGAAATTGTTCGTACTCACCTTCTAAATCATGGATTGAAATATAAGGACTGTTTATTGAGAATCCCAGTGCTTCTTTTTCTCTAATAAATGTTGAAGACCAATCATATTCTTTTGCCTCTTGTTGAAACTCGTTTAATTGTTCACTACTATAAGTATCTATCCAAAACCATGTCATTTCGGGAAGCTGTATGAAAAGCTCACTTGGTTTGTAAGGCTGATCAAAAGATAGCGCTACTTCATAAATTTTATTACCTTGCATAAGTTCAATCTGTTCTTTATCATCTTTATATTTTTTGTAGGATACATTCGGATGGAAAAACAGCATTTCTCGCCAACCATTTTCTTTATAGCCAAATTGCCAATCTTCACCTGTAATACCTATTTTGCCACCTGAGCCCCTAGATATTAAAACAGATGGAATCAGACCAAATGAGTATTGTTTTCGTTCGATAACGACCGGTTTGATTTTAAAGTCTTTTGAAATTTCATAGTTGCTTATACCACCTAATATACCTCTTGAATCAACTGTTTCACTTATGTAACCGTTTGGCGTGCTGAGACGGACATAAGCATCCCACTGCTTAAATGCCTTTTCACTATAGTTTGCCATAATTGCAGAATTAGCTATGTTTAAAACACCGAATACAAAAATAGAAATGATAATAACAGTAATAATTGTCTTCAATTTCCCTCTTCTTACTGCTTTCTTGATTTTCTTTTCATCAAAAAGATCATCCGGAAAATCATTCATGTAGCTCCCTCCACTTCTTTTGAAATTCTTTTCTTGCTCGAAATAAATAAGTTCTGACCGTTTCTTCCTTCATGCCCAATAATAAAGCAATCTCTTTATAACTAAGTTCAAGTTCATACTTTAATAGTAAAAGTTGTTTAAAGATTTCTTGAATACCTTCCAATACAATTGTGATTTCATGCTTCATTTCAAGCGTTAATACACTCAGTTCCGTATCCTGGTCATCAGCAAAATTGTTCCAGAAACTATTATCGTTAATCAAAATAATTTGTTCCTTGCCCTGTTTCCTTAATAATTTTTTAAATTCATTCATGGAAATCGTAAAAATATAGGAAAGCGCTTTATGGGAAGGAACAGCATTGCTATAAGCAATGAATTTCGTATAGCTTTCCTGAACAATATCTTCTGCATCTTCATGACTACAGCCGTTCTTTTTTAAATAAAAATAAATCATCTTTGCTTGCTTTTTATATATTTCCAACAAGAGATGCGAATCCATAGGTACTCCTTTCTAAAGCTTTCACTATTAAAGAGTCTCTTTTCATCAAAAAGTTTACAAAAAATAAAAAAATTTTTTCTAATGAGAATTTCTTGTATTGAAACCTAGCATACGCCCTTTATTAAAATAAAAAAAGCTACTCTTCGATTGAAGAATAGCTTTCGTTAATTGAAGTAGAATTAATGGGAAAATGACATTAGAGTATTTATAGCCATTAAATAAATAAAATATTTAAGAGCTAAATAATTTGATCATTAATCAATTGAATTAGCTATGTCTAACAAGCTTTCAAGAGGAACTTTATCCGATACTCGTTTAATTTACATAATTATAGACTTTAAAATTAATTTAAGCATTATTAAAAATCCTAAGCATCAATTGTTCAGTAACTATGGTTCCTAGTAACGATATTGTAGGTTTAACTAAAATGCATACTCAGGACACCAGGTGGCAAACTACAATCATGGAGGTGTGTATAGTGAGTTCTAACAATAAAAACAATCGCAGCACTAGTGATGAGCAAGCAATAAGAAAAAATTTATCAAGGGAGCTTGATCACGAACTGGCAAACGAACCATTGACAGCTGCCGAGAGACTTAATAATAAGAAAACGAAGAAGCGACAATAGCCATATGCCTCCATCTAATTTAAGGTGGGGGCTATTTGATGTTTACAATGAAAAAACTCAAAAGCTTTTCTGACGACATCTCAAGCAAGTTACAAGTCGATTCTACTTTCCATAGCATTTCTCTTCTTTTTATCTCCAAAATATCTCCAAAGATGATATGTAGACCAAAATAATGTCGGAAAAATAATAATTGCAAGTGATGAAACATATGGCTTTTCCAAAAAATACAGGACTAAGATGATTAAGAATGGAACTAGAAGAATCCAGTAACGTATATCTTTGAAAGTATTAAAACTCCCCATCTGATCCTTTTTTCAACCATGTGATATTCAAGTAGAGCAAGTTAATTTATGATTTTGATTAAGATCATCGTTTACTATTTACTTTAGTATATGAGAACGGGTAGTTAATTATAGGTTTGCCAAAAATGATTTATACTGTAAAATTTAGAAAATAAATATATTTATAGGCGGTGTAAACAGAAGATGAACTCCCCCATTGTGAAACAGTATAGTAATGAATATCAAGCTCAAGTGGTAGATTTAATTCTTCATATTCAGCAGCAGGAATACAACATTCCGATAACTAAAGATGATCAACCCGATCTGTTCAAAGTAAAAGAATTTTATCAGACAGGAAATGGTAACTTTTGGGTAGCTATCTATAATGATAAAGTAGTTGGTACAATAAGCCTTTTAGATTTAGGTAACCACCAAGTTGCATTAAGGAAGATGTTTGTGGATAAAAATTATCGCGGAGCAAAATTTAAAACCGCAAGTCTTTTGTTAAACACTGCAATCGAATGGGCCAAAGAACATTCAGTAGAGGTTATCTATCTAGGAACTACACCTCAATTTTTAGCCGCTCACCGATTTTATGAGAAGAATGGATTTACAGGAATTAATCCTAACGAATTACCTGAGAGTTTCCCTATATTACAAGTGGATAAATTATTTTATCAGTATTTCGTTCAATAGATGAGTACTGAGAAAAAGTATTAATGGTTTTAAAATAAAGGAGATATTGCCGTTGAATAATAAACTTAGTAAGTTAATCGCCATAGTTGGAAGTATTCTTATTCTAACTATTGGCGGTATAACATTTAACCAAATTTATAAGAATCACCAAGCAAATGAACTTATTATTGAGAAGTGCTTTGAAAACTTCGATCAGGTGGAAGAAGTTGTGATAAAGAAAGACGGATTTTGGTCTCCGGTGATTTGTGAAAAAAAATAGCATAAAAGATTTTAAATTAAAGTCTTTTAATGCTATCAAATACATATGGTTCCACTCGTTCTTTATAAAGAGCACCGATTTTGGAAATACGTTATTTACTTTTATTTCTTTTTCTCTCTAGAAATATCGGTGCTATATTTAATAAGATAGAAATACTCGTTAAAAACCATAATGCCCTTTCCATACCTGGTACTACATCTTCTATAGCCGCCCAATCTTTTACTTCCACCCAATCCGAAATCAGCGTGTATTCGGCACAGAGGGTAAGTGCTGTAAATGATAGCCCCATTGCCATCGCAAGTTTGTAATCCTTACCTGTAATGTACATAAACAAGTTTATAAAAGTTGCCACTATTGCAATAATTCCTATTAATAACCACATCATTTTGCCTCCAAACCATTTTACTTACATTTCTAATATAGACATGAATTGTAATAATATGGTTCCTCGATTCAGATAAAACCCTTTTTTACTCCATTCGATTAATTTTATCAAAGTAGTTTGTCATGGTTAAACTGCATTTCAAGTTAGGTTAAGAGTTACTAAAAAAATCTGGGGGTGTTAGGGTTAGCATACTATATGCTATGCGTACGGCTCCCCTTTTGAAGTCTATTAGTAACAATGAATGAGCACCAATAAAAATGGCTCTTGATTTTTGCCTATGTTTTCTACTTATTAAAATTGAGTAAATATAAAAATAATAATGATTAACGTTATTACAATAATACTTATTAAGGCTTTCAATTTTGTATTGCGAATTACTCTCTCAGTTAATTGAGGTTCTTCTTTGAACATCCCGCGTTTTCCCCATAATAAACTTTCTTCTGGGTAGAAATAGGTCCATATTAAAACTCCATATATAATAATAATCGATAAAAATACCCCCACCATTTTCAATACCTCCCGAGATTATCCTGTACCTAATATACGATTACATTACTTATTAGTTTCAATATATTTCCTTTTACCAACTCAACTCACCTTACCCCTAATTTTTAATATGTCGGTGAATAGACCCGCCCTGTATCGGTATCAATCACAAATGCCACCTGAAGAGTTGCATCATACGGAATACGGCTAAATTGATATTTTGAACAAAAAAACTGTGCAATTTCTATGCTTGAGGTTGCCTGCTTTTTTGCTAGTCTATAAAATTTGTTTAACTGCTCTAATGTATAGCTTGGTCCGGATAACAGCACTTGCTGATCATACCCATCCATTTCAATTAACATATTTAATCACTACTGGTTGCTAGCCAGCCATATAGCTTGAATTTTATGTATCATGAACTCTTTGCCTACCTAATTTCCCCTCTTGTAACCTCTTCGTATTCAGGATGGCCATGCTGCGTGCAGCCAAACAGCTGACAGCCGCCGTTGGGATACATATCGTAGTCAAAGGGAGGCACATAACCATTTTCCAAGCTCCGCCAAAGCGTTTCGAGAGTGTGATGCTGTTCGGTTAATTCATTTATGCACTCGTCACGATCCTGCGCTGTCCAATGCTCTTCCAGCTCCCTTTGCTGTTCATCCATTTGTTCTTCTTTATTCTGTTGAATTGCTTGTTGAATTATTGCACGGCAAGCATCGTAGTCCTCTAATTGCCACAAGGTATAAGCATAGCGACTGACGCAATAAGGTGAAATATAATAGCTGTTCCATTCTTTTTCAAATTGTGCTCGTGCTTTCTTGTAACAACTAAGCTCTATGTAAACATCTGCAATTTCAATGGCACCTGTGTAATCATCCGCTTCATCATTCCATTTAGCTAAAAGCGTCTTTGCCTTATCAATATGACCTGCATACAGCCAAGATACGACCTCGTGTAATTGCGTAATTCCTGAATCACCATCACAGCGAGAAAAGACTTTCGCTGCTTGTTCAAATTCACCGAGCTGAAAATGCGCCATTGCTAAATTATAGGTCGCTTCCTCCGTCTCTCTATAGCTGAGCGCCTGTAGTAAATAATGCTTTGCTTCATCATATTGTTTGTTATGTAACGCAATTTCACCGAGCAACATATATGGAAACGAAGACTTTGGGTTAAGGACGAGTAATTGCTCTAATAATGCCCTTGCCTCATCTCGATTCTCTTCCTCACGCAACATAATCCATGCCAAATTGTTAAGACTCTGAACAGACGGTGTTTCTCTTGCCAGCTTTTTAAATAGTGAAAATGCTTCATCATAATTGTTTTGCTCCAACAGCATAATCGCTCTCTTATTTTCTGAAATGATGTTCTCCCACCTTTCTCTGTAATTAATTGGCCCCATTAGTCGAAGCTGTTGCCCTTACCTGCGATAACCCTTAATCTAGACGTTCAAGCAGCTATATAAATATAGATATACAGAAATTATAGATAAAATTAAACAAGCACTCCAAACACAGCCTAATAACTTTTGATTATGTATATTTCTTCCTTGATGTAATTTTTCTAAGAGCTGAACCAAATTTAGAAACCATAGGATCGAGAACAATAAAGCTGATACCAGATATAACAGTTCCATATTAACATCATCCTTTACGAGAGAATCACTTAGCGCTTATCCTGAAAGTAATCTCCAATTTGAATCATCTTTTCGATAATTTCTCCATCATCTTTCTGTAGTTGAATTAATTATTTTACAAAAAGCCTCTCGATTTATAAATATATACTTCAGTTTAAAGAAGCTTTAACTTCCTTTTTATTTCTAGAATTATTTCATCGATACTATTTCTTTCAGTATCTAAATATTCTCCAAAATCATATTGATTAAAAGCTTCTAAGCATTTATCGGTTTGTTGAAAACACCAGTTGCCTTCTTCCTCTCCACGTAGTCTTAACCTTTCGTAAATCGTCTCTTTACTTGCATTTAAACAAAAATGATACGTTTGTTCATCAATATTTTTAAATCCGTTGTATATGTAATGAAAGTATTCAATTTTCCTGATCGTCATTGGTACAATTAGATTGATTTCATATTTAGTAATTAACTTCTTTGCCATATCGACTGTTAACTCTTTCCACAAATCCAAATCTTGAAAGTCTCCTGTGGGGGTTTCTGTTCTTTTCATATCAATGGGAATAACATTTCTTAACATATAACCTATTTCTTCCGGATCATAAATCATACTATTTTCGACTTCGTTCACGAGCCTATTTGCAATTGTAGTTTTACCTACGCCAAATGCTCCATTTATCATTATTATCAAAACATCACCTCCCTAATTATTCTTCTACAAGATTATCAATGCTTCTTGTATTTCAGTTTCATATGTTTCTTACCTGATAAAATTTTTTCACCGTATTATGAAAAAACACAAGTCCTTTTCAAAAATCGCGTAAATAGGCTATTAATTATCGGTGTCCATCTTCCTTGCTTGGATATAACCATAATAGACACAAGTGCCATGGGCCGATAAATCTTTCACTTCCATTCCGCAGCTCTCATAAAATTTGAAATTATTTGCTGAAGTGTGCGCAAACCAGTCCCCATGCGGAAGTTTTTGAATACATAACTCAACAAGTTTTTTACCTATCCCTTTGCCCCTATATTCCGATAAAACGACTAAATCCATTATATTCGCTGCCATGATTTGATCGGATATCACTCTCACCATTGCAATCATTCTCTCATTATCCCAGACAGTAAATGCCCAAGTTGAATTTTTAAAGATTAGTGAGTACTTTTCTTTTTGCCATGATGGAATATTTTTTGCCCATCCAGCGTCTTTAAACAAGGTCTCAACAAAATCAGCTGGAATCCCTTCAGTACCTTCTCTAATTACGAAACCATTAAAATATTGATACACTTGCGTTGCCCCTTCCAAGATAGATATTACTTAATGATTTGATATGAAGGTGTAATATCCCTCTAAATTGTTTGTAATTATTTTCGAAGCTTTACTTTGCGAATAACTTCAGTCTAAATAAAAAAAACAGACGATCTAGAATTGCAATTTAATCAATTCCAAACGTCTGCTAATTCAAATTAAGGTGCTAATAATTCTTGAATTTCTTCCAGCATTTTTTGAGCTGCTAAAATGCCGCCTGCTGTATTCCAAACAGCATCACTCACGCTAATCGCTTTTCCATTTTTTACTGCGTTAAGATTTTGCCATAATGGATCAGCTGTCCATTCGGCTTCTGTTGCAGATGCTGAATCGTCGCCTGTTGGGAGATAAGTAAAGTAGAATAGCAAATCTCCATCCATTTGAGGTATTAATTCCTTGCCAACTTCTACTGCCATTTGATTGTCATTAGTAAATAAATCCGCTTGCTTTTCTACGCGATTAAAGCCTAATTCTTTTAAAATAACTCCTGAAAACGAGTCTGTGAAATAAATTCTGGAAGTGCCTGATAAGAAACGAACGACAGAAACAGATTGATTTGTTGCATCACCTAAAGCTTCTTTTGTTTCTTGAATCTTAGCATCATAATTCGCCAATACTTCTTTGCCTTTATCTACAGCATTAACTGCTTCTGCATATAATGAGAAATTATCTTTCCATTGACCTGTTAATGTTTCAGCAAAAACAGTCGGCGCAATTTTACTTAAGTTTTCATAATCAGCTTCTTGACGAATTTTATTACCGATAATTAAATCTGGCTTTAACTTAGCAATCGCTTCTAAATCGATTGCTGTTTCTTGCCCCACAACTTCTACTCCGTCCATTTGATCTGCAATATGTTCATACCAAGGTTCACCTGACCATGAAGATACTGCGCCAACGGGTTTAATTCCCAAAGCAAGTAAAGCTTCTGTACCTTCATTTGTTAGTACGACGATTTTTTCAGGTGTTGATGTGATAGTTGTAGAACCCATCACATGTTGTACTGTATATGAGACAGATTTTCCCTCTGCAGGCTCCGCACCGCTTGCCTCCTTCGTTTTTTCTGAATCGCTACATGCAGCTAGAACACAAACTGTTAATAGTAATAAAATTCCTAAAACTTTACTAAATGATATTTTCATACTTTTTTTCCTCCGATATGTATGTTAGTATTATTGTGCCAACAAATAATTGATAATGATTATCATTATCTAACAATTTAAATCATATTTGACTAGGAATCTTCTGTCAACAATATTTTTTAAATATTCATTCTACTCAAAGGAATTCATATGATGAAAAGTAACTTATCGAAAATAATTCTATTATTATTTGGTTTTATTGTGATGATAATAGGAGTTGTGCTAAGTATTACATACGGCTATGCTAATACTAATCTGCATACAACTTGGGAAGCATTTTTCCATTTCAACAAAAGTAATGAACATATCATTATCATTAATCATCGGTTACCGAGGGCGCTTATTGCCATTTTTGTTGGGGCTTCCCTTGCAATTGCAGGTGCTTTGCTTCAAACAATGACAAGAAATCCTTTAGCCTCTCCAGGTATTTTAGGAATTAATGCTGGCGCCGGCTTATTTGTAGTACTTGCTCTAAGTGTTTTACAAATGACAAGTCTCTTTAGTTTCACATTAGTCGCATTTTTAGGTGCGGCTGTATCGGCCCTTAGTATTCTAGCGATTAGTTCTGTTGGTCATGGAGAAATGATGCCTATGAACTTGACTTTAGCTGGGACTGCCCTGGGTGCATTGTTTTATTCCATCACTCAAGGGTTGTTAGCGATCAATGAAGCACAGCTCGATCAGGTATTATTTTGGCTTGCGGGATCTGTACAGGGAAGGGATATCCAAATGCTATGGACAGTACTGCCTTTTTTTGCTATAGGCTGGCTAATTACTGCGATTATGGCGAAACAATTGAATTTGCTGTCTTTAGGTGAGGATGTCGCAAAAGGACTAGGATTGAATGTTTTAAAAACCAAGTTATTAATTGTATTCATCGTTGTACTACTGGCTGGTGGTTCAGTTGCAATCGCTGGACCAATAAGCTTTATCGGTTTA
This sequence comes from Solibacillus isronensis, assembly GCF_900168685.1. NCBI lineage: Bacteria > Bacillati > Bacillota > Bacilli > Caryophanales > Caryophanaceae > Solibacillus > Solibacillus isronensis. Next base: position 1,297,316 of record NZ_FVZN01000014.1, on the reverse strand, counting down.
ATCATCCCGCATATTGCACGCAAAATAATTGGAACGGAACATCAATGGTATATACCGTTATCTGCACTATTTGGAGCAATACTATTACTGTTTGCAGATTTAGGTGCACGTTATATCATCATGCCACAAGAAGTACCCGTGGGTGTCATGACTGCCATAATTGGTACGCCAATCTTTGTATATATAGCGAGAAAGGGATTTAATAAAGGATGAAAAAGTTACTGAACTTACAATCAAATTATTTTTCACAATTAGTAGATTACAGCGCTGTAAAAAAGCTTTTAATATTAATGCTTATAGTAGTTTTAACGTTTATTTTCAGTTTATCCGTTGGTGATTCCTTTATTTCCCCGCTTAAAGTTATTGCAATACTCTTTGGCAATGGATCTGAATTTGACACATTAATCGTTCAGGAATTTCGAATGCCACGAATTTTTGTCTCAATATTTGCTGGTATGGCGTTAGCAATTTCGGGTGCAATTTTACAAGGAATTATTCGCAATCCTTTGGCATCACCAGATGTAATCGGTATTTCAGCTGGTGCAGGAACGGCAGTCGTTGCATTTTTAGCACTTTTTAGCGATGCTACCAATTCACTAACTGTAAGTATAGAATGGATGCCGGTTGCGGCGTTTATAGGTGCATTAGCTACGGCACTACTCGTCTATAGTTTAGCGTGGAAAAATGGTGTTTCAGCGACACGACTCGTCATGATCGGAGTTGGCATAGCTTCATTAATGCAGGCAATTACAACCTTATTGATGATTATCGGCCCGATTTATCAGGCAAGCAAAGCAAATGTATGGATTACCGGCAGTGTGAATAGTGCAACTTGGCAACAAGTGAAAATAATTATTCCCGTAGTCACTTGCCTGTTCATCATTACCTTACTCGTTTCTCGTCATTTAAATTTACAGCAATTTGGCGACGATGCGGCAACGAGTCTTGGACAACATGTTCAAAAAACGAGACTGGCACTATTACTTTTGTGTACCGCTCTTGTAGGGAGTGCCGTCTCATTTGCGGGTACAATTGGGTTTGTAGGATTAATGGCTCCCCATATTGCTCGTAAATTAGTAGGATCATCCTTTGGTTCACTAATTCCAGCCTCCGCTTGTATCGGTGCGATACTAGTTATACTAGCTGATACAATTGGTCGGAGCTTGTTTGATTCTATTGTTGTTCCTGCTGGGGTATTTACTGCAGCAATTGGAGCACCTTACTTTATTTATTTGTTAATTAAAATGCAAAAAAAGGTAGGCTGATAAGAATGATTGAAACAAAGCAGCTTCAGTTAAATTACGGTGAAAAAATTATTATCGAGCCTTTAGATTTAGTTTTGCCTAAAGGAGAAATCACCGTATTAATCGGTGCAAATGGTTGCGGGAAATCTACACTTCTGAGATCCATTGCCCGATTATTGAAACCGCAAAGCGGATCCATCCTTTTAAATAATGAGGATATTACGAAATTGTCCGCAAAAGATACTGCTAAGAGACTGGCCATTTTACCACAGCAGCCAATGGCACCTGAAGGTTTAACTGTACTCCAATTAGTGAAACAAGGACGATTTCCGTATCAAAATTGGCGCAAACAATGGTCTAATGAGGATCAACTTATTGTTGAACAAGCGATTGCTGCCACAGGTTTAACGAAGTTTAAGGATAGCGAAGTTGATAATCTTTCCGGTGGACAAAAACAACGTGCATGGATCGCCATGACTTTGGCACAACAAACAGATATTATTTTACTTGATGAACCAACAACCTATTTAGATGTCACACATCAAATAGAAGTATTAGATTTATTGTACAAGTTAAACCGAGAAAAGAATCGAACAATCGTAATGGTACTGCATGACATCAATTTGGCTTGCCGCTATGCTACCAATATTATTGCCCTCGTCAATAAAGGCATATATGCACAAGGAAAGCCAGAGGACATTTTCACAATAAAGCTTGTTCAAGATGTTTTTCACCTGAATTGCGAGATTATAGAAGATCCAATCTACGGAACCCCTATGTGCATTCCTTATGGAAATACAAAATAGCCAAGGCATTGTCTTGGTTATTTTTACTCGAATACACATTTGCGTAATAAGTGGTATTTATAAATTGAGCCATTAATCGCAAAAAGAGCCTTTCCCTATTCAAGGAAACGCCCACTGAAAAAAGTCTTACATAACACAAAGCTAATTTAGTATATAACTAGAAAATCTTATGATTCTTGAAAACCCACTGTTGCCATAATAAATATAACAAGATAGCCAACCAAACCAACTATATTTAATCCTAGTAAGGTAAGTCTGAAATAACCTTTCACACCGAACATGGCAAACAAAAATCCTAAAATACCAACTCCAAATGGTAAATATAAATTAGGTGTCACCGTCAACCCAAATTGAACATTTTTTGCTCATTAAGGATGAACACTTTTTATTCGTTAAAGATTCTTTGTTGATGTTTTAAACGATGACTTTCATTGTTCATATGAATGACCTCGACTCTGTGTAACAGGCGGTCTAAAATAGCAGTCATCATCCCTTGGTTATCCACTAACTCTGTCCATTCTTCTGGACTTCGATTTGATGTCAATATTAGCGAACTTTGTTCGTATAGCTGATGTACGAGTTGAAAGAATAAAGTGGCTTCCCGTTGATCTAAAGCCATATACATCACATCATCGATAATAATTAAATCTGACGCTCTCAAACGTTTTAATTGGATTTGTGAGCGATGTGTAAATTCCTCTGTTTTCAATAACTGAATTAATTCTCCCATTGTTATGAAATAGACTTGAAAGCCTTTTTGAATGGCTTCAATGCCTAAGCCTACGGCCAATAACGTTTTCCCTGCACCAGGTGGTCCTAAAAGAATTAAATTGTAACTTTGCTCTAACCATTGGAACTCTTGTAGCTGTTTCATTTGGCGCTCTGTAATCGCTGTTTGCTCCTCTAACTGAAACATATGCAACGGCTTATGGTATGGGAAACGTGCCCACGATAAACGCTTTTCGATACTCTTTTCTTCTCGTCTTCTAAGCTCTAATGTTGTTAGCTCATCAATGAATTCTAAATACGTCCACGATACTTGTTCCGCTTGGCGGAGAAGCTCTGGGAGCCCCTCAGCCGTTTCTGCTAAACGTAATTGCTTAAATGCCTGTTGGATATCTGCCACACTTTTACTCATATTATTTGCCTCCCATACGTTGAATGTATTCTTTTAAATCTCTCGTTTGAACTGCTATTGCTAGCGATTCTTTTGATTCTTTTACAGTAGTTATTGGCTGCTCTGGTTCAATTTTTGTTCGCTTAAAATAGGCGACCACATCTCGAAACTCATTTGCGCTATATAACTTTTCTTGAATACATTTATCAATTGCTGCAGAAATCCATTCTGGGTTCTCTTTCGCAATTTTTTGGAATAACAATAATTGATCTCTACGATATCGACCGTATGTATGACAAACATCTTGAATATATTGCTCGGCTCCTTTATATGGAAATAAAGTGAGCACATTACGTTGTAACTCATCGAGCGACTTAGAGCGATCACGTCCATGATTTATATTTTTTATCAGTTTGCCTTTTTCTAAACTAATGGTATGTTCCGTAAGAATTTCGCCAGTATGCGGTACTAATATTTTTAATTTCTGCCCTTGGGGCACTATTTGTATGACTGGATAGTTCGTATATGTTCCCAGTGGAACGGAATATCGATTAGATGCGTACCGAACTGTGTTGTCCTTGTTGACATTCCTTGTTATAATTTCTGTATGGTTGCTTTCTAATTTAGGAAGCGGTGTAGAGATTTTTCTTAAGTGTTGCTTTTCCAGGAGAAACACTTCGAAAGGTCTCTTTTTTGTTGTATTGTGCACTTTATAATTCCCTGTACGTTCTAACCATTTTAAAGACCTATCGTTCCAGTCCTCAAGTGTTGTATAAATTCGATTTTTAGCGAAATTATATTTTACGTATTTTACAACACTCTCTATTTTGCCTTTCGATTCGGGATCTGCTTTGCGGCACAGATAGATTTTAAATTTCCGGTCTTTTACGTATTGTTGAAACTCCTGAGTTAAAATAAGATCCCCAGCGTTTTCACTTACCGCAATTAAATTGTCTTGATCGTAAACAATTTCATCCGTTATACCGCCATAAAACTGAAAAGCTTTTTCATGACAGTCTATTGTATCTCTTGTTGTAAAAGGTCGATCTAACCACACCGTGAATTTATGCCGGGAGTGTGCTAACACAAAGGCAACGAAATATAATTTCACTTCTTTACCAACCGTTGTTTTTTGAATGGTTTGTCCCCAATCTACTTGTAATTGCTTCCCTGGAGGCAGCTCAATGACGGCTTCGTATTCGCGAGGTTCATCTACTTTTTCAATTTGATAAATTTCACGAATTTCATTTACATAACGCCTAACCGTACTTTCTCCTACATCAATCGTTGGGAATTTTTCTTGTAGCCAATCTAAGACTTGCGCCCCCGTTAAGCTAGGAAACTCAAGTAACCAACCTACAATCCAATCTTGGTATTCATCCAGCTTCTTTTTGCGTCCAGTCTGACTAAATTCATTTACTGCATCTTCAAATGACATATCTAAATATTTATACACGGTGTTACGTGATATTTTTAGTCGTTTTGCGATTTGTGCAACCTTAAATCGACGATTGCGTAATTGATGAATTTCGATATGTAACACAAGCTTCTCCTCCATTAGTACAGCCTCCTTATAAACTGATAATTCCAGTTTACAGGAAACTATTAAATTGGTGAAAAAGTGTTCAATTGAAATGAGCAAAAACTGTTAAGTTTATTTTAGCGGTTACATTAGGAGCAACAATTAAGTTAAAAATCTTTTCCTCCAAACGAAAAGGCATTTCGTTAAATAGTGAAATTAATACCAAACATAGAAGTGCCGATATTACTGAAAAAATTATTCTCAACAAACATCACCCCATTTTCCCCATTAAATTATTTATTGGAAATCCATTCATAAAGAATATCAGGTAAATTTTCTTCATTTTCGTGCCCTCTGGATTTTATGTTAAAGCCATTCTTTTCATAAAATCGCCGCGCGTTTTCATTTACTTCAAATGTATATAATATTAGTTTCCCACTTGACTGTTCTTTTGCCTTATCAAGTAATGTTTGACCTATACCAAACCCTTGATAATCAGTATGAATGTAAAGCTGGCTGATCTCCCTTTCATTATAGGCAATCATTCCAACTACTTTGTCATCTATTAGCACTACATCTATTTGATAATGTTCAAGCAATATATTATTTAAAAAATATATATGACTATCAAAGGTATGCATTTCTTTCTGACCAATAGCCCGTTCCTTACTTTCTCGCCACATCTCCACAGTCTGTTCAGCATATTTTGGGTGATATTGCGTTATTATTATATTATGCGGTTTCACTATATTACCCCCTTAGAGTTTTCAGTTTCGCATGCCCGTGCTGTTATACCTTTTTTCTCTTTTTAATGAAAGTATAGATATTTAAAATAACTCCAATAACAAACATAACTATTGCATTGAATGCCAGTACTAACGCATAAATCCTCCTGCAAAAGCGATCCCTTTTCCTGTATTATCTGGATCGGTATTGGTTCTATTAAAATAATCAATTCCTAAAGCCACGAAACTATATACGATTACCGGAACTAACAGGGCCATAATAATTGCCGAAGCCCATAAAGGGAATTTCTTTTTACGGTATAAATACACTGCTAATCCATCACTTAAAATAGACAGTATTATAACTAGCCAAACAATAGAATCTCCGCCCATAATAATTCCTCTTCTTAACGGCATTAATAAACGGCAACTCAGTTCTGTTTTCTCAATTATATTCCATATTTACTCGCCCATTTGTGCATAATCAGATTAGAAAGTGTAATTTCAATAATAGGATCTTCAGCAATATTTAAAGTTACCTCTCTATCATGCGGAATTAAATACAACCCAAAAGAATCTCCATCTTTAAAGTTTAGTCCAGATGTACCAGATGCATATAATTTGAAAGTGTCGCCACGGTAAGTTGCTTTGGCAGTTGCAAATAAACCGAAAGTAAATCCACCCTGTACTCGTTTATGTGCAATACCTGATACCAATGTTGCACCATGTAAATTATATTTACCTCTTGATCTAAAAAACACTTCGTAATTTTCTTCATTTGAAATAAAGACATCCGAAATGTAAATCTGATGTTCACCATCATCATAAAGTATTTTTCCTTTGTTACTTTCAAGGTCACTTAAATCAATTAATACAGAATACTCACCATCTATGGGTTTTAATTCTAGAGAATAAAACTTTACGTTATCACTAATATCCCCCATTCCATAAAACCATAGATTAATAGCACCGGTAATCCATAGAAGGAATACAGTGATGGGAAGGCCTATTATTATCACTTTTAATAGTAAACGTTTTCGTTTCATGACTTCCCTCCCTCCTGGTAAAATACATCACCGCTTAATTTAATAGGTGTTGAACCTTTTAATCCATTTCAATGTACTTACGGCTTTCTATAAATTTGAGAACGGTGTAAGAAATAATTAATATTATTCCAATCAAAAATGCTATAAGGAAGCCAAATGTCCCAACAAAACCGACCCATCCAATAGTGAATGTAAAGAAAAATAGTTGATAGCATAAACCAGCTATTATTATTGCAATAGGTACATTAAATGGGAATAATCGCTTCCAACCAATACTTAATAAGAAAGATGACAATATTATTATAGCTAAAATGATTTTTTGTAATATCCCCCAACGGAATCCTGCGCGAGACTGCCCTTCTTCACCAAAGGCAACCTGTGTATTTAAGTCATAGAGCGTCATCCCGGCTGTAAAAATTCCGACCATTAAAATAATAATGAATGTCACCCAGTTTATCGTTTTTAGCGTATTGTTGTTTTTCATTTTTCCTCCTGAACTTTAAATTTATTTACTTACCAAAAGAAAAAAGCAAACTATCTTATATTTTGTTCTGCTAAACTGCTTGATGTTGAAGATTGAGTGCCCTTTTTAACAAGACTCTCTCATTCTATTTCCATTTTACAATTAAAAACCAAAAATTTCCTGAATTATTCTTAAATGAATGTCAGGCTCATTAACAAAATTTTAAGAACGCAAAAAACGACAACCCTTTAAACCATGGTTGTCGTCTTTAAATTTGTATTATTAATATTTAAACAACATTGCTACCATTTCGTGACCAGCTCCAATAGTCCAGAATAATACAATGTCACCACGTTTAATACGGCCTGTTTCAATTCCTTCATTTAAGCAAATGAAGGGACTGCTAGTTGACGTATAGCCGTATCTATCCCCTATATATATAATCTTTTCTTCTGGAATATCAAAGTGATTTTGTATTTTCAAGATGTTCGATAGGGCAAATTGCGATAAGCAAAACGAATTAACATCTTCAATTTTCAAGCCGTTATCTTTCAGAAGTTCCTCAATCATCTCACATGCGACCGGAATTGCCATCGCACCGTCAAACGGTGTAAAAACGATATGCTCTTTCTTGCCGATTGTTTGAGAAAAGCCTTCTTTTGGATAAATTATATTATTTCTATTCGCTGAATCCACTTCGTATACCGCATCAATAAACCCGGTATCTTCATCTGCTGTCTTTTCTAGAATAACGGCAGCTGCTGCATCTGAGAAGTTGGCATATGTAAATGCCTGTTCGGGATTGGAAATTAAACTGTTAGCGTCAGAACCAATAATTAGCGCGCGGTTAATACGTCTGTTTGACATCATATAATGTGAAGCATTTTCCACTGCGACCGTCATTCCAGCGCAATTGGCATTACTGTCAAACATCATTGTATGATTCGATCCACCAATTTCATGGTGCACAAACATCGCATTTGTAGGTAACGTATGCTCAGGCACTTGCGTAGAAAACACAATCATATCAATATCTTTTCCCGTTAATTGAGCCTTTGCTAAAACTCGCTTAGCCGCTTCAATTCCCATTGTCAGGGAATTTTCATTGTTGTCGATAATATAACGTTTATTTCTTCCCATCGAAGTCAAGAAGCCGGTAACATCTTCTCCTTGCTCTTTAAAATGCTCTAAGTAAAACTCATTCGCCACTAAATTTTCAGGATGATAAATAGCAACGTTATTTATTTTAATATTCGCCATGCTATGTATTAACTCCTTACTGAACTTATTGTTGTTTGATTTATTTAATTAATTCAACTGTTGCATTTGTAAGTCCAGCCGCATTTGCCAGCCGACTTAATTGCATTTTTAACGTTAAATTATTTTCTACTGTAAATTTCACTTGTTTGAACCCTGTTGTTTTATACATTTTCATAACTTCTGTTAAATTTGCTGTCATATCAGCATTCAACAATTGCATTTGTGTACAGTCAACTTCCAAATCAAATGCAGATGGTGTGATGGCTTTCATTTTAGAATTATAGTCTGCAACGAATGCATTCGCATCTTCAATTGTCATTTTGCCATTCACAAAAATATTTACTACTTTTCGTACTGTGTTTACTTGGATACCTGTTTTTTTCATGTTCAATTCTCCTGTTACGTTTGTTGTATTTGTAAAGACATTTTATATGTATAAAGCTACATTAATTGTAGGGCGATTGAATTATATCAAGATAAATTATAAAACAACAATAGAAACGCCAAACTTCCTTTCACAATACTTTAAAATAGTAATATTGAACTAAAATAATATCCCGATTTTAATAACTTAGCACTAGCTATCTATGGAGTACCCTCTTAATTAATTGAAGAATCAGTAATTTTTAACCTATTCGAAATCCTCATCATCATTTCTTTCTAAAACAAGAGCAATTAACTAAATCATTAAAGAACAGCATTTATGGACATATTGGCGTTCCAAAAAAATCTAAAAAATTTTGAAACTATTTCTCGTTTTTTCCGTCTGTACGGGGCATTTCGAAATAAAGGAGATTAAACGATGAAGAAATTACTTATATTCATTAGTGGGCTTGCACTGGCATGTAGCTTGCCTATAGGCGTAACAGCAAACACAAAGCAATTTTCTGACGTATCAACACAATACTTTGCCGAGGCGGTTTATGATTTAGCTGAGCGCAATATTATTGGCGGCTATGCAGATGGAACATTTAAGCCTGAAAATTCTATTACACGCGGACAGGCCGCAGCCATTATTGTAAAATGTTGAAATTTGATACATCCCATGTAAAAAATCCTGACTTTAAAGATGTCTCAACAAACAATGGCTATTATAAGGCGATTGCGACACTTGCACAAAAAGGCATTATTGGCGGTTACAGTGATGGGCGTTACGGGCCGAATGATCCGATAAAACGTGGACAAATGGCATCAATTATTGTGAAAGCATTTGATTTACCACGCTCAACAAATATTGAAAATCCCTTTAAAGATTTAGAAATTTTCTACCTACCGTCACATGGTGCAGCTCGTTCCCTTAAAAGAAGGGACATCCACACTCATTGTCCGAGGCACAAAAGCGAATAAAGAAGTAAACAAAAAATACTATGTACACGTGAAAGAAGAAAATGGTGAGCTCAAGCCAACATTAAAGCAAACTGATGATTATTTACCGACAAAAATCGACTTATCGTTATATGAATTAACTAATAAGACCGTTAATAACATAACGCTGTCTACAATGGAGGGGCAAAGGTTATCGGACAACGTACCATTCGAAAAATATAATGATTACTACGTTTCAGTTGTGATCGATAAACCTGGTCAATATATCGCAACGCTCGAACTTGCGGACGGTCAGCACATCCGCTATGCAATTGAGGCTAAAACGAATCCTGACAGCTTTTTCTATACAATTGAGACATTAAAAGAGCAGCTTTCCGATACGTACACAGAATTAACACCAAACATCGGAAAACACAAAATCACCACGAAAAACTACGAGCAAATTGCAAGTATTACACGAGGTCCCGGCACAAACACCTTCCATGCCGAGCTCACAGGCCAAAAAGAAGGATCAGTTATTATGGAATATGAAAATAGCATTGTAATGGAAACTGCCGTTCAAACCGGCCTAAGTGTCGTTGTCAAAAAAATTGGAGTTATTTGGAATGTAGATATTGGGTTTAACGGATTTACTACGGATATGTGATCACTGTTTGGTATGTAAAGTTCTAAGACCATTCCTTCATCAGGAAGTAAGTATTTGTCGAATGGAACGAATGCGACATATTGAAAATATTAATCAAGAGGAATAAGTTATGAATAAGATAAGAAAAGCAAAGGTCGAGGATGTAACGACACTGACAGAAATAGCGTTTAAAGCAAAAGGGTATTGGGGTTATTCTGATGATTTTATGAAAGCATGGAAAAATGCTTTAACAATCACAGTGGACGATATCCAGTCAAAAGTGATTTATCTGCTAGAAGATGATATGGCTATTAAGGGGTTCTATTGTTTGTGTATCGAAACGAATGAATTAGAAACCTTATTTGTAGCCCCTACATACAAAGGACAAGGGTTAGGGAAGAGATTATGGAATGATATTTTACTGAAGGCAAAAGAATATGGAGTAAGTAGCTTCCAATTTAAAAGTGATCCAAACGAATATGAATTCTACATAAAAATGGGTGCAAAAAGAATAATTTATGTTGAATCAACAGTTATACCTGGGAGGATATACCCTCTTATGGAATATACGCTTGCACATCTTCCAACAAAATAACGTTTTCTTATAAAAGTTAGGGAATGGCAGCTTTAGGGCACGAATGTTGTTTTATCAACTTTTCGTGCCTATTTTTTTAATAGAAATCCGATTGTTTTGTAGAAAAATCCCCAATTTATTTGAATAAGATATTATTCTTTGTGTTATTGTGGATCAATATCTATTTCACCTAAAATTGATATTTATTTGTCAATTTCTTTATACATGTTGATACCTGCTACTTGAAAACCCAGGTTATTATACAAATTTATTGCATGTTCATTGTTTCCAAAAACATGTAATTTTAAAAAAGCAATTTTACGAACAGCTAAAAGGGATTCAACTTCAGTCATCACCTTTTTTCCAATCCCTTTAGAACGAAACTCTTCTTTGAGGTAAATTTCATATAAAAAGGCACTTTTGCTTTCTTCTACTATTTTTATCCATACATAACCAACCACTTTTTCACTTTCTATAATATTATAGAATTCATGGTTTTCAGTGTTGAATCCGTTTGGCAAATACCCATTTACCGCTTTTTCCGCTCTAATAAAAGAAGTTTCATTTATTATTTCAAATGTATTTTCTTCAAGAGTATAAGCATACCTCTCCGTTTTATCTTTTATGTATGTATCGAATTCATCTTTATTCATAGGTATTAACCGCACCACATACTTAAACAACTTCACGCCCCCTTAAATTTTAACAACCACGAACTAAACTTTTAGTATTTCTCGATTTTAATAGTTATTTTTACTCTCTCTTCGCTATTTGTTTCTGTTTCAGAAACATTCTTGACGGAGTCCTCCACAATTTGTTGAATCAACGTACCTTCAATTTTTGAATCTTTTGGGTAACCTACTGCAACTGTTGATTCACCCCCACCACCATCTATCATTATTGCAAGTGCATCACTATCAAGTTCCGTTTGCTCTGTAATCGATTTTATTATTTCATTTTGTAATTCCGCAAATAAGGTATTATAAGAAACTACAACTTCCTGCTCGCTTTCGATTACCTCGATATTGTTACATCCACCTAACAGGATTGAACATAATACAACCCCTGAAATTATAGCTTTTTTCAATCTTTCTACACCCCTTTTGTATCGATTCATATATTAAAAGTTCTGGTTACTATAACGAAATAATTTCAAATAAGTTCCTTTTGAAAGAAAATTTACCTGTTTATTAATATAAAGCGAACATTATTTCTTATTGCTATCACTAAACAATCTTACAGCAAAAAAATCCCTCCAATCCAATTAGCTGAATTGAAGGGATCTTTTAAGAAATTATAAACGCGGATCGATTGTATCGCTTTCTAACGCAAGTGTCGCAAGTGCACATTCATGTACACGGTTGCTGCTTTCCAAACTTACAAAGCGTGAAATACCTTCCATCCCTAATTTAAATTCCAATAAAGCATTCTTCATTTTGCGGGAAGAGTTACGCTGTTTTAACTTCTTCATCGTAACATCATTTGTATAGTCCATGCCATAAATGATTCGTAAATATTCACGGCCACGCACTTTTATAGCCGGTTGCAGTAATTTCCCATTATGATAAGCGAGGAAATCAAATGGCTTAATAACAATACCTTCGTGACCATTTTCAGTCATGTCCTTCCACCAATTTATTACTTCCTGTTCATCCTGCTCGCTTTCAATCAAACGGTATTCTGTCGCTATAAATAGCGAGCTGTTTTCGGCCAAATACGCATTCATTTTCATATGCCAGCTATGAGACTGGTGAAAGTTTGCTGATGAGCTATGTGCAAGAATATGGAACGGTGCTATTTGTATGCCTGAAAGCTCATTCGTTGGCCAGCAATAATTTCTGAAAACCGCGTCGAAGCGTGCAGCATTTTTATATTTATCGGTATATTCCTCCACCCAGCTCGTCACGTCCACATGCTCTGTTGCTTTCAACTTTTCGATAAGTTTATAGCGATCCATCAACGCATTTTCAGCGACCGTTTCATATTGTTGATCGATTAAGCTTTGTGCTTTTAAATTCCAAGGTAAAATTTCGGCGTCCATTAAGACGAAATTCGTATTAAATTGCTCGAAGTAATTTTTACCGATTAGCTCAGCATGAATTTTCTCCACCATCTGTTGCTGCTCTTTTTGTTCAAAAAAGGCTCGGCCTGTACGTGTTGTAATGTAGCCCAGGCTTTCACTGTTAATGAGCTCCTTTGCAACTTCTTTATTTTTTGCAATAAAGATGACAGCGCGGCTGCCCATATGCTTCTTCTGGGCAATCATTTTTTGAATACCGTTTTTCTTATAGTAATGAAACGCCTCTGCAGGGTGTTCCAAGTAATCCGGTAACGCTGATGTTTGGGGTGTTGGACTCATTGTTGGCGGAATGTAAATCACCTGCTCCAAGGGTAATGTATAGTGAGAAAATGTATCCATTGCTGCCAATGCATTTTCTTTCGGGATTGTTATTTCATACCCTCTCGTTGTATGAACCGCAAAGCCATTTATAAATTGAGCAACATTTGGCGGGCTGAACCGTTTATTTTTCGCCTCTAATATAGGGTTGTCCTCAGTCCCGGCATAATTCGCAAATGCCTTCACACTTTTGAATGTCTGCTCAGGATATTGAAATGCCGTAAGCTCCCCGCCGAATACAACACCTTGGTCAATATTAATTGTTAGGTTTGCTTTAAACGGCTGTACTTTCACATCATGTCCCCAAATGATCATCTCGCTCGTTTTATGCTGCGAGAACCAGTCACCGCGAACAGGCTTACTGGAGCTGTCCGTTTGCTGATTATCACCGTAACGGCAAAAATCAGAAATGCGTTTAGATTCTTTACCGATGTAATGGTCCTTTATGCCGGCGTGTGTAACAACAGCTTTTGTCCTATTATTTTTCGTTAAAATATAATGTGATGGTGCCTTTAAAAGCATGTTAGCAAATCGCTCTTTTAGTGCCTTAGCAGCCTCTTCGCCATGCACCTTTTCATACTCGGTAAATTCTTGCTCGACAAGTTCATCCCCATGATTAAGAGATACCTTTTTCCCTTCCAACCAGCGCGCTATTTTCCAGCCATGATTGCTGTCTGTCATATAGCTTAATCCTGCTTCAATCTGATTCAACCAAAATTGCATTGTTTCAATTGATTTAGGGCCGCGGCTCATAATGTCGCCTACAGAAATTAATCGGCGGCCAGCTGGGTGAACATATACATCGCCGCGCTGCTCATAGCCAAGCTCCATCAAGAGCACAAGCATCTCATCATAACAGCCATGAATATCCCCGATAATATCAAAACCGCTTTCGATTTCTAAATTAAGCTTATTCGGTTCTCGCACTATTTCGACGCTTTCGTCATTTACTTTATAAATTTTGGCAAATGGCTCTTTCTTTATTGCTTTCAACTCATATTTCAACGTATTAAATTGCTGAAGCACCCGTTTACGACCTCTAGGGTTATCACGCAACTCATCACGTGCAAGCAGCTGCTCTTTTGATGTATTCAAAATTAGCGCTAAAACAGGTACATGATTACGTTTGGCAATTTCAAAATATTTGGCGCGTTCAAAGCCGCGTAAATTCGTGGCATCAATTACCGATATTTTATTTAATTTTGCACGTGCTTCCACGACCGTATGAAGTGTATGGAACGCCTGCTCGGAAATGCGCTGATACTCTTCATAAATAATATCCTCGTCATCTTTTGATACAGAAGAAAGGTCGATAAAATCGATATCCGCCACAAGCCTACGATAGTAGTCAGAGCTAATAATCTCGCTTTCAAGAAGCTGACCAGAATCGACTAATGATTGCAGTAATGTGGATTTCCCGCTATTTGATGGACCTATTAAAAGTACGATGGCCCCGTTTGGAAGTTTAAATTGCATGTGAATCTCTCCTTGTCATGATACACATTTGAGTAGGAGCACCATATTGTTCATGTACAGAACCGATCCCTTCAAATTGTAAATCATAGTTTGGCGCAACTGCTTTACACCATGCCTCAAACTGCTTGCGATTCCATTCAAAGCGGTGATCATCGTGGCGCATGTCTTCAAGTTCGTAAACCGTATTATACTCTGCGTTTGGTGTCGTAATAATTAAATGCTTAGGCGTATAATTTTGTGTGATGAGCTGCATAATTTGAGGCAGTCGTTCCTCATCAATATGCTCAATGACCTCACATAAAATAAATACATCCGCCTCTGTAAACTCGTTATCCTCATAATAAAGTGATCCCCACTTAATAATAGGTGGCGCGGCAAATTGCTGGTTGGCAAAACGTTTTTGCATTTTAGCAAGTGCATGATTACTAGGATCGACACTGTACAGCTTTGAAATCGATTCGATTTGCGCAAGAAGCATCGATAATTTCCCTTCTCCTGCCCCCATATCGATAACCGTTTTAGGTTTTAATGCTGTAACTGCCTCGGCAATTGTTTCATAGCGACGCGTATTTAAAGATGGTTTATTGACTTTTTGCTCATTTTCTTCTGTCATGTACAATTGCTTAAATCGCAACGCTTTTTTGTAAATAAACTCACGCATCGGATGAGTTTCAAGCCAGCCCTCACCGTAGTTTTCCAACCGCTCGCGCTCTGCTTCATCAATAAAGTAATGTTTATAGTCATCCATAACCGGGATTAATATAAAAATTTGTTGAAGTGCTTTCTTTAACGTAATGGTATTTGCAAGCGTTAAGAATCGGGCACGTTTAGCGTCAGTCATTGTGTTAATCGTTACTTCATAGCCTAACGGTTCCCATATGTTTCGGATTTCTTCGTCTGTGAGCCTTGATGAAATGGGACCAAATTCAAATGTAAACGGAAAGTCCATTGCTGCAAATTGGATATATTCTT
This sequence comes from Solibacillus isronensis, assembly GCF_900168685.1. Taxonomy (NCBI): domain Bacteria; kingdom Bacillati; phylum Bacillota; class Bacilli; order Caryophanales; family Caryophanaceae; genus Solibacillus; species Solibacillus isronensis. The sequence goes on along the minus strand of NZ_FVZN01000014.1, from coordinate 1,281,762 downwards.
CCTTAGGCTTTCCGTTCAGCGCTGTGCCTAAAGCCGAACGAATAAGTGATAAGAAAATGGTACTAACAGCAAATTCACGGTCATTAATATAATGGGTAATATCAAATGCTTCATTGTCTTTTACAAGCGCCAATGAATCGGGTGTTACAAAGATGGAAGCGTATAATTCGTCATCTGTCATTTTATGATATACAAATCGAACTGCATGCCCTTTTACTTGGCGTTCATAAACGGTTGCCGGGTTTTTCGCCAGTAAATGCGAAATTACTCTCGCATGCGGATTTTTTGTGTAAATAGATAATTGCATAATGTAAATGTTCTCCTTTAGGGATAATTACTAATTTCTATTATAAATGAGTGCTTGGTGAAATGTTTGTAAATTATCAATTTGTTGTTCAGGCTTTGATTACTGCCAAAGGAAAAAGCCCGCATTTTCATACAGGCTTTGTTATAACTTTTTGAAATCCTTCAACTCTCGATGAACATCCGCCAAAATTTCACCGGCCGACCCTTCCAACACTAAGTCAAATGAATAATGTGCGCTAGTGGACGTTTGCTCAAGGTTAATATAGACGAGCTTCCCTTTCGACATGCTAGGCAGCTGGTTGACAGGATATACTTCCAAACTTGTGCCGATCACTATAACAAGGTCCGCATCGTGTATTTCGTGAAGCGTACGGTCCCATGCCTCAGTCGGTAATGATTCACCAAACAGCACAACATTCGGCCGTAATTTTCCAGGACAATATGTGCAAATACTATTATTCAGAAACTGCTCTTTTGCATGTGGCTTGCCGCATTTTTGGCAGCGGATTGTTACAATATTTCCATGCAGTTCCGCTACATTTTTACTTCCGGCCTGCTGATGAAGCTGGTCGACGTTTTGAGTAGCGATAAGCGAAACAAGTCCGCGCTTTTCGAAGTCAGCTAAAATTAGATGTCCTTGGTGCGGTTCGCAATTGTCCAATGCAGTAATCCTCATCTGGTAAAACTCGCGGAATTGTTCAAAGTTCTTTTGCAGACTTTCTGTAGAGGCAACAATACGCGGATCGATATTTTGCCACAAGCCTGTTGACGAACGAAAATCCGGTATGCCCGATTCGGTGGACATTCCGGCACCTGTCAGCACGACCGTCCGATTCGATTCTTTCATCAAGTGAGCCAGTGTTTCAACCGTCATCCCGATTTCCCTCCATCTCAATCTCATTCACAACTTCCAGCAATGTATTTGTCAAAAGTGCGAAACGTTCAATGATATGTTCTTTTAAAATATGCTCATGTTCTGCGTGAATACCGTCACCAACTAGTCCAAGACCATCCAATGTGGGCGTGTATAATGACGTGAAATTGCCGTCGCTTGCACCTCCGACTGACGCTTCATCCACATCAAAACCAAGCTCCTCGGCTTCTTCCTGCGCAATTTCGAACAATTCTTCGCTGTCTTCATCACGTTCCATCGGAGGCCGGTTAATTCCCCCATCGATTTCGATTTTCGTACGCTGATCATATGGTTTAAGCTCTTCAAAATAATCATCGATACGTTCCTGCTCTGTTCGTGTAACCGATCGGACATCAACCCCTACATGCGCCTCATCAGGAATAACGTTCAATTTACCGCCGCCCTGAATCATCCCGACATTCAGCGTTGTCCCCTTCTCGTAATCGTTAAGTGCATCTATATTCAGGATTTGCCTTGCTGCTTCAGTAATCGCGCTGACACCATCTCGCGGATTATTGCCTGCGTGCGATGCAAGCCCTCGAATGTTCAGCAAATACCTGGAAGTCCCTTTCCGCGCAATTTTCAGTTCGCCCGAAACGGTAACAGCTGGCTCCAGTATAAAAGCGGCCACTGATTTTTTCGCTTCTGCTTCAATTAGCGCTCTGGATGTAGGGCTTCCGATTTCTTCATCACTGTTCAGGAAAAACACAACCCGACGCTTCAACGGCAGATTCATTTTTTGAACATATTTAAAAAACCAAATCGCACTGACTAGACCTGATTTCATATCCAAAATACCAGGACCAAAAATTTTATCTTCTTCCTCCCTGTACGGCAAAGCCCCTTTGTCCCAAACAGTATCATAATGGCCGATCATTAAAATCTGTTCGGTTCCTTCGCCCAGTTCAAAACGGAGATGATTACCGTTATGCTCCATCGCATATTCCGTTGCCATTACGTGAAAATAGTCATAAAACATCGACTGGAGTACATCTTTGCACAGATCAAGCAGCTCTTTGTTTTGCGAAGGTGAATCAGCTAATACTAAGCGTTTAATATCGTCTTTTATATCCTTTTCATGCAATGTAAAAAAATCGAATGCTTCCATAACAACGCCTCCTTCATTTTCTATACCCAAAAATGCCTAAGTGACATTCACTTAGACATTCGAAGTGGGAGACTTTTTGCTCCCGGCAATTGATAAATAGGCGACAAATACTAGCATTAATAAAATACCGACATACTGCCAGTTATACAATGTCGCACCGAGCCAGACAACGGAAATCGCCATTGCCGTCAACGGTTCGATACTCGATAAAATACTCGTTTCAACTGGTGATATGTATTTCAGGCTTGTTAAAAATAAAATATAGGCGAAGGATCCCAAAATGCCCGTAGCAATAATGATGACTACATTTACCGGATCCAGCAGCAACAGCCATTGCTCCGTTTTCCAAAGCTGCCCCGTTACCGAGAATATAAGCCCGCCTATGATCATACCCCAGCCGATAATTATGATTACCCCTACTTCAGCCATTAACCGAGCAGGATACAGTGTATAAAATGCGTACGTAAATCCTAACAGCAGTCCCCAAACAAGCGCTTCATTGCTCACAAGTAACCCTGAAACCGAGCCATTTGTCAGCAATAGAAACAGCCCGACAAGCGTACCGAAAATACCGATCAGTTGACTGCTTGGTGGAAGAACCTTCCCAATAATCGATGTATAAATAACGATAAAGATGGGCGCTAAAAACTGCAGTAGTGTTGCAATGATCGCATTGCTTACTTCTATCGACTTTACAAACGTAAATTGTAACCCTACCATTCCAATCACACTGAAAATAAGTAATTGTATGGAATGGTTACGGTTTTTCCAAATGGAGAATACCGATTTTCTCTGCATAGCTACAATGCTAAGTATTAAAATACCTGAAATCGTTAACCGTACAGCAAGCATAAACTCAGCGGTCATGGCCGTTTTTTGCAGGAGCCATTCCATCATCGGACCGGTAGCCCCCCAAAACATCGAACCTACTATAATCATCGCTATGCCTTTCAATCGTTCCACAAATACTACCTTCTTCCAACGTTCTATTCATAATAAAATTTTATCATGATTCCATTGTTGGGAATATAGTACTTATTATTTGATTAGCTCAATCCAGCCACTTTCTTTAATCGTTACACGGGGTGATGCGTACTTTGGGGGTTCGTAGGAAAATACGGTTTTATCAAAATCATCCTTTACAACAAACACATTTAAAAATTGGATTTCATTAATTAATTTTCGGATATGTGCCTTATCATACATATCACTTTTTTCATTCATTAATATAAGCAGTTCATTCTTTATACTCAATACGTCCCGTTCATTTGCTCTGCGTATAACACTTTTAGGCATTTTAAGAAATTCGTCGATTTTCATTAAGTTCTTTTCCATCTTTGTCTTCCTTTCCCTCATGGCAATACTTGTGTAAATCTTCTTTTGTTGTTATTTACCCAATTTCACCAAATTCACCCCTAATTAATCACCAAGAGGAAATTTTAGACCGCTTATTTGCCTAATATAACAAGCTTTTAAATTGAATGTTAATCCGTATTTTTGAATATATATTTATTGAATATTAGGTTTATGCCACAATAGAGAACACCCCCTCATCCCCTAATTTGCACCGAAAGATGATAAAAGGCATCGAGAAAAGAATACTCGATGCCTGTAAGAATAATTTATTTGATTACATGCTCTTTAATTTTTCATATTCAAGCTGTAATTGTTCAATACGCTTACGTCCTTCTTCACGATTACGTACCGTTTCTGCCTGAATTTGTTTTGTTTCTTCAATACCGGAAATTATCGTTTTCCAAGTCGTTTCGATCGTTTCGACTTTAATGCTCGGACTGCCTGCCTGACGAGCAATGTTCACCGAATTTTGACGGACATTTTCTGCGTTTCGTACAAGCATTTCATTCGTACGACGGTCCAGTTCAGCCATCGAATCCGAAACAAGCTTTTGACGCTGCATTGTAACGGCGTGGATCAGACCTTGTTTGAAAATCGGAATTGTCGTCACAAATGCGGAGTTGATTTTTCCGATTAAATGGTTGTTCCCTTGCTGCATTAAACGAATTTGCGGCGCAGACTGGAATGATACTTGCTGAGCCATTTCAAGATCGTAGCCACGTTGCTCCAATAATTCGATTCCGCGTGTAACCGTTTCGAGCTCCATAATCGCTTCATGATCACCGGAATCCGCTTTTGCCGATAATGCAGGCAGCTGCTGACGTAAATCATTTACTTTAATATCGATTGCCGCAATATGCTCACTTAACGTATGGAAGTAGTTTAAATTCTCATCATACATTTGTTCCAGCTGTACGGTGTTTCGTTTCATTTCCACTTCGTACTTCTGAATTTCGTTATAAACGACATCGACTTCTTTGTTCATCGTGTCATATTTGGATAAAATACGCTCCAATTGCTCTTTGCTTTTCGAAAATAGCTTTTTCAGGAAGCCTTTTTTCTGCTCCTCCTGAAAATCCTGGGGATCAAAGCGGTCCATAATTTTATTTAAATTGTTCAGTAATGTAGTCGATTTCTCTAAATTGCTTTGTTTAATTGTAGCGAGCATACGGTCTGAAAATGTTGAAATGCCCTGAGCCGTTTCTTTACCGAATTCGAGAACCGCGATTTGGTTTTTCACGTCAATTTTTTCTGCAAGCTGCTGAACTTGCGGCTGTTGTTTTAACTGTTCCTGACGCTGACGGATTTGAGAAAGCTCCTGTTCCGAAACAAGTTGTTTTTGTGGTTGTTCGACAATATCAGTCGTTTGTGCCGGCTCTTGCTCAGCACGTTTATTTAAATCTTCAAATAATGGATTTTCAGCCATGTTCGATTCCCCCATTCTATGTATTACTAGTATTTACGTAAATTTTAATGAAAAGTTTCACGCTGCTGTTGCTAATTATAACGCAAAACATTGTGAATATTCTAATTTGAGCCTACCCAAAAACAAATGCATCGCTTTTAGACAACAAAAAATGCCCTTTTATGCGCAAAAGGACACTTTTTGTAAGTCTACTATTGGGGGAGAGACTTCACACCCACACAAGCTTTGCATGAGTCTAAAGATAAATTACCCCAAATCGGTCAACCTAAAACACTTTTTTATAATTCCAATGATTTTTTTCGAATCGGTTTTAAAATTAAACCAATGGCAAAAATACAGATGGCAATGACAACTGCCGAGTAAAACAGGCCGCCATAACCATTTTGTGCTGCCATGACCGTTACTTCATTGACAGAATTCAAAATGACTTCTTTTAGCGTAGGATCCTGAATATTTTGGACGACTGTCATCATTTGTTCCTCGGTAAACTGACCGCCCGCCGCGAACTGACTGCCTACTTGAGCAAGCTCCGCAGTTGCCTGTTCCGATAAATTCGCCTGTTGTACATTTTGCTGCAAAATTCCTTGGAAATCGTTTTTAAATAATGTTGGAATTTCGCTGAAGCCGCGCGCGATAAATCCTGCATAAATCGTTGGCGCGATCGTCATCCCGATTGTTCTGATTAACGATAATGACGCTAAAGCCGTCCCTTTATTTGCTTCGAGTTTTTCAGTCGCCAAAATGTTCAGTGGTGCACCTAGAAGTACCCCCATGCCGACACCGCCAATTACGGATGCAATGACAAACTGCCATTTGGCATCAATCCAAGTTGGGAACAGGAAAAAGCCGATAGCCGCAACGAGACCTGAAAACAGGACCGCTAAAACCGGGCCTCTTTTATCGACTAAAATACCGCCAACCGCTGCCCCAATACCTGCAGCCAGTGCTAGCGGTGTCATCCAGTACCCGGCATGCTCGGATTTAATACCCAATACTTGCTCCGAAAAGGCTGGAATGAAAATCATTGCAGCAAGCATCGCACCAGATAGAAGACCTAACAGCAATGTCAGTAAATAAGTCGGCTGACGCATTAACGCCACCGGTAAAATCGGGTCCCCTCCACGGCGCTCAAGACGAGTTTCATAGAAATAAAGGATAACAAGTACGATAATTCCAGCTAGTAAATACGGATATACTGTCGGTTCGATAAGAGAGCTGAAAAAGTTAATCCCCTCAATATTTGTCAGCCCGTACATAATCCCTAAAATCGCGACAGAAAGCAGAACTGTTCCCGTCATATCAAGCTTGCCGGGTGCTGCATCTTTCGTTTCTTCCAGTTTGAGATAACCCATGATAACAAGGAAAATCGCGATCGGCACATTTATTAAAAAAAGCCAATGCCAGCTGCCTGTCAGATCCAAAATGACACTTCCGATATTCGGACCTAAAACAGCGGCAACCCCATTCATCCCGCCAAGCAATCCCAATGCTTTCCCTTGCTTTTCCGCAGGCAGTGTACTTACGACATATGAAGTACCGATAATAAAAATACCGCCTCCACCCATCGCCTGGATAAAGCGGGAAATTAAATAAAACGTAAAGTTCGGGCTAAGTGCAACGAGAAGTGAACCAAGACCAAATAACGCAATTTCCACAATAAACAGTTTCTTGCGTCCATAACGGTCCGAAAGTTTCCCTACGATCGGAACACTGATAGCCAACCCGAGTGTGTACAGTGTAACACCCCAGGCTCCCCAGTTTGCTTCGACATTAAACGAGCTGTTAATCGTTGTCAGTGCAGCACTGATGATTCCATTATCGAGTGCCGCCATAAATACGCCAAGTGCAAATAACGTAAGCACCCATGTTTGCGAAGTCTTTGTATTTGTCATAAAAAGACACCTTTCTTTTTAAAGTATCTATTATTATACTGCTAATTTTGAATTTGCATAAGAAATAATACCATTAAAAGGAAAAAATGCCCTGCAAAATTTTTTACAGGGCATCCATTGCTATACTAATAGTTGTTTCGCATTTTGAATTTGAAGTGCCACTTGCTCAAAACCTGTGCCACCTAACGAATTACGCCGGCTCACAGCAGCTTCCGGTGCAAGTACTGCGTAAATATCTTCTTCAATTAATGCTGATTCTTTCTGCATTTCTTCCAAAGGCAGATCCAGTAAGTAGATTCCTTGTTGGATACATGTAAATACAAGCTTTCCTGTTACTTCATGCGCTTCACGGAACGGCATACCTTTTGTCGCCAAATAATCCGCAAGCTCTGTGGCGTTCGAAAAGTCTGAATGTACCGCACTGTGTAGACGCGCTTTGTTGACCGTCATCGTACGAACCATACCTTCGAATATTTTCAGTGATCCTAATACCGTTTCCATCGTATCAAACATGCCTTCTTTATCTTCCTGCATATCCTTGTTGTACGTTAACGGCGTACCTTTTAAAACTGTTAACAGCCCCATTAAGTTCCCGTATGCACGGCCTGTTTTCCCGCGAATCAGTTCCGCCATATCCGGATTTTTCTTTTGTGGCATAATAGATGATCCTGTTGAGAATGCATCATCCAGCTCGATAAATTTAAATTCATCCGTTGACCAAATAATGATTTCTTCCGCAAAACGTGATAAGTGTGTCATCAATAGTGCTGAATTTGATAAAAATTCAACGATAAAATCACGGTCACTTACCGCATCCATTGAATTGGCATACACTTCCGCAAAACCTAGCAGTTCAGCTGATTTCAAACGGTCGATTGGGAATGTTGTACCTGCCATTGCCCCGGCACCTAAAGGTAAAATATCAATGCGCTTCATAGATTCTGTAAAACGCTCTTTATCACGTTGCAGCTGCCAGAAGTACACCATTAAATGATGGGCAAAACTAATTGGCTGTGCACGTTGTAAATGCGTGTAGCCAGGTGCAATCGTATCCACATTCTGCTCTGCCTGCTCGACAATCGTTTTTTGGAAGTGCTCGATTAAGCCGATTACTTCAGGTACGCGTTTCTTTAAGAATAAGTGCATATCTGTTGCGACTTGGTCATTACGTGAACGCCCAGTATGAAGCTTCCCGCCAACAGGACCGATCAGATCAATCAGCATTTTTTCAAGATTTAAATGGATGTCTTCATTGGAAACCGAAAACTCCAGTTCACCCGCTTCGGCTTTTACTTTTAATTGTGCAAGACCGTCCAGAATTTTCTCGACATCTTCTTTTGGTAAAATATTTTGTGCACCAAGCATTGTGACATGTGCTACAGAACCTTCAATATCTTCCAACACTAATTGCTGATCAAAGCCAATTGATGCCCCGAATTCGTCAACCCAGCTTTCTGCAGACTTCTGGAAACGACCGCCCCATAATTTTGCCATAGTAGTTTCACTCCTCAACTTATGTTCCTAATAATAGAAGAAGCGACTCGGGTTCCGAATCGCTCACTTCATTAACCGTATATCTAATTATTTATTTACTGTTTGTTTTGTGCTTTTTGCTACTTCTGATGCAACAACTGTTGGCATACCCCATAATTCGATAAAGCCTACAGCAGAAGCGTGGTTGAATTGGTCATGTTTTGAATATGTCGCCAATTCTTCAGAGTATAGTGAATTTGGAGATTTACGTCCTTCAACAATCGCATGGCCTTTGTAAAGTTTTACACGAACTGTTCCGTTTACATACTTTTGCGTTTCTTTTAAGAACGCTTCAAGAGCAGTACGGATTGGGTTGAACCAAAGACCGTTATAGATAATTTCAGATAGTTTTTGTTCAATAATTGGTTTGAAATGCGCCAATTCTTTTACTAATGTAATATCTTCTAATTCTTTATGCGCTGTTAATAATACTTTCGCACCTGGAATTTCGTATACTTCACGAGATTTAATACCAACTAGACGGTTTTCAACGTGGTCGATACGGCCGATACCGTGTTCACCAGCAATTTTATTTAATTCTTGAATTAAGTCTGCTAGTTTCATTTGAATACCGTTAATAGAAACTGGTTTACCTTCAACGAATTCGATTTCAACGTATTCCGGTGTATTCGGTGCTTCTTCCAATGAAACTGTTAAACCGTATGCTTCTTCTGGTGGTGCAACCCAAGGGTCTTCCATTACGCCAGCTTCGTTTGCACGGCCCCATAAGTTTTGGTCGATTGAGAATGGTGAATCGATTGTTGCAGGAATTGGAACACCGTGTTTTGCTGCATATTCGATTTCTTCGTCACGGCTCCAGCCCCACTCACGTACAGGTGCTAATACTTCTAGGTCCGGATTTAATGCTTTAATCGAAACTTCGAAACGTACTTGGTCATTCCCTTTACCAGTACAACCGTGTGCTACTGCATCGGCATTTGTTTCATTTGCGATTTCTACTAATTTTTTAGAAATTAATGGACGAGATAAAGCAGAAACTAATGGATACTTTTGCTCATACCAAGTGTGTCCTTGTAATGAGATTAATGCAAAGTCTTCTGCAAACTCATCTTTTGCATCGATCATATATGATTCAACAGCACCTACTTGAAGTGCTTTGTTACGGATAAAATCTAAGTCTTTACCTTCACCAACATCAAGACATACTGCGATTACGTCCCAACCTTGTTCTTTTAACCATGGAATTGCTACTGATGTATCAAGACCACCTGAATATGCCAATACGACTTTCTTGTTCGCCATGTTAATTGCCCCCAAATGATGTATGTTTATACATTGAATTAATAGTTTATACACGAATAGTAACACGTTATAAAAATAAACGCAACTGCATTTATATAAATTTTTTCACTTTTTGATACAATCTAAAAACATTGGTTCCGGAAGTTTTCACAAGCTCTCGTTCATGCATAAATATGCTATTAATTGCAGCAGATTTCAAAAGAGAGCATTTCAATTTTTATGATCAAAAATCGAATGCTCTCACACTTACTTCTTATTAAAGAATCCTTTGCCGACAAATTCTACAACTGCCGGTGCTACTGCATATAATTTACTCGTTACACTCATAATACGTGGTAGATTCACTTCACGCGGACGTTTCCCGATTGCATGGACAACTTCTTGCGCGACTTTTTCAGGGGGCAACAGAAATTTCCCGATTGCTTCTTTATAAGCGTTCGTTGCATCGGCTTTCTGAATAAAAGGTGTATCGATCGGCCCCGGATAAATTCCGGTAACATGTATATTGTATTCTGCCAGCTCCAGACGAAGGCCATTCACAAAACCGGTAATTGCATGTTTACTCGCTGCATAAACACTCGCTTTTTTCGTAGCGACCTTGCCTGCCTGTGAGCCGACAAAGATAAAATGACCTTTCTTTCTCTCAATCATTGCCGGTGCCAGACGTTTTGCCAAGTAGATCGGTGCACGAACATTTACATCAAGCATCTGGTCGATTTCCTGGTCTGCTAAATCAACTGCACTTTCAAAATAACCTAATCCGGCGTTTAAAACGGCGATATCAATTGGCGGTAGTTGCGATACGACTTCATCTATATGAGATGGAATTCTTAAATCCGCTTTGTATGCAATCGCCCCTATCCCATTTAAATAGTTAATGGCACTGTCATTTCTTCCAGTTGCATAAACGGTATGTCCTTCTTTTACAAGCATTTCTGTAATAATGCGCCCGATACCGCTTGTCGCACCTGTAATAAAAACTGTTTTTTTCATAGCTTCCCTCTTTATTATCTTATTTTTAGGTAATATAAAAACTAGTAAATGGCTATTTACTAGTTTGGGTAATGCCGAATAATTCACTTAAAATGTCTTTTGATACGAGCACATCCGCCAATGTATAGGTATCAAGCACAGCCAAATATGCTTTTAATGCTTGTTGTAAAGCAAATTTCAGCCTGCACTCCGGTGATATTTTGCAAAGGTTCCCTTCCGGATTGAAACATTCAACAAGGTGAAAGTCATCTTCTGTTTTGCGAACGACATCACCAATATTGATTTGTTCAGGTTCAAGTGCCAGACGAATGCCGCCTCCGCGCCCGCGAATCGTTTCAATATAGCCATGTTTCCCTAAATCATGGGTTACTTTCATTAAATGATTTTTGGAAATCTGATACGCATTAGCAATTTCCTGAATCGTAACTAAATTTTCTCTGCCCCGTACACCTAAATACATGAGCGTACGTAAAGAATAATCTGTATATACTGTTAACCGCACGCTGTTCACCATCTTTCTTCAACTTAAGTATAACATTTTAAACAAAATGTTCGAATAGAACGGCTTATGTTTATCGATGAATTCATTATAATGTTTTGTGTCCATTTTGTTAAAGATGTATTTTTTATATATGTTTGTGACAGATATGTTAAAGATGTATTTTTGATATTGCTTTAGCATTTTTTTAGCAGTATATTGATGTTGCAAGAAACAAACAACCAAATTTGAGGGGACGTGCAATGTATGTTAGCACAACAAACTATTAATATTATCAAATCAACAGTACCTGTATTGGAGGTACACGGATTAGCAATTACTAAAACTTTCTATGCAAACTTATTCAGAGAAAACCCGGAATTACTAAACATTTTCAATCATACAAACCAAAAGAAAGATCGTCAGCAAACAGCTTTAGCAAACACTGTATATGCAGCAGCAGTTCATATCGATAACTTGGAGGCAATCGTTCCGGCTGTTGTCCAAATTGCACATAAACACGTAAGTTTAGGTATTTTACCGGAGCATTATCCGATTGTCGGTAAATATTTATTAGAAGCGATTAAAGAAGTTCTTGGAGATGCGGCGACAGATGAAATTATCGACGCTTGGGGTAAAGCTTACGGCGTAATTGCTGAAGTATTCATTTCAGTGGAAGAAGATTTATACAAAGCAGCGGAAAATGCTGGAGGCTGGCGCGCATTTAAAGAATTTACAATTGCAGAAGTTGTGGAAGAAAGCGAAGCAGTTAAATCATTCTATTTAAAACCAGTTAACGGCGAAAAATTACCACCATTCAAAGCTGGCCAATTCATTACATTGCGCACACAAGTACCAGGTGAACAATACTTAATGAACCGCCAATATACATTAACAGACGGCTCGGAAGATTATTTCCGTATTTCTGTAAAACGTGAAGATGATGTAACACCAAACGGAATTGTTTCAAACTTCCTACACAACGCAGAAATCGGTACAAAAGTGGATGTAAGTGCTCCTGCAGGTGTGTTCACATTAGTAGAAAATGAAAGCCCAGTTCTATTCATCAGCGGTGGAGTAGGTGTAACACCATTACAAGGAATGCTTAAATCAATTGAAGGCCGCCAAGCATCATTTATCCAATGTGCACGCAACGAAAATGTAGCGGCATTTAAAGAAACTATCGAAGAAAACGTTGCAGCGACAGACGGTAAATATAAAGCGGTTTATTCAGATTTAGACGGCTATATTACTAAAGCGCAAATCGAGGAATTCCTAGTTCCTGGAACAGAAGTTTATGTATGTGGACCAACTGTATTCATGGAAACTGTAATCCAATACTTAGTTGAGCTAGGTGTACCTACCGAGAAGATTCATTATGAATTCTTCGGTGCAGCGATGGCGTTACAGATTAAGAAAACAGCTTAATTTATGATGAAGAAGAAAATGCCAGTTTCCGGTAGCCATACCGGTGACTGGTTTTTTGTTTTTTACTGAGTGTGTTTCTAATAAATTAGTGAGATGTTCTAATAAACGCGTAAAAGTTCTAATAAAACACCGATCTTCTAATATAAGTTGCCGATGTTCAAATAAGTGGTCAAGATCTTCTAATAAGAGGTCGGGAACTTCTAATATGTGAGTCTGATGTTCTAATATATCGGAGGAAGTTCTAATAAAAGCTGCAGACCACATTTTTTAATATGCAATCATGAAGTTTTAATGATCAAGTGCGCCGGTTTTAGTGCGATGTTCTAATAAGCTGCCGCGAACTTCTAATATGTGAGTCGGATGTTCTAATATATCGAAGGAAGTTCTAATATATACAGCAGACCGCATTTTCTAATATGCAATCACGAAGTTTTAATGATCTTGTGCCCCAGTTTTCTAATAAGTTAGCACGATGTTCTAATAAGTTGCCGAGAACTTCTAATATATCAGCACACTATTAAAAAATTTCATCTAAAAATTATAAGTCCGGTGTAATACCGGACACATTTTTAAAACAGGCTGATAAAGGTTTCCACAATTAACGGATCAAAATGTTTCCCTTTATTTTCTTCAATAAATGCCAATGCTTTTTCTTCCGGCCAGGAATCTTTATACGGTCTCCGTGTTGTTAACGCATCAAACACATCAACAATCGATACGACTCGCGCTTCAAGTGGAATCTGCTCGCCTTTTAGCTGGAATGGGTAGCCCGTTCCATCCCATCTTTCATGGTGATGCAAAATAATATTTTCGGCGACTTCCATACTCTTGATAAAATCATAATTGATTTCCTTGGACATTTTGTTAAGAATGTCTGCCCCTGTCAACGGATGCATTTCTATTATTTTTCTTTCATAAATGGACAATGCTCCTGGTTTATACAAAATCCCTTCTGGCATACCCGCTTTTCCGATGTCATGCAGTATACTGGAATGAATCACATTGTTCATATAATTAGATTCTAATTGAAGGTTGTTTTTCTCATTGTGTGCCTTCAAAAGTTTTTCCGTCAATGCCTGAACTCTTAGTAAATGCTCTTCCGTTCCGGGATCACGGATTTCACAGGAGATGGCCAGCACTTTCAATAGTTCTCTCTGTACTTCAATCTTCTTGTCTTCAGATAAGTATAAGCCCTCTTCCAACTGTTCTAACGCGCGAAAAACTCCTATATAAAACCATTCATCCTCAATTTTGAAAGGCGTAATGGTAATAGATGAATGCCAAAGTTCCCCGGATTTCTTTCGATTCACAAAAATTCCTGACCAAGGGATATGCTGCTTTAAAGAATCTTTCATTGAACGATACGTTTCTTTGCTCGTAAGTTTCGATTTAATAAAGCCCGCTTTTATACCGATGATTTTATTTCTTTCAAAACCTGTTACCTCTTCATATGTATCATTGACTGCTAAAATAATATGGTCACTGTCTGTAATCAGTACTGCATCCCCCAATTTCAAAAAGCTTTTTAATTGCAAAGGTAACTGCAACATCGTTTTCATAAACAGCCTCCTGTTTCATTTAATTTCATGTATAACATCGTGCTGACTCGTTATGTACGCATATGGAAATATTATACTGATAAAATAAAATTAATGCGCTCCTGTTCTTGGTGAAAAATGACACTTTTACTACTCTTTATATCGAATTCTTAATATTTAGAATTTTTACCGATCAACTGTAGACGGTTTGTGGGTGTTTGCAAATAAATAATAAAACGTCAAAACCAATCATGAATGAAAGGTTTTGACGTTTCGAACGGAGAATATAAGTGGTAAACTAACCGTCAACCAAACACTACTTACAGCTTCCCGCAATACTCTTGACTCGCAGCTACGACAGCATCTACCCCACCTGTCTCATAAGCCTTCGTTAAATCACTGCTAATCCCTATAGCGACAGCACCTGCATCGAGCCATTCCTGCATATTGTTGGCACTAATCCCGCCTGTCGGCATAATTTCTACATGAGGCAACGGCCCATTCACCGTACGGATAAAGCCGGGTGAGAAATGGTTCGCCGGGAAAAGCTTAACGATGTCACAGCCCGCTTCCAGTGCAGTTACTATTTCATTTAAAGTCATACACCCTGGTAAATAGGGTATTCCGTAGCGGTTGCATAATTTAGCGATGTCCGCATTAAAGCTCGGACTGACAATAAATTTCGCACCGCATAAAATGGCATGTCTTGCCGTCTCCGAATCTAACACGGTTCCAGCGCCTATAATCGCATCTAAAGAGCGGATTTCTTCAAATACTTCCTGAACAAACGGTGTTGTATATGTAAGCTCTATAAGGCGAATTCCTCCTTGTACAGCACCTTGAATAATTTCTGTCGCTTCCTGCACCGAGCTTCCGCGAATGACCGCTACAATTTTATGTTCTTTCAGTTGGTGAATCACTTCATATTTTTTCATCGGGAACCCTTACCTTTCAACTAGCGTTTTCTGTCCTAAAAATACTTCCACATCTGTATATTCCGGCAAACCTTCATTGTCACCCTTTACCGTTGTCACCATTGCACCAACAGCATTCGCCAGACGAAGACGCTCGGTCACATCATAGCCTTTTATCAGCCCGAAAATATATGCCGCATCATAACCGTCACCAGCACCTACCGTATCGACAGGTTTAACTTCAAATGGTTCCGCAATATGCCATTGTCCGTTTACATAAGCTTTCGATCCATTTGCCCCGTCCTTAATGACGAGTTCTGAAATATTATACTGTGCGGCAAACTGTTCAAATGACGTAGTACCGATAATCATTTCAATTTCGTCCAGCCCGGTCAATAAAATGTCGACATACGGGAAAATCTCAAAATAGGCAGCCCTTGCTTGCTCCAATGTCCAAAGTTTCAAGCGGATATTCGGGTCAAAAGATACCGGAATGCCTTTTGCTTTTGCGATGCGTAAAATAGCCAGTGCAATTTGCAGGTTTTGCGGTGCAATGGCCAGAAACACACCCGTCAGATGAACATACGCTATATCATCAAACATCGATTCCTCGATATCCTCTTCGGTCATTGTCAAAATCGGTGACTGATACCGGTAGTAAAATGTCTTCCCGGAGCCATTTTCCAATATTTCTTTAAAATTCAGCGATGTCGGATAACCGGACACATGCTCCACATAATCCATATTGATGCCTTCACCGCGCACGGTGTTATAAATATATTTCGAAAATTCATCCCCGCCTAATCGACTCATCCACTTAACAGGAAGCCCTAATCTGGCACAGCCAATGGCAAAATTCAGTTCGGCCCCGCCTAACTTGCGCTCAAATGAATTAACATAGCGTAACGGACCTGTAGCCACCGGATTAAATGTAATTAGCGCATCCCCTAAAGTAAAAATATAGTTTCGTTCCATGAGCTTTCCCCCTGCCTTCATACAAGTAATTGTTGAAAGAAAGGCTGTCCTATAAGTAAATGACTTTTGGACAGCCTTAATTCTTCTATTAAGTTAGAAGCTTCTCTATTGCTTCTCCCGTCGGTATTAGCGAATACGTATCTCTGTTTCTTTATCAAAGAAATGCATTTTATCCGTATTAACAGCAAAATTGACTTTTTGTCCTGCTTCAATTGTTTGTTGCGCATCCGTCAATGCTACAACTTCCTGGTCGCCGATTTTGAAATACAGCATAATTTCAGAACCTGTTAACTCCGCAACTTCGATTTCATATTGAGACACAACAGAAGGATCAAGCTCCGCCGTCTCTTCCCCTACAAAAAAGCTCTCAGGACGGATTCCTAAAATAACTTCCTTCCCGACATAACCTTGCTGACGAAGCATCGTCATTTTATCTTCCGGAATTATTATTTTTCTGTCTCCCAGCTGGTAATAGCCATCTTCTACACGTCCATCTAAAAAGTTCATGGAAGGTGAACCGATAAAGCCGCCAACAAACACATTTTCAGGATTATCATAAATATACTTCGGTGCCCCTACCTGATGAATAATGCCGTCCTTCATTACGACTATACGGCTCGCCATTGTCATCGCTTCTGTCTGGTCATGTGTTACATAAATTGTCGTTGTCCCGATACGACGGTGCAATTTAATGATTTCAGCACGCATTTGCACACGCAGCTTTGCGTCCAGATTTGACAGCGGCTCGTCCATCAAGAACAGCTTCGCATCCCGTACAATGGCACGGCCCAATGCAACACGTTGTCTTTGGCCACCAGATAAAGCTTTCGGTTTACGGTTCAAGTAATTTTCGATGCCCAAAATTTTCGCCGCATTACGTACTCGCTCATCGATTTCCGACTTCGGCAGCTTACGTAATTTCAAACCGAATGCAATATTGTCATAAACCGTCATATGCGGGTACAATGCATAGTTTTGGAATACCATTGCGATATCGCGGTCTTTTGGTGCGATGTCGTTTACACGCTTATCATCAATATAGAAATCCCCTTTTGAAATCTCCTCCAAGCCTGCCATCATCCGTAAAGTTGTCGATTTTCCGCAACCCGAAGGACCAACAAAAACGATGAATTCCTTATCCTCGATATGCAAGTTAAAATTATCTACAGCGGTTACTTTATTATCGTAAATTTTATAAATATTATTTAATTTTAATTCTGCCATTTCCTTACCCCCTCGATCGATTCCTTGTGAACACTGCTAATGTGCTTCTTAATTTAATAGTAATAGAAAACGCTTTCAGAAATAATTTAAAATTTTTAGATAATTGTTTAAAATCTTATAATATATGGCATAAATGCACATTTTGATTTACTACTGCGCTCTTTTAAGCTTGTTCATACCAGTCTTGTATATTACGTATACTATCGGCAATATGAGGATCGCGCGTATTTTCCAAAAGAATATTGATGAACGGCTTCTCCTTCTTCAGCCTTTCCGCTAAATACTTATAATCGAGCTGGCCGGTTCCGACTGGCACCATTACAATTTCACCATTATCCAAAATGAAATCTTTCGCATGAACGATCACAATACGTTCGCCGAATAATTCGAAGGCTTCATCTATTACCGAATGCTGATCATGGACATTTTCCAAGCTCATAAAATTCGCCGGGTCATAAATGACTTGCATATTCGACGACGGTACATCTTCCAATAAACGCTTCATCCGCTGCGGTGTGTGAATCGGGTGATTGATACCGCCTTCAATACCGACGATGACACCAAACTTTTCTGCCTCTTCTACGAGTTCTTGCACACTTTTTACAACTTCCTTATAAGCTTCTTCGGTAAAATTATCTTCGCTGTAACCGAGTGACGGAATGACACTGCCCGTTTCTGTTCCGACAATACTGCAGCCGAAATCATGCGCAAAACGGATATGTTCTTTAAAGCGATCGAGCTGCCGCTGTCTCTCAGCTAAATCCGGATGAATCATATTAATATAGCAGCCTAAAACAGCAATGCGAACATCGTGCTGCTGAAAAAGTGATTTTACATAATGCCCATACCCTGGTGATAATGACCCTGTACTTGTAGAAAATTCCGTAATGGATTTTGCAAGTGCTAGCTGGACTGCAGAAAATCCTCTTTGCGCTACGTTTGCCGCAAGCTCCTGTAAGTTTTCTGCTTCCAGATCATGTGCACGAATACCTAAATTAGCTTTCATTATTTCCACATCCTTTAGTAAAAGCCGTATCAGCATTGCGTGATACGGCTTATAATTATTTCCTATTAATTTAGTAGTTATCTTGCCAGCCAGCCGCCATCAACGGCTAAAATATGACCGTTCGTATAATCCGAAGCACGGCTTGCCAAGTATACGACAGATCCCATCAAGTCTGCAGTCGTAGCCCAACGTCCTGCAGGAATACGTGATAGAATTTCCGTGCTGCGTTTTTCATCCTGGCGAATCGGCGCCGTATTATCTGTTGCCACATAGCCTGGAGCAATCGCGTTAATCTGCACATTATGCTCTGCCAGTTCATTGGCAAATGCCTTTGTTAAACCGGCGACGGCATGTTTACTCGCTGTATATGGCGGAACAAATTTGCCGCCCTGGTACGAAAGCATCGATGCGATATTGATAATTTTCCCGCTCTTTTTCTCTACCATTACTTTCGCGACTTCCTGGCTTAATAGGTATAGACTGTTTAAGTTAATTTCCATCACCGCATCCCAGTCCTGTTCCTGGTAATCCAGTAATGGTGAACGGCGGATTGTACCGGCATTATTCACTAAAATATCCACTGTGCCATATTCTTGCAGGCAAGCTTCCAAAGCAGGTTTGATAATCGTACGATCGCTTAAATCACCCTGGTAAAACGTTACCTTTTGGCCTGTTTCGTTAATTAAACGCTCTGTCTCACTCCAGTCCGCGCTGCGCGCAATAACAAAAATGTCTGCTCCCGCTTTTGCTAAAGCGACGGCATATGCCTGGCCTAATCCTTTATTGCCGCCTGTTACAATGGCAACTTTTCCTTTTAAGCTAAAGTAATCTAATGAAAAACCGGCTACTTCCTGTGTCATCTATTGTTCCTCCATTCGCTTAGCGTAAATCTTCCATTTTTACATGGTCCATGTCGTCATACGTAATGTTTTCTCCGCACATTCCCCAAATGAATGTATAGTTGCTTGTCGCTGTACCTGTATGAATCGACCAGCTTGGCGAAATCACAGCCTGTTCATTTTTCAGAATAAGATGACGTGTTTCGTCCGGTTGCCCCATAAAGTGGAAAACACGAGTATCAGCTTCCATATCAAAATACAAATACACTTCCATGCGACGTTCATGCGTATGAGCAGGCATTGTATTCCACACACTGCCCGGTGACAGCATCGTCAAGCCCATCTGCAACTGGCAGCTTTCACAAACATTCGGATGAATATATTGATAGATTTTTCGTTCATTCAATGTTCCCGGTGTACCTGCTTCTAACGGTTTAATATTGTTAATATCAATTTTCACCGTCGGGTATGTATGGTGTGCCGGTGTTGAATTGATATAAAATTTCGCCGGATTTGCCGCATCTTTTGAACGGAACAGCACTTGCTTCGTACCGCGGCTTACATATAATCCATCACGGCGCTGCATGTCGTATTCAATACCATCCAATACAACAACCCCGTCACCGCCAATATTGATGATGCCTAGTTCTCGGCGCTCTAAGAAGTAACTTACGCCTAATTCTTTATCCAGTTCAATCGTCAGTTCCGTATCCGCAGGTGTTACCCCGCCAAAAATCATACGGTCCACATGTGTGTATGTTAAATGTACCTTTCCAAGTTCAAATAGTGTTTCCACTAAAAAATGCTCACGTAATTCGTCCGTATTGTAACGTTTAATCTCTTCAGGGTGATTGGCATAACGTGTTTCCATTTTGCTACCTCCTCCGGTTAATGAACAGTTTTAATCATCTAGGTCTGTTTTTCTTAACCTCTGCTATTGTTTTCTGAATATTGTTACAACCCGATTATAAAAAACGATGTAAGGGTTTACAATGTTACGTAACGATGTCCTTAAAATATCAAACGCTTTTCTTAAATATTTGTACACATATGCACGGCGTTCAATCTGAAATACAAAAAAGCTAGCGGCATCTATACCGCTAGCTGACATTCGGATTCAGTTTCTTTTTAAATTCGGCCGGGGTATGGCCAGTGTATTTCTTAAAACAAATACTGAAATATTGCGGGTTACTGTACCCTACCTGCTCACTGATTTCATATGTTTTCAAACTTTCTTCTCGCAGCAGCTCCATCGCTTTTTTCATGCGCAATTCCAGTAAGTAGTCCCCAAAATTAAACCCTTTTTCGAGTTTAAACAGATTGCTTAAATACGGTGCACTTACATGAATCATTTTGGCCAGTTTCTGCAATGTTAATGTGCTGTCCGAATAATATTCATTCATATAGTGAATTGCGAGATCAACATGGCTTTTAAACTTGCTTTCCTCTTTTTGATAGAGAATTTCCGACCATTGTTGAATAAGTTCCCGAATAATTTGTATCATATCGTGCAGTGAATTCATTTCCATTACTGCCTTATATACATCAGCCGAATGGGTCGATGTTTCGTTTTTACTCCAGCGGTCGATTTCAAATGATAACAGTGTTGCATATTTTAGTGTCATCACTTTCAGATCCGCGAGCGATAACGATTGATAATCGATGATGGCGTCATGAAACTCTTCAAGCAGCTCCTCCACCTTTTCCGGAACTCCTTGCTTAATCTGTGCAATCAGTTTCACATCAATCGCTCTTAAATTTTCCGCTGTCTGCTCACCATTCGTCACTTTATCGTCAATTGAAAACAATTTGCCTGTCCCCATAATATAGCGCAAATCCAACGCCATTTTCGCCTCGATGAACGAACGGCCAATCTCGAACAAATTCGTATATGGACGCCCATATGCCAGCGTTACATCCGGCAGCTGTTCAAGCAAGAATGTTGCCAGGTCTACTGCCTCTTCTGCTTCATCATGTCCGATCAGCAGTACCCATTCATTGTCCTCGACCGACAGCAGATGAAATTTCTCTACATCAAGCTTTGTTGAAGCAAGCTGAACAATCTGCTCCTCAAGCAAATGTCCTTCGCATCCATCATGCACAACAATTGCCGAATAGCATGTCCCGTCTAAGTGTACATCCAAATCTGAAAGCGCTTTTTCGATATCGGTCTCTGTATCACCATCTGCCATGAGCTGTTTAAAGAATTTCTGTTGCCGTATTGCACGCGATTCCACGAGCAACTGTTCATTCGAAAACGTTTCGGACCATTCAGCGAGTGCTTCCTTCACCTTTTCCAGCAGCAGTTCCGAATCGACCGGTTTCAGTAAGTAATCGAATGCCTTTAACTGTACAGCCTGCTGCGCGTAACTAAAATCCTCATAACCGGTTAAAAAGATAAATTTTGTCTGTGGGCAGATTTCTTTTAGTTGTCGCGCCATATCGAGCCCATTCAAAAAAGGCATATTAATATCTGAAATGACGAGATGTGGCTGCTGTTGTGCAATTAGTTCAAGTGCCATTTCCCCGTCACTTGCTTCTCCTACAACTTCTATCCCGTTTTCTCCCCATGGAATCGTCTGGCAAATGCCTCGACGAATAATGCGGTCATCCTCTACTACGATTATTTTATACATCCTTTGTCAAGCCCCCTGTTGTCACCGGAATAGTAATAATCATCGATGTTCCTTCACCATATTTGCTTCGGATTGTGAGTCCGTAAGCTTCCCCGTACTGCATTTTAATCCGGTCATTGACAGACTTTATGCCAATTCCGATATATTGCTTCTGCTCTTGATAATTCAGCTGCAGCTCCGCATGAATCGCTTCAAGCCGCTCCTCCGAAATTCCTGTTCCGTTATCCGAAACTTCCAAATAAACATAGTTTGCGTCACGGTACCCTTTAATAACAATCTTGCCTTGTCCGCGCTTTTGTTTTACGCCATGATAGATCGCATTTTCAATTATCGGCTGCAACGAAAGTTTAACAATTTCATTTTCCAAAATGCTGTCTTCCACATCGATTTCATACGTGAAATCATCCCCATAGCGCATCTCCTGGATGATTAAATAGTTTTCGATATGCTCGATTTCTTCTTTGACCGAGATAATTTCTTTCCCTTTACTAATCCCGATACGGAAAAAATTCGATAACGCCGTGACCATCTGGCTCGCTTCTTTTGTCATGCCCATGTCACAAAGCCCTTTAATCGAGTAAAGCGTATTATAGAGGAAATGCGGATTGATCTGCGCATGCATAATCGCAAATTCCAGCTGGCGTTTTTCTTCCTGCTCCAAAATCACCTGGTCCATCAACACGTTAATCCGGTCGATCAGTTCGATAAAGCCGCGGTTTAACACTCGCATCTCTTTTGGTCCTGAAATTTTTTCTTCCAGATAAAGATGATTTTCATTTACGAGATCCATCTGTTTCGCCAATTTCTGAAACGGTTTTGACATATAGGAAATAAAAATATTCGTTACAAATACGACAAGACCAATCATGATGATAATTAAAAACACGGCGAATATTTTTATATACTCCACTTTGTTCAGCAGATCATCTTCAGGAACAATTGCTGCGATTTTCCAGCCATTGGACTCAAGCGTATCGTAAATGACAATCATTTCCTCATTGTCTTCATTTGTATATGTAATTTGATCTTTTGGAGTTGATAACTGATGCAGTTTCTGAAATGTCTCATCATCAAGCGTATATTTTGATTCAAGTTCCTTCGACTGGTATATTCCGTCTTCTGAAATGAGCGCCAAATAACCATTCTCCCCGATGAGTGATCGACTCAGCACCTTTCCGAAAAATTCCTCCCGAATATTAAAGAGTACAATGCCTCTTTTCTCGAGATCATTCAGTTCCAAAAGCTTGTACATCGACATCACCGCATTTCCGGTATGGAACGCTACGTCTTCATGTACATTTTTCCATTTAAAATTTTCACTATCTGCCCGGTAATTCACGAAAAAGTCATCATAATCAATAACAGGTTTCCTCGTAAATTCGCTTTGATAAATCAAAAATTCCCCTTCGTTCAGATCAATCGTAGCCGACTCCAAAATTGTACTGTAACGCCCGTAAATAATTTGCAGATTTTTATCGATCGGAATATAATCTTCCGGTACGATTTGCTCCTGCTCCTTCATCAATAAGTTGACGAGCCGTGTATCATAGGATATGGATACTAGCTGCGAAAACAGATCCGAAAGGGTATGGTCTAAATAGTTCTTTGTCTGATAAATCGTATCGTTCATACTTTGATACGTATTCTCTTCAATTTGGGCCGTTGCGATATATGTCGACACACCGCCGGTTACTAAAATACAAATAATCACAATCGGCAAAAACAACATATTCATCGTTGTTTTAAATGAATGAAAAATATATTTATACAAAAATGTCCTCAGTCGTTCCAGATGCCACACCTACCAAACATTCCATTCTCATATAAGAATAAGATATTTCAAACATAAAGCACATACAAATAGAATAAAGTAGTAGAATCCATATTTTCTTTATATTCCAATTATTCTAACATAACATGTAAGCACTTTACATTTATTTTTTCAAAGGCAAGAAAAAAGTACCCTTGATTCGGGTACCTTTTCTTTACTATTATTATTTTGCCGTAATATCATGCAACGCCATGCTTGCTAAAATGAATGCGCCCATACCGTGTAAATCGTTTTCTGAAGTCGGACGGTCCACATAATAATCGTATACCCCTGCTGATGTGCCGATGCAGATGCCTTTTAGATTAGCCACATCCTCCTTCACATCCACCATATGTTCGATTAACCCATCATAAGCTTTATTAACTACTGTTTGGTACGAATCATCAACTAACCCCAGTTTAATCGCTTTTGCAATGAAGTAAATAAACAGGGACGAGCATGAAGACTCCAGCCAGTTATCGGTACGATCGCCCTTATCCACGATTTGATACCATAATCCCGATTTCTCATCCTGGAACTTAGTAATGGCAGGCACTAGATCTTTCAATGACTGGACGATTTCTTCCTGACCGCGTGCACCGTTGATCAGTTCCAATATATCGACGAGTGCCGTCCCGTACCACCCGACTGAACGCCCCCAAAATTCCGGTGAACAGCCTGTTTCCGGGTCTGCCCATGGTTGTGCTTTTTT
This sequence comes from Solibacillus isronensis, assembly GCF_900168685.1. Taxonomy (NCBI): domain Bacteria; kingdom Bacillati; phylum Bacillota; class Bacilli; order Caryophanales; family Caryophanaceae; genus Solibacillus; species Solibacillus isronensis. Next base: position 1,257,412 of record NZ_FVZN01000014.1, on the reverse strand, counting down.
CTCATCCCATGCGTGGAACAGTAAGCCCGTTTTCTCATCTTTCATATTTGAACGCATCAGTTTTTCCTGACGTACAACATTCAGCACAAGCTCTTCTTCGACAAAATGGTTATTGTACATAAGCATAAACGGACCTGCCATAAACAACCCGTCCAGCCACATTTGGTAAGGATATTTATCTTTATGCCAGAAGCCGCCCTCTGTCGTCTGGTTTATCGAATACAGCAGATGTCGGAGTTTTTTCGCTGCAACTAAATAACGACGGTCCTTCGTCTGTTCATATAATGGGAACAGTAAAATGCCGGCCTGCACAGAATCCAGCTCATCCCGCGCAAAGTATAAGTTACCTTCTTCGTCGATCAGGCTGTCGATATAGCCTTTTATATAGTCAAAGTACTGCTGATCACCTGTCACTTCCCATACGCGAAGCATGCCGTATAAAAATACCCCCTGATGATAGTGGAAAGAATTCGCCGGTGGCAGCTGATCCGGTGTATAAGTATCCATAATTGCCTTGCATGCTTTTTCCGCCAGTGCAAGCGGTGTATTAACCGTAATATTTTCGGATGTCGTTCTCATTTGTGCCATCTCCTTTAGCTTTTTCGCCATCTATATTTCCAAAAAACAAAGGGTGTGGTTGAAAGACCGCACCCTTTTTTGTATTATTTGCCGAAGTGCTCTGAGTATTTAGCTTGCGCAGCTTCCATCGCACCCGCCCACTCATCTAAAAATTCCTGTGGTGACGCTTTACCACTCATAACCGATTGTATTCCGGAATCGACCGTACCATCCAGGATTGAACGGTATTCTGGTAAATAGAATGGCGGCTTATAAAGAACTGTGTTCGGATCATCATACACTTCAAATGCTGTTTGAATATGAGGTGAATTTTGAATCCAGTCTTCTTTTAACACGTCACTGTTCGTCGGAATCTGACCAACTTGCTCATTCCAGAAACTTTGACTTGCAGCCGAGTTCAGGAATTCAGCAAATTTCCATGCTTCATCCGGATTGTCTGTTCCGTTGAAAATTGAAATACCGATTGTATTTCCGCCTTCTGCCACGTAGTTGCCGTTTTCCGATTTAGGCAGTGGGATTGCCTGGAACTGATTTTCTTCCAATGCTTCTTTGTGCTCGCCGAATGAACCGATGTTGTGCTGTACCATTGCCACTACACCTGTATCAAAGCCAGCGATCATTTCTTTATAGCCGTTTGTAATATCGCTTTTCGGTGTGTATTCTTCATATAACGATAAATACTTTTCAATAAACTCGACATTTTTCTGATCATTGATCGTTGCTTTGCCGTCTTCCGTTAAATAATCTTCAAACCCGTTGTACGCATACATCATACGCTGAATTTGGAATGAACCGCCTGCACCGCCACGGATAGTGTAGCCATAGCGATTATTCGCTTTATCCGTCATTGCTTCTGCAGCCGCATAAAACTCATCCCAAGTCTCAGGAATTTTTACTCCTTTTTCTTCAAACCAGTCTTTACGTACCCAAAGGATATCCAGGTTTTGAGTATAAGGAATTCCATACAGCTTTTTATCCGCTACGATATCCTTATTGAAATTCAGTGCCCCTTCATTGATCAGACCGTTCAGCTCCGAATCTGCAAAGTAATCATCCAATGGAAGTAATGCTTCACGAATTGAGAATTCAGGTAACCAGCTCGTTTGGACAGATGCCAAGTCCGGTGTATCGTCCGCTGCAATGGCTGCATCCATTTTTGATTTTGCCGAGTCTTTCGGTAATCCGACATACTCCACATCAATCTTCGGATTTTCCTCTTCAAAACGGGAGATTAACTCCTCCCAAATCGGTGTACGCTGTGGTCCGGCATTTTCATCCCAGAACGTAATTTTTACCGGCTTTCCGTTTTCTGCAGACACCTCTTTTTTACCCGCCGACTCATCATCCCCGCAAGCGGCCAATAATAGTGCTGTTGCAATCGTACTTACTGCAATCGATTTTCTGAACTTGCTTTTGAACATCAACCTTCACCCCTTATGAATTCATGTACAATTAACCTTTTACTGCTCCACCCATACCATTGACTAAATGCTTTTGTGCATATGCAAATAAAATTACTGCCGGAATTAAGGCAATGACACTGCCTGCTGCCAACGCACCATAGTTGACATTGAATTCGCCCATCATCGTACTCAGACCGACCGGCAAGGTGAACCGGTCCTGACGATTCGTGAGCATTAAGGCAATTAAAAACTCATTCCATGTATAAATGAATGTGAATACCCCTGTTGCGACAATACCAGGAAGAAGCAACGGGAACACGACGTGACGGATGGACTGAAGCTTCGTACAACCATCAATCATTGCCGCTTCCTCCAACTCTTTCGGAACGTTTGCGATGAACCCGCTCATCAATATGGTCGTAAACGGAATCTCAATTGCCGTATACGTAATAATTAAAGCGAGTGGACTGCTGATCAGACCTAAATTTTTGAAAATGATAAACAACGGAATAATCATCATTGATCTCGGAATAAATTGCGTACATAACAGCATTAGCATAAAGGCACGTTTTCCCTTGAACTGATAACGGGCCAATGCATAGCCGGATAATGTTGAACAGATCAATACGACAATCACTGTGCTGACGCCGACGATCAAACTGTTTTTCATGAATGTGGCAAACCCGACATTATTCCACGCCATTACGAAGTTTTCCACTGTCGGATTAAGCGGCGCATATTCAAGCGGACGATTCATAATATCTCCCTCAGGCTTGAACGCCGTATTGATCGTCCAGTAGAGCGGGAAAAGGGTAAAACTTAACAACATTCCGAGCGGAACATAAAGTGTCAGCAACTTATCTATTTTTTTATTTTTAGAAAACATACGTTATCACTCCTTTTCATAGCGAGATAATTTCAGATAAAGCGCTGCGAAAACTAATAGAATACCAAACGAAATGACTGTAAGCGCTGAGCCATATCCAAAGTTACTGCCATGAACAGCTAATTCTGCAATATACATCGTCAATGTCGTTGTTGAATGTGCAGGACCGCCGCCTGTTAAGTTGAAGATCAGGTCAACGTTATTAAACTCCCAAACAACTCGCAGCAGTGTCGTTAAAATAATTGTGTTTTTCAACTGCGGCAACGTTACGAACAGGAATGATTTCCAGCGACTTGCCCCATCTACCCGCGCTGCTTCATACAATTCTTGCGGAATACTTTGCAAACCTGCCAAAAGCGTAATCGCAAAGAATGGAATCCCTCTCCAAAGTTCGGCAATGACTACTGCACCAAATGCTGTAGATGTACTTGCCAAAAAGGCTTGCGGTGAATCGATAATACCTAAACGCATTAGGATATCATTCAAAACACCCATATGTTCGTTGTACATTAGTGACCAGATAACAGAAGCCAGTACACCTGAAATCGCCCATGGAATGAAGGCAACGGCACGTATAATCCCTCTAAATTTAAACGTTTGGTTCAGCAACAGTGCCAAAATCAAACCAAATACCAATTGAAGCCCCACTTCTGTTACAACCCACTTCAAACTGTTGAGTAAGCTCGGGAAGAACAGCTTATCACTGGTAAAAATATTCACGAAGTTATCGAGCCCTGCGAAACTATTATAGTAAGGTGCCGAAATATCGTAGTTTTGGAAGCTATAATAAAATACCATTCCAATCGGGTAGAAAAGGAAACTTACAACCATAAGTACGGCCGGCGTAATGAATAGATAAGGAACCAACTTCGCCTTATTAAATTTACGGACTTTTTCGCTTTTCTTTTTTTCCAATACTGGTTCATTTACTTCTGGGGAATAACTCATTAAATTTCCTCCCTTCTTACACATTATTCTAATTGAAAACGCTTTCCCGAAATATTCAAAATATTAAGATGTTAGATAAAAATTTTAAGAATCTTCACATTTAGATGTCATAAAAAAAGCGCCGAGCAAGTTTTTCACTTGCTCAGCGCTTCTGGTTTGGGCATGATATTTTCATATTGTGCATATTCATTTTCAATGGCTTCACTCCACTCTCCCAGGAACTGCTCAATCGTCTTCGTCCCGCTCAGCACTTCCTGTAGCCCCGGTTCAACAATCGTATACCGGATGGCGTTGTACCCAATTAAATAAAAAGGCGGTTCGTACATTTTTGTTTGCGGATCTTCATAAACAGAAAGCGCTGTTTGCAAATGCGGGGAATTTAGCACCCAATCTTCCTGCAGCACTTCCTGATGTGTCGGCAATTGTCCGACCCGTTTGTTCCAATGGCTTTGTCCCTTTTGCGACGCGATAAAGGAAATAAATGTCCACGCCTCTTTTGGATGTTTCGTACCCTCGAACATCACCATGTCCATCGTGTTGCCTGCCTCGACAGTGTAGTGACCATCGACTGACTTCGGCAATGGCAATGACTCGAACTGATCCGAAGACAGCACTTTTTGATGTTCTGCATAAGAGCCGATATTATGCTGGATTAAACCAACAGCCCCATGCTCAAAATCATCAAGCATTCCTTTATAATCCTTCACAATATCATTTCTGGATGTATGCAAATCATAGAGCGACAAATATTTTTTCAGAAACTCCACATGGCGCGGATCATCAATCGTACTTTCACCATTTTCGATATACGTCGAAATCCCGGAATATGCATACATCATCCGCTGCAGCTGCAGTGACGACCCTTCCCCTCCGCGAATGCTGTAGCCGTATTGTTGCAGCTCTTTATCCGTAAAGGTTTCAACGGTATGAAAAAAGTCATCCCAAGTTTCAATCGTTTCCAGACCATAGTCGGCGAGCCAATCTGTGCGAACCCAAAGAACATCCATATTTCGTGTGTAAGGCAATCCATACAATTTTTGATCCTGTGTTAAATGTCGATTGTAATTAATGACAGACTCCGCAATTTTGTCTCCTTCCGCCCAATTTCCAAAATAAGAATCGAGTGGCACCAATGCTTCACGGTATGTATATTCCGGTAACCAGCTTGTATAAATACTTCCTACATCCGGCAATGACTGCATCGCGAGTGCCGAATTGAATTTCGTTTTCGCAATATCCTTCACGAAGCCTTTGTACTCAATATGAATATGTGGATACTCCTCTTCAAAAGCGGCGATCATTTCTTCCCAAATAGCATTTCTTAACGGACCGGCATCATCAAACCAAAAAGTTAATGTCACATCTTTTGGCGTGCCATCCACTTTTTTTGCTTCCTCACTTGAACAACCCGCCAGCAAAAACAGTAAAAAAATGGGGAAGACATATAACAAATAGGTTTTTCTTAAGCTGCTCAATGTAATTCCCCCTTAACGCCAGCTAGCTTATAACATTCGTCATTTGGACGAGTACTTCATCCTTTGCCGTCTCTTTTGAATGACAATGTTCCATTATGATGTTTTTACTATTCATTATTTCAAATGCCGGCCCTTTCTGTTGCTGGACCGTTACATGCTCAAACAACACATCTTCTGCATTGGAACAGAAAAAACCACGCTGTTTCATCGGTTCCAGATCCATCATCATTGCCGGCAGATCCGGTTCTGCACCCGACTTCATTGCAACACGGATATGGCTGAATGTTATATCCTCAACCGGCATTTCAGGTAAACCGTATAAGAAACCCGCTGCTGCCGTTACGTTTGTTGCAGTAATATTTGAAAAATGAATATGCCTGAACTTCGGTGTCAGCGCTGTCACAGGCTGTGCACTTTTATCCGAAACATAAGGCTCCAAACCTCGTGGACCGTGATAATAGTATAAGTTTAGTATAAACGGACAAATGACATTATTCATCACAATATTGCTTACACGGATATTTTCAATCGTACCTCCCCGCCCGCGCCGTGATTTAAAGCGAATGCCACGGTCTGTTCCTTCAAAAATACAGTTTGATACGACGACATTTCGAATGTCCCCGCTCATCTCACTTCCAAAGACAACCCCGCCGTGACCGTGCAGCATCGTACAGTTCGTGATCGTAATATTTTCACAAGGAATTGCACGCTCCGCATCCTCGGTACCCGCTTTTATCGCAATACAGTCATCCCCGACATCTATCGAACAATCGGAAATTTTCACATTGCGGCATGATTCAGGATTTATGCCGTCCGTATTCGGGGAATTCGCCGGATTAATGATCGTAACTGCCAAAATCGTCACATTATCACAATCATTCGGATGGATGGTCCAGCTCGGAGAATCGATCATTTTCACCTGCTCGATATGCACACGCTCACATTGGTCAAAGCTCACTAAATTAGGGCGTGGATATGCAAGAGAATCCTCTTTAAACAGCTTCCACCAGTAGGCCCCCTGTCCATTCAATGTGCCAAAACCGGTAATTGCAATGTTTTCCGCATGACAGGCATAAATACAGGACATAAATACATCACGACTCGCCCCTTCCCAGCGTGAAGAAATAACTGGATAATCCGCTCGATCATTTGAAAACAAAAGCTCGGAACCTGCCTCCAAATGCAGATGCATATTACTTTTCAATTCAATCGCACCAGTAACAAACACTCCGGCAGGCACATAAATCGTTCCGCCCCCGCCTTGTGAACAAGCATCTATCGCACGCTTAATCGCCGATGTATTATTGGCCCATCCATCACCAACTGCTCCAAACTGTTCAATATTATAAACCGCCGTACTTTGCTGCTGCATCGTATCCCATCCTTTGTATTCCAATCTTGTTGAGATTAGCATATAAAATCTTACTAATTGAAGTCTAGCTATAGATAGGAAATGCTAAAAAAAGTACGGGAAAGATAGTAAAATATTGTAGGTTTTTGCGAAGTTTGAAACCCGTACATAGTGGAATTTTTAGTAATTTTTGATTTATGGAAAAATTAAATATAACTTTTAGACTATGCTATAATCATTCAGGAATTATATTAACATTAAGTATTATAACAGGAGGAAATTAAATGAAAAAACTTGCAATATTAATGTTTAGTTTACTTTTCATATTGACTGCATGTGGAGATTCAAAACAAACAATTTCACAATCTGCAGATAAAGAAAGTAAAACTGATAAAACTGAAGAAAGTGCGAATACTGAAGAAAACGCCAATGCAAAATTAGAAATTGAAGATTCAGGATCTAATGTATGGAGCGACTCTATTGACTCTATTTGGATCAATACAGCGGCCATTTTTAAAAACACAGGCGATGTACCGGTTGATATTGGTGAAACACAAATGAATTACAAAGGGAAAGACGGTAGTATATTAGGCACTTCAACTATGATTTATGCCGTTCCTGCAATTGTTCAGCCAGGAGAATCAGCATTTATCGTAGAAGGCACAACACTAAATGAAGAAACATCACTAGACAATTATTCTGAAACAACATTTAACTTTAATTTTGAAGCAACTGAAGAAGATTCAAACTTAATGGAAGTTAGTGCAGTAAAAGGGATTTCAAGTGACTACGGATATAGTGTTACAGGTATTGTTAAAAACCCTACAGACGTTAAGCAAGAAGATGTACGTCTAGCGGCCATTTTATACGATGCAAACGGTAAAATTTTAGGCGGATTATCTGGCAGTGTTGATGTAGGACTAGCTGCTGGCGGTGAAGCAGGTTTTGAACTTAGCTACCCACCATTACCAGATAACATCGGTTCAAAGGTAAATAAAATCGAAGTAAAAAGCTACGGCTTCACTTGGTAAACGAAGGAGTATATAGGATGAAAAAATCATTATTTATTATAAGTACAGCGCTATTATTTTTAACGGCTTGTGGCGCAGAAAACGACAAGAAGCAATCGGATCAGGAACAAAGTATCGAAGTAGACAAAGGCTTACTTGATGTGGAATTAACATTACCTGCTGATTTTTTTGAAGATGAAACGCCAGAAGAAATCGAGGCTGCTGCTAAAGAAAAAGGTGTTAAAGAAGTTAAAGTAAATGAAGACGGTACTGTTTATTACAAAATGAGCAAATCTGCACATAAAAAAATGATGAAAGAAATGGAGAAGGGTGTAATTAGTTCGGTTGATGATTTAGTCAATGGCGAGGACTACGAATCGTTCAAAGAAATTTCATATAACAAGGACTTTACAGAATTTGATGTAACAGTGAATAGTGAAAGCTTTGAAAATAGTTTCGATTCATTTGGACTATTCGGATTAGCATATGTCTCCATGATTTACAGCGCATTTGATGGCAAATCCAGTGATGAACTTAAAACAACCGTCAATATCATTGACGAAAAAACGGGAGAAAAAACGGATACAATTGTATTCCCTGATGATATCGAAGACGATACTGAAAATAGTGATGCAACGTCTGAAGAATAAGGTTTCGTTTTAATAAAATACAGCTCAGTAAACGATTTTTAAATAAATCTTACTGAGCTTTTTTAATTACCAAAGTAATTTAGTCTGCTCTTGTATTATTATCTCAAAATAGATTTCAAACAACATCCTTAGCAAATCATGCCCTCTTATTTCCACGGCCAAATTATTCCCATCCATGGGCCGGTTCCAATTCCTTCTGGAACGAACCACTTAAGGTCTCTCCACATGTAACCACAAAAGTCCCCTCAATAAGATCTTATATCTTTTAAATAATTTAAAAAAATATATATTGTTGCGTTAAAACGCAACCAGGTGGATTTTTCTTTAGAGCTCTTAATAATCAAGGCAATGAAAATTATTATTCAGCACCGTTTGTCCCCTTTTCGGATTTTGAAAGACATATATAAGGCAAGAGAGTAATGATGCAGATTGGGTCGGAAGGCATGAGCTTATTAATAAATGGTGTGTGTCAGTAAAGGTTGAAAATGCGAATGAACAATTATTATTCAATTCCTTTTATTAGTCCAATTCTATACAAAAAACCCCCTAATAGTTTAGGAGGTTTAAGTAAAGTGTTCAATTAACATTCTAAGGATGGTGACATATGTGAATTCAAGTTATTTACTGCTTTGAAGTAATCAGCTAAATATCTAATCAATGATTTGCTATTAGTAACCTGTATTATTTAAAGATTTATTCTCTTTTTTTGTAGCCTGACGGGAAATGTCACTTTTTTTATAAAAATGAATCCCATCCCGCTCCTCGATCTCGACCATACCTTGATCAACCAAGTAGTCAAACTGCCCTAATGTTTCCGATAGTGTCAGCCCAAGCTGCTGTTGGTAAATTCGTTCGAATAATTGAGTTGTCATTTCAAAGTTAGTTTGCGGTGTATTAAGCATGCCGTAAACTTTTAATGCGCGTTGTCTTTGTTTTTCCAACCGTTCATCAATGAGCGGTTCGATATTTGTCAGTTCTCCGCCATGACCTGTATACAATTTCGATATTTCTAAATTTTTCAGGCGTTTAAGTGATTCATTATATTGCAGCAATGATTTAGGTCGCTCCATCGATAAATCAAGCGGTGGCTCAACTAATGGATTCGATGATGTACGTTCCAGCAGTAAATCCCCGCCGATACATTCGCGGGTATCCTCTTCAACAAAAATAAGATGGCTTTGCGCATGTCCGGGTGTTTCATATACTTTCAAACCGGGATGACCTGGCACTTCATCGCCCTCTTTTAAATAGCCAGTCAACGGAATTGTACCGAATAGTTCAATTTCGCCTTTAACATGTAAAATACGGTCTACATATTTTTCCGGTACGCCCTGCTCAATTAGGAGCTTTTTGAAAAATCGCTCATGATACTGCAGAAATTCCGGCTCTTTTTTCATCCAGTAATCAACATATTGATGCCCTAACACTTCCGCCCCTGGAAATGCATCGATCCAACCGGCATGATCCGGATGATGATGTGTCAGCACAACTTGTTCCACGTCTTTCATATCATAACCTGCAGCGCGCAAACCCCATTTAATCGCTTCATACGCTTCTTCTGTTTTCGGCCCTGCGTCAAATAATGTCAGTGCGTCTCCCTTTACTAGAAAAGCATTTACATCCCCCACCGCATATGGTGTAGGTATAACAATTTTATGTACTTCCATATTTTAATCCCCTTTATCTTAATTCAGCAATCACTCACCCCTTCAAGTAGATGATAGCTGTTTGTTTTGTTTAACCCAGCTGCTGGTCCAAAAGCCAGCTGAATAAAGATAAGCCTCTGGCAGATGTCACAGATTTTAAATTGAATTTAATGAGGAAGTCAGCCTAAAAACGCCGCATCCTGCGACAACGGCTGACTGACCCACGTACTGTTGGCCTAAACTCAAAAAAATCTGGACGCAATTACGCCGAAGCGTAATTGATTCGCTCGTAATGAATGACTATTCATTTATTTTAACTCTTTTTCCTTTATTCGTCACGTCAAAGGTTGACAGTTTTTCAATACAGCACTATAATTTTGGATAATTCAAAATTTACAGGCAATGATAAAGCCAAGTAAATTATTTTAAGGTTGTAGAGAGTGCCGTCTTTGCTGAAATCGGCATAACCCGCTGAAATAATTGAACCTCCTTTTGAGCCGTTATGACAACATAACCGTACCCTTTGCGATAAAAAGGCTGAAGCTGCACACATTATGTGTGAATAAAGGTGGTACCGCGGAAATCAATGCATTTTCGTCCTTACTGATTGTAGGGATGGAAGTGCTTTTTTATATTTCTTTTACAAATGTTTAAAGGAATCGGATTTAAAAATCGGAGGGATACACTATGCAAAAAGTTATATTTATCGGCGCAGGTTCGATGGCAGAAGCGCTCATTCACGGATGGATTAAAAAGAATGTCATCAACCCGCATGCCCTGTTCATATCCAATCGGTCCAATAAAGAACGACTAAAAGAATTGGTCGAAAGCTACGATGTCAACCTGTTGGAGGACCATACACAATTGCAGGATGCGGATCTCGTCATTTTGGCAATGAAACCGAAAGATGCCCGCGCTGCAATGGAAATTATCGCATCACATCTAGGTGCGGATACGGCTATTATATCGGTGCTCGCTGGTGTAACCATTGAAACTATTGAACAGTATCTCGGCAGCCGTTCGATAGCTCGTGTGATGCCAAACACTTCTGCAACAATCGGCATGTCTGCATCCGGTATTGCATTCAATCAGCATGTAACAGAAGTGCAGCGTGCACTTTATATTCAAATGCTTGAAGCGATCGGCATAGTCATTGAAGTTGAGGAAGAAAAGCTTCATGCAGTTACAGCGCTTGCCGGAAGCGGCCCTGCCTATTTATACTATTTGGTTGAAGCATTTGAACAGGCCGGCGCTGAGTTTGGGCTATCAAAGGAAGTCGTGCGGGAACTGATGGTACAGACAATAGCCGGTTCAGCTGAAATGCTGAAATCCGGAAACGTTGAACCTTCAATATTGCGTAGAAAAGTAACGAGTCCAGGTGGAACGACAGAAGCTGGAATCAAAGCCCTTGAATCGATGTCCTTTAACGAAGCGATTGTGAACTGTGTCCGAAGTGCAGAAAACCGCTCAAGAGAACTGGCACGCGGGGAATAAAAAAGCACCCACTAGTTTAACTGGTGGGTTACTTTTCCTGGGAAATACTTCAATATCTCACCTTGACATATCGAGAATTCTAGATATATAATTACACGCATGGAACCTATTGATGTATTCAAAGCATTATCTAATGAAACAAGACTCAATATTCTAGAGTGGTTAAAGGAACCCGAGAAACATTTCCCAAAACAAGGCGCTCACCTACCTAAGGAGGTAAGTTACAAGGGTGGAGTATGTGTTGGGGATATTCAGGAAAAGGCCAAAATTTCTCAATCTACGGTTTCGAGCTACTTAAATATGATGCAAAAAGCTGGTTTACTTGAGTCGATTCGCCATGGACAATGGACTTACTACAGACGTAATGAAGACTTTATTCAACAGTTGGCTGAATACTTTAAAACAGATATCTAATGGGATTTCTGTTTTTTTATCAATACTTATATCGATTTTTCTAGATATACAATTATACCGAAAAGAGGATTTCATCTATGCGCTTTATATTTTATATATTTGCTTTTTTAGCTGGAGCAGCACTTAGCTTTGAAGGCGCGATCTATGCTGAACTAGGAAAAACAATCGGACAAATAGAAACAAGCTTTTATAACTTCTTTATGGGCTCAATCATCATGGGGCTATTGTGGCTCTTTTTTGGCAAAGGCAGGATTTCCTATACTTTGGAGGCACCTAAGTGGACATTACTTGGAGGGCTCTTAGGTGTTGTTTATTTAACTTCCATTGTTGTAAGTGTCCCATTCGTCGGTGTTGGCATAACAATGGTTGCGGTCATCATCGGGCAATTAGTGATGAGTATGACGATTGAACACTTCGGTTGGTTAGGTAGTAAGAAAAATAAGATTAATAAAGAAAAAATATATGCAGTTATTTCAATGATCATTGCACTTATATTAATAAATTAGGAGGTATGGCCATGGGATTATTTATGATTCTATTCACGCTGATTGGCGGTATCACATTAAGCGCACAATCATCTATCAATGGTACATTTAGTCGAAAAGCTGGAACAATTGAAACAACATTTTTAACCTTTCTTACTGGGACAATGTTTTTGACCATATTTATTTTATTTTTTGGCAACGGAAATCTGCTGGGAATTTTAGATGCGCCAAAATGGCAATTAAGTGCAGCGTTTTTAGGTACGATGTATTTACTTTTGACAGTTATAGCAGTACCACGAATTGGAGTGATCGCAACCAGTATTGCTGGAATCACTGGTCAACTTGTAGTCGGAGTAATTATTGATCATTTTGGATGGTTCAATAGTTTAGTCATAGAATTAGACGTTAAAAGAACATTTGCCTTACTCTTTATGTTTATCTCCCTATATTTTATCTATAAAGGGAATAAACGCACTAGCGACGATACTGTTGCATAAGAGTGAAATATTCTCTATAAATAAACAATTTGAGGCAATCTTCATCTTATGAAGATTGCCTTTATAAAAAACAGTAATTACTTTAAGTTCGAATTTAGAAAATACTGTTCAATTTTTTGATTATAGTAACTAAAATGGCAATAAGGAATACAATAAGGCTATTTATTAGTAGATAGCCGGCAAGATTTAACCCGTAGAATATAGCAAAGGCATCATTAATAAATAAGGTTAATGCAATTCCAAGTCCGCCAAATACACCTGCCAGTAATAATATTAAAAATGCTGCTGAGTACAGATTTTTCTCTTTTTTGAAGACTATAAACCCACTAACATTTGCGATAATGATTAAAAAGATCATTAGTATGATGAAAATATTACCCATTAATCTCCCCTCCATATACATACTTTACCAGTTAAACTGAAAACTTGTTAAGAATCTCCCATAATGAAATCAATCTGACTTCCAGTGCTTCTCTAAGGCAAAACATTATAACCATTACGTTAGTATAATCTTTTATGAGGAATAGCATGTTCAAAATACAAAGGATATAATAGCAGTAAAAAAGGAGATGATTACTTTTGGATTACGAATTAGAGTTAACGAACATTATAAAATCAGAGCAACTTATGATGTCGATTTTAAAAACCGTGCAAGAATTACAATTAAATGATTGCTGGGTCGCAGCCGGTGTTATTCGAAATAAAGTCTGGATTACTTACATAATGTACAAACAGAAATAAATGATATTGATGTAATATATTTTGATGAGTTTCATAGTTCAATAGAGTCTGAAAAAGCTTTAGAATCCAAGTTGCAAAAAAGTATGCCTCATCTGCCCTGGTCCGTAAAAAATCAAGCCAGAATGCATGTTAAAAACAAACTTTCTCCCTATTCATCATCATTTGAAAGTGTTGCTCATTTCCCTGAAACTCCTACTGCAGTAGCCGTTCGTTTAAATAACAATCAAATAGAAATCTTAGCTCCTTATGGCTTAAATGATTTATTTGAAGGACTAGTTAGACCTACGCCTCCATTTAATCAAGATTCCAAATTACATCCTATCTATTCAAATCGAGTACAAAGTAAAAATTGGGGTTCTATATGGAATAAGTTAAAAATTGATTCGCAATAAAAGTCAGCAAAGGGTCGTAATGATCCGAGCTTTACTTTTCACTACTCATATCTCACGAAAATTAATCCGTGATATAATTTTTAATATAATTCCCTGCATAAATTATTATAATTAAAGCAGGAAAATATCCGTATATGGATACGAGCGCAGATCCTTATGAAAGTAGCGCCCGATGATAAATTTTATTTTTAATTCTATTCATGAATTTCACCTTTTTAAAAAACAAAAATTTTGTCAATCATTTCTTGATATAATTTCATTCAACATCTCTCATATTAAGGAACGAGGAGATGATGACATTGTCAAATAAGAAAAATAACGAAAGCAAACAGGCAAGTAATGATCAATCTAAGCTAGGTACTCTTTACGAGATCGCAAAAGAATTTTCACCCATACTTTCAACCGATGCCAAATCCAAAATTGAAGAAATTGCTAAAGATTTCTTCCCTGCAAATGATCAAACTAACCGAATGTCCAATGCTTTTGCTTCAATGAAATCACAACCGAAAAGCCAGGAAGAAATTGCGAAAGAATTCCTTCCTACAAACAATCAAACAAATCGAATGTCCAATGCTTTTGCTTCAATGAAATCACAACCGAAAAACCAAGAAGAGATTGCAAAAGAGTTCCTCCCTACTAAAGACCAAGCATTTAAGCATGATAATGGTGCGAATTTCGATAAGCGGAACCCAAATTCATAATAAATTTATTAGTAAAGCCTGTGAGATTTTTTCACGGGCTTCTTCACTTTAATTTACTTTTTTCAATAAAGCTGGGAAGGTACCCCTCTCTTCTGCTAAATGAATAATTAATTATTTCAAATTACTCTTTTTCCTCCCTTTTGTTCTCTTTTCCCATCTCTTTCTTCTCTTTTTCTTTCTCTTTCTTCTCTTTTTCTTTCTCTTTCTTCTCTTTTTCTTTCTCTTTCTTTTTCTCTTTCTCTTTCTTTTTCTCTTTCTCTTTCTTCTTCTCCTTTTTCTCTTTCTCCTTCTCTTTTCTCGCTTTATCATTCTCCTTCTTCTCTATCTCTTTTTCTTTCTTCCTCTGTTCTTCCTCTTTCTTCGCCTGTTCTTTTAGCTGTTTGCCTAATAGAGGTAAGGCAAATTCTTTTTGGTTAAACTCTGTAATAGATTCAGTCAAAATTTCCTTGAAAACCTTTGTGACAGTAGTTCCGCCAGTTCCTAACAAATAATGATTTTCATCTGTTTGATCATAGCCCATCCAAATTGCTCCAACTATTTCCGGCGTATATCCAACAAACCAGTGATCCTTTGCGCCACCAAAATTCGCAAAAGGAAGCTCTGACGTTCCCGTTTTACCTGCTACTTCCCATCCATCTACTTGAGCATTTTTTGCTGAACCTTCTTCAACAGCACCTTTAAGCATATAAGTAATTTCCTGGGCGACCAAGGGCTTCGTAACGTTCGTCTCATTATGATGCCACTTGGCAATGACCTCGCCATCTGCATCTTCAATTTTTTGTATAGCGTGTGCTTCTACCATTATACCATCATTAGGAAATACGGAAAACGCCTGAGCCATTTGTAAAGGAGATACCCCTTCACTTAAACCACCAAGTACTAAACCTAAATTATGATCCTCTTCTTTTAGTTGAATACCAAAACGCTCTACCGCATTTATACCGTATTTCAATCCCATTTTATTTAATAACGATACCGGTGGGATGTTGTATGAATTCACCAATGCTTCATACATCGTTACTTCCCCGTGGAATCGTTTGTCGTAGTTCATTGGTTGATACCCGTCAATATTAATCGGTGAATCTGATAATTTATCATAGATTTCATAGCCTTGTTCCAGAGCAGGAGTATATGCCGCCAATGGTTTCATAGTGGATGCAGGTTGACGTTTTAATTGAGTAGCGCGATTAAACCCTCTAAAAGTATGGTCTCCCCTTCCGCCAACAAGTGCACTGATTCCTCCAGTTGATGGATTGATAAAGATTGCTCCACTTTGGATCAGCTGGTCAGATTGCCCTTCCGGAAACATTTCATTATCCTTATATACCTGTTCAACCGTATTTTGTATTGCAGGATTCAGTTCTGTATAAATATGAAGTCCACCCGAAAGAACCTCATTTTCTGTAAGCCCGTATTGTTCGATCGCTTCCTCAATAATATGGTCGACATAATAAGGATATTTCCCTTTATACTCATCAATCTTTTTGGCCTCTAATACAATCGGTTGTTCTTTTGCTTTTTTCGCCTCGTTTTGAGTAATGTAACCTTCCTTTTCCATCAATGCTAGAACAAGGTCTCTCCGTTGAACGGATTTATTCAAATCTTTTATTGGTGACAAAAGAGATGGCGCTTTAATCAACCCCGCAAGCATAGCCGACTCACTTAATGTTAATTCACTGACATCTTTGCCGAAATACGTTTGGGAAGCCCGCTGCACGCCCCAGGCTCCTTCACCAAAATAAATCTGATTTAAGTAGCGTTCCATAATTTCGTCTTTATCGTATGTTCGTTCAATTTTTTTCGTTAAAATAAGTTCTTTTAACTTTCTCGTATATGTACGTTCCTGTGTTAGAAAGACGTTTTTAGCCAACTGCTGTGTAATCGTACTTCCTCCCGCCACAATTTCTCCGCTCATCGTGTTTTGTGTCATTGCACGTACAATTCCTATAATATTAATTCCATTATGCTTGTAAAACTTCTGGTCTTCCGTTGCAATTACAGCTTGAATAAGATGTTCCGGAATCTGTTCTATATTGACTCCATCTATTTTGGAACCTGTAACTTTACTGGCTGCCTCTCCATTTTGATCATAGATAATCGTTGGCTGTGGCGTAGGTTCTTCTAATTTACTGACATCGCTTGTCCAAATAAAAATATTAAATATGAGTAAACAGCATAATAAAAATACTGAACCCACTACTATAACTTTCATTATTATTTTTTTATCTTTAACCTTTCGCCATATCCGCCCGGTTAATTTTTGTTGCTGTCTTCTTTCCACTCTTTTCACGTTTCGTTCCACCTTTTAGTCTTACGATTCAGCTTCTGCATAAAGGCTATTGTTAGTTAGGGAATATGCATAGTCAATAGAATTTTGTTAAACCGCTACTTTGTCCTCTATTAAAACCATTGCGTTCATAACATTTTTCCTACATAATGCGGGCGCTAAAATGAAAAAGGACGCTAATTCTTGTTTAAGAATCTCGTCCGATTAAAGTAATACACTCCTGAATATATCAAACCTTTTCTGTTCTTGGTGTGAAATTAAGTTTGTATTAATCCCATTCCGTTAGACCATTTAAAAACACTTCAAAATTAGGAGCAAGATCAATAATTTTTTCTTCGTCAGTATCAATAAAAATCACAGGAGGTTCCGCCTTTTTATTTCTATAATCGAGAGCTATCCATGAGTGGCCGTCTCCGGAAATCAATACAACATTCTCAGGTAGTTCCCATTCTTGAATCAAATACTCACTTTGTAATATCCCTTTATCCATTCCCAATCCAATCCCAAGTATGTAATCAACATTAACATGATCTTCAGCCCATGATGTTGGTATATTAGTTGGGTATGCATTAAATTTTATATAACCTCCATTTTGTTGTTTCAAAATATTTATGTAGGAATTAGGCAGCTTTATTTTTAATAATTCTTCTGCTTTTTTTACCATTTCATCTGTTAACAGCTCTAATTTATAATAGTCGTTTTCCTCTTGCCAAATATTTTTCATTTTTAATTCCTCCATTAAATATATGCATACCCTTTTGCTTACCGATTTACTGTTTAATATAGGTTATTAACCCCTAAAAACCAATTATTCAAATACTACCTTTATTTAAAATAATCTCTATACGCACTGATGAAAGCTTCGGGTGAGGATTTCACGGTATACGTATATACACCTTGCAGCGTATGCAAATAGAGAATCCCCCCTTGTTTGGCAATTTCCCGGTAAGAAAAATCCATCACAATGTTAATCGGAAATTCTCGATGCTGAGTAACGACTTTATCATTGTATAAATAAATGATTCGGTTATGTTCCACTTCATACTGTTCAGTACCTGTCACGGTTCTTTCTACTTTAAAATAAGGATGTTGCGCGATCAAATTCATGGGAACCTCCTAAAGCAAAGACTTACTGATAATATTAGCACAAACAGCATACTTATTTGGTGAAACGGACACACCAATTAATTAAGCTAAAAAGGCAGAATTCGTCTTTTTGAATTCCGCCCGCTCGTTGGATTTAGAACGCCTCCACACCAAAATATTCAGTTAATGGTTGCTGTCTCCCGTTTTCATGCCATTCTTCATATTTGCTAAAGACCTTCATCACGTCGCCTCCGTAGCAGCATTCTACTAAATAATGAACTGCAGCGGCACTTCTCCAATAATTCAGCATAATTGAAGCTAATGATGTCTGATTATAACTGCCTGCTCCAAAATCATCATTTATGCGATGTATCTCTGAAAGATCTCTTATATAGAAATGAATAGTCATCTCGAATATCGACTTCATAAAAGTAGTCGTTTTCCGTAACGGTATCTTTCACTTCTATTTCAAACAACCCCATGCCTCTACGGAAATTATTTTCTACTAAAATGATATTTCCCCGTTCAATCCCATAGTTCGTTTCCATGTAGTTCTCCACATAATGGAATACTACCGCGCCTCGAGATTTACTATTAAAATAATTGAAAGCAACAAAAACCACAACTATACAAAATAATAAGTTAAAGAGAATTATTTTTTTCAAGAGCCTTCCCTCCGCAGTCTAAAATTACAATTTATAAAATTTTAGTGGAAAGAAAAAATAGTAGAGCGATGATTGGAAGGATGATAATCGTAATTAAGGCTTTCTTTTTAGTATTTTGAATGGCACGTTCAGTGATTTCAGGTTCTTCTTTGTATAATCCTCTTCGTCCCCATAACAAGCTTTCCTTAGGGTTTACATACGTCCAAATCGTAACCCCGTATAGCAAAGCCCATGACAATATAACCAATATCACCTCTCATCACCGTCCCAACTTGTATAATAACTAATATACGATTGAAATTGCCATTAGTTTCAAAATTTTTACAGTACTTATCAAACTGATCAATAAAAAACACTCAGTTTAAAAAATAACTGAGTACTTCGGAATGTGAATTATTTAATTTTCCCCTTAAGCGAACCGGAACTTTCTACAATAGCCCATTCTTAATCCGCTTCACAATACTGAATGTCGTATAAAGTGAAATCGGCCCTAATACCGCGGCAATGATCAGCCACATCGTTAAGCCATCTGTTGCCTTCAGCATGTCCAAGTTTGTTCGTATGTACACAACGACCCCAAATAACAGAATATAGCTCATGACATTTGGAAAAATAACTAGCAATCGTAATACTTTCGGTGAAATTGTCGGTTGCTGCATCATTCATCCCCCCTTTTCTCCATTATAGCGGAAACTTTCTGTATTTGAACAAAATTCTCTTAAAAAAGTAAAGAGGCGTATAGTAAACATTCACCCCGTTTACTACACACCTCGATTCAATTTATCTATTCCATTTCCAGCAATTCGTTTTTCCGCCACTCGTATTGGCTGAAATCATTCGCTAAATAGCTGTTTTCGAAAATCGCTTGAGCTTCCTCCAAAAATGGAATGAGATCATGCTTCAAAAATCGGGCACTTATATGATTCAACAGCAAATGTCTCGCTTGTGCCTCTTTCGCGATTTTGGCTGCTTCAGTATTCGTCGCATGTCCATACTTGCCCGCCAGTTCAATTGTGGAATGGTCAAAGGTTGCTTCATGTACGACAACATCCGCATTCTGTGCTAAACGGATACTGTTTTCGCAATACTTTGTATCCCCTAAAATTGCAACAGTGAACCCTTGCTGTGGTGGTGACGTCACATCACTGCTTTGGACAACAGTCCCATCCTCCAATTGTACTGAATAACCTGCTTTTAATTGACCTAATAACGGACCTTTTGGTACACCTAACGTCAAAGCCTTATCGATCAGCAGCTCACCCTGCATCGGCTTTTGTTCAATCCGGTAGCCGAAACATGGGACAACATGCTGAAGCGGCAGTGCACGTACCGAAAACTTCTCATCTTCAAATACGATTCCATCTTTTACTTCGACAAATTCAATCGGATACGTTAAATGGGTTTTCGATAATTGTAATGTTTGTTCAATCCATTGTTGTAACCCAGCCGGCCCATAAATTGTAAGCACGTCCTCCCCACCTAAAAAGGATCGGGAACTCAAAAAGCCCGGCAGCCCGAAAATATGGTCGCCGTGTAAATGAGTAATAAAGATTTTATCGATTCTGCGCGGTTTTATCGTTGTATGCAAAATTTGGTGCTGGGTCGCTTCCCCGCAGTCAAACAGCCAAATAGAGCCCCGTTCTTCCAACAGTTTGAATGCGATCGAACTCGTATTACGTTCTTTTGAAGGCATCCCTGCACCGGTACCTAAAAATTGGATTTGCATGTCATTTCCTCCTAACACGAGTTTAGTTTGCCTCATGTAGAAGCTTTTTACTATCGTTGTATTCATTATAGGTCGCAAATAAGTTTATGCAAAGAAAAAATGGGGCGGAAAAAGAAATGACCATGTGAAATGATAAAACTCCCTCTCTTCATCACTTGTTTAGCAGAAAAAACTAAGTTTAGCTTCATTATTCCTTATTAAGAACCTCCATCTTGGCTAAACTGACTACTCAACTAATCCTTCCCTATAATTAAACATATAATAATGAAATAAACGATTGGAGTTGAGAAAATGAGCCTCATTTTATGGATGACGGTATTATCCGGAACATTAATAGCTGTCTTTGCAGATAATAAAAAATGTAATAAGAAAAACACTTAACGAGAAGAGACCCTTTCCTGAAACTGGAAAGGGTCTCTTATGCATGAACGTTCTTCAATTAAAACGTGCGCTCATACCAAGCTTTAGCTTTTTGTACTTCATTCATCGTCAGCTGGTGACCGTTCGATTCCCATTCCAATGTCACGTTCGCTCCTGCATCCGTTAAGTAACGCTCCAGATCAATTGCTTCTTGCTGAGGGCAAATCGGGTCATTCACTCCTGCTGCGATAAATACTTGTGTGCCGTCTTGTTTCGCAACAGTTGCTTCGTGATTCGGAACCATTGGATGATGAAGAACCGCACCTTTTAATGCATTTTCATATTCAAATAACAGATTTGCTGCGATATTTGCACCGTTTGAATAACCGATCGCAATAATGTTTTGACGGTCAAAACCGTATTCGCTTGTTTTCTCGCCGATAAATTCATACAGTTCTTTCGTACGGAAAGCCAAGTCTTCCATATCAAAAACGCCTTCAGCTAACCGTCGGAAAAACCGTGGCATCCCGTGTTCTAAAATATTGCCGCGTACACTTAAAACCGATGCTTCCGGATCAATGATTTCTGCAAGTGCAAGCAGGCTGTTCTCATCTCCGCCTGTACCGTGCAACAGTAAAAATACCGGCTTGTCTTCTTTACCTTTATTAAAAATATAGTTCATCGGACATTCTCCATTCTCGTTTTGATAGTCGTATTATTCGTATTCTTTTTCGATAGTTTTTGTTGAGCGTACTGTATCAATCGGACGTACAACACTTTCAATATAGTCTCGTTTGCTTTCAAGAAATGGCGGTAATGAAAGAATTTCCCCTACTGTTTCATATGGCTCATCGCCCATGAATCCTGGTCCATCTGTTGCCCATTCAAATAAAATCCCCGGCGCTACACGTGCATAAAGTGATTCAAAGAAGAAACGGTCTACATAGCCTGACGTACCGAACCCGAAGCTTTCAAGACGCCCGATCCATTCACGCAACACGGCTGTGTCTTCTACACGGAATGCTGCATGGTGAACTGTACCGAAACCTTGACGACCTGGCTGTAATACCGTATTGTGCTCGACAATAACAGATGCCCCGTTTCCGCCTTCTCCTACTTCAAATAAGTGCAGTGAATCTTCTTTGCCTGTTTGACGCATCACTAAGACTTTTTCAAGAACTTCCTTGAAATAATCATAGTTCGAAACGCGTACATGAATCGGGCCTAATCCAGTAATCGCAAACTCTAATGGAATCGGACCTTTTTGCCAAGGTGTACCAGAAGCGATCCCTTCATTGTTTTCATCTGAAATGAGCATATATTGCTGATCATCGAAATCGATGAACGATAATGTTTGCTTACCGAATAATGGTTTAATGCCTCCATGCTGTACTTTCAGACGGTCAAAACGTTTCACCCAATATTCCAGTGCTGCATCATTTGGTACACGGAAAGCTGTTTTGTAAATTTCGTCCGTACCGTGACGACCTTTCGGAATTCCCGGGAAATCAAAGAATGTCATATCTGTTCCTGCAGAACCTTTATCATCCGCGAAAAACAGGTGATATGTTTGAATATCATCCTGGTTGACAGTTTTTTTCACTAGTCGCATTCCTAATACATATGTGAAAAATTCATAGTTTTTTTCTGCACTGCTTGTAATGGCTGTTACGTGGTGGATTCCTTTAATATGGTTCATCTGTATTGCCTCCATTTTTCTCGATATCGAGATATTAGTTTAAGAAAAATGCACCGAGCCCGATGCTTGTTTATCACTTTAAAGTTTGTCCGCATGGTGTCCCACACGCTTTAAATAGTCTGTTAAGTTTTGCAGTTCTTCATCCGATAACACATCAAAAATCGATGCAATCTTTTCTTCATGCGATGGGAAAATCGATTCAATCATCTGTTTTCCTTCATCCGTTAACGAAACAAACGTAACACGGCGATCTGTCGGACAGGCAACACGTGCAACGAGATTTTTTTTCTCCAGTTTATCGACGACATACGTAATACTGCTGCTTGCGATTAATACTTTTTTACCGATGATTTGAATAGGCTGATCTCCTTTATGATAAAGCAATTCCATCACGGCAAATTCCGTTAAATTCAGATCATGCTGCTGGATATCTTTTTTCGTCGCTTCTTGAACGGAAGTTTGAGCCCGATGCAAAACAGTAAATGCTTTTAATTGTTTGTCATATTTACTCATAAAGTACCCTCCTCCCTGTTATCACGAATTCATTTATCTTTAATTCGAGATAAATATACCATGTATAAAATGCAGTGTCAAACAAAAAACGTTCCAATCCAGTTCTACACTGAATTGAAACGTTTCTTCTATTCACATATTAAAACTTGGCGTTCGAATTTCCCTTTTTTCAATACGGCTCTATCGATAATTGTTAAACCGGCTTCACGAATTTTATCGTCCATCGACTCGATTGTCACAATGATAACCCGTTTTGCGATCCTACGGGCATTTGTAATGATGCTTTGCTGCAGCTCACCTGTAATATGCGTAAATAAATTGTATGGCATATCAATAATTGCCACATCATAGCCTTCACTTGCCTCTTCAATTGGACCGATTTCCACATTCGGTTCATAGCCGAAGTGACGAAGATTAATCCGGGAACCCCACACAACACGTTTATTTATGTCGCGCCCTTCAATTGCAATGCCCATACTCATTGCTTCCACAAGCACCGTACCAATACCGCAGCAAGGATCGATCACCTTTAATCCGTCCGGAAATGGTACCGCGATATTGACAATCGCACGGGCATCCCGTGTACTCAGTGCAGTAGAGTACATTTCAGGCTTTTGCATATGCTTTAGCCAAACCGCTTCACCGTATGTAAGCTCGCCTAAATAATAGCGCTCCTCGTGAATAACAAGTCCCAATACTAAGTCCGGCTTAACAAGTTCCGGTTCGGCATTGATTGCTGAGCTCAGGCGAATCATATAGTCGTTTCGAATCGCTCTGTTAAGTTTTGGCTTAATCGCATCATCACTATTATTTAAACAGTGAATTTTGAACGTCTTTTGTCCAAGCTTCAGCTGTGCCGCCATTTCTATCAGCTGCTCTATTGAACTCGCTTCATGGAATACGGTTAATCTTGAACGCATATACGGACTACGACTCGGCTCTATTTTTTCTTGGCTAATTAGAACATTTCCTTCCACGTGAAAGTTAAAAAATGTGCGCATTTCCAAACGTGAAAGTTCATATTCATCTCTTTGCCAAGTAAAACTATATAAGTATTTTTGCTTCATTTATTTCTCGACTTTCGATAATAATTGCGCAACAAATTGGTAAAGCATTTCACAAACTTCAGTAATCGTCATCTTCTCATGGAAACCTTCTATGCAGTCGAACGCAATGTTCAGTTCCCAAAGCCCTTCTTGACCGGAGAACGCTGCACTGCTGCTTCCTAACGCGGATTTCACATTGTCTTTCAAATATTGACGAATTACTTCACCATGTTTCTTTTGCAGTTTCAAGCCGAATAATGCCGTATACAGATTAAATGCATCATCAAATTCAAGTGCTACCGCATCGATGCGAATATCGTTGAATTGTGCACATTCCACATAAATAAATTCACCTTGATTGTCCTTTAAATAGTGGATTGGTGTTGATGCAAATGCATTACTTTCCGCTGTAATTGTATCTTCTGTTTCTTTACTGCATCGTTCTAATACTTCTAAATGTAATTGTACCATGATTATAATTCCTTTCGATTCCATATTCGCCCATTAAAAAATCACCTAGTCCAGTATACATGACTATTGTTTAAAGCGCATTAGAAAGAAATTTCTTTCAAAATGGAAAACCGTGTTTTTATGAATGATGCATTTTTTCTTTATGCTGAACTTTCACGAATGCCGCACCCGATTTCATAAATGAATAAAGAACTACGATACAGAAACTAAACAATAATGTTCCTGTAAAGACAAAGCCTGATGTTCCTACTAAATCAAGTGCACCTAATAGTGAAGACCCTGCGACTACTCCAATGGAGAAAAACGCATAAAAATAGCCGTATGCTTTCCCGCGAGTCTGTTCAGTCGTTGCTTCAATTAATATGGCATTAATAGAAGGGAATAAAAATGCAAACCCGATGCCATACAGTGCAAGTATTGCATACAGCCATGACATTTCCGTTGTCAGGCCGATGCCGATTTGAGCAAGTCCGAGTAATAGCACTCCGACGAACAATGTCACTTGCGGATTCAAATAATCGAAAATCTTGTTCGTCGGTAAAATAAAGATCAAGACAGCAACAATTCCGAATACACTTAGTAATGTACCGGATACTCGCGAGCCATACCCTAAATCCTGTACGTAAATCGGCAATAAATACGCGAGAACACCTTGTGAAAACATAAGGAAAAATGCGCCGCCATATGCCTTTAAAATACCGCTGTTCCAGTTCAACTTTTCGGTTACCTGCTGCTTATTCCGTTTTGGTAACGGTGATTTGCGTAAAAACACGAACAGGCCAACCAATAAAACAATGCCGTACAGTGCAACGATTCCAAGCACATTCGGCACTGAAATTTTGCTTGCCAGAATACCGCTTGAAGCAGGACCGACAATTGCCGCAATGCCGACAAACGAACCTGTAACCGCACTTCCGCTTCCCTGTTCGTTCGATGCACGCATATTCGCAAGCAGTGTAAATGCTGCTGGAGTAATAAACCCGCTACTAAACCCGTGAATACAGCGGACAATTAAAAGTGCCGTCGCATTATCGACAAGCTGGTAGCATAATAGCGAAATCGCAGACGTCAACAAACCGAATACTAATATACGGAATGCCCCAATTTTATCGGTGAAAATACCGGAGAAGATATTGCCGAATGTATTCATAAATGAATAAAGACCAACGACAATCCCCGCGATAAATGTTGTCGCGCCGACCGATAATGCATATGTACTCATAATCGGCAGCTGGACGAACAGATCGAAAAACGAGAAGAAAATGATGGCATAGACGAGCCAATGTTTCGGAAATGGCTTTGTATGTAATAATGGCTGCATTTTCTTCAGTTGATAGTCGAATAGAAAATTGCCAAATGGAATAAATGCGACCAGCACGCTTAACAATGACCAGCCGATATGCCATTGAATGCGCAGTTGCACGATGACGATTGCGAGAAAATAAACCATAAAAATACCGCCGTGTACGCTGCCGTTTACCGTCACAAATTGCGGTAAATCTGCGAAATACTTAAGCGGCATGGAAATAAGTAATAGCGTAATGAGCGAAATCCCATCGAGTAAGCCCATTATTCGTAAAAACCGGATCGGATGTATACGCATAGTGTCCTCCTGAAGCATAATATCAACCCTATTATAGCATGGGTCTTTCGTAGTTACCTCACTAAATGAAAATTATTCTCATAATACTATGTATGAGTTTCGGAGAATTTAAACATTGCAAGCTGTATAAAGTTTCCACTTTAACTCAGCTTGCGTTCACTTTGTATGATCCTCCAGAAAATCCTTGCTGAAGCTTGTTTTTGATGCGTAGCTTTTTGATTTCACCCGGACACCGCGTTTAATGGTCCCTTTTCCGAACTTCTTTTCAATATTTTCGACAAGTTCCAAAATCGGCTCATCTTTAATATGCTGTTCAAAATTAAACAGACTGAGCTGCTGGGTCAATTCGGATTGATCGACAACATTGGAAACGGTAATCCCGATCAGTCGGACAGGTGTTTCATCCCAGTTTTCGGTAAACAGTTTCCACGCGATTTCAAATATTTCATCTGCCTGATTAACGGCGTTCCGCAATGTTTTACTGCGCGAAGCATTTTGCCAGTCGAAATTGCGTATTTGAATCGTCACCGTTGTCCCCGCCAAATATTTTACTTTCAGACGTTCGGATACACTTCTGCTCAGTTTTTCAAATGTTTCTTTCAAAATATAATATTCGGTTTCATCCCTTGGAAGTGTCGTCGAATTCCCGACGCTTTTCGTATCAAATATAGCGTTCGGGTCAACCGGCCGCGAATCAATGCCGTTTGCAC
The DNA here is from genome assembly GCF_900168685.1 of Solibacillus isronensis. Classification (NCBI taxonomy): domain Bacteria; kingdom Bacillati; phylum Bacillota; class Bacilli; order Caryophanales; family Caryophanaceae; genus Solibacillus; species Solibacillus isronensis. The sequence continues at coordinate 1,230,574 of NZ_FVZN01000014.1, read as the reverse complement.
GTTTGATAAGTCGAGCCCCATTTTTCCCTAAATTCCGTATTAACAGCCGTTCATCCGCTTGCGCCAAATCACCGATTGTAAAAATATTGAACGTATTTAACTTCTTCGCTGTTTTCTCCCCTACCCCATGCATTGTCACGACTTCCTGGGGCCATAAAAGCTCCGGAAGCTCGCGAATTCTCAGAATCGTAATTCCGAGCGGTTTTTTCATGTTGGAAGCTGTTTTGGCGAGGAACTTATTAGGGGCAATACCAATCGAGCACGGCAAATCAAGTTCATGTAAAATACGCAGCTGAATTTCCTCGGCTAGCTGGAGCGGATGCTGTGATTTCGAGCGTTCCGTTACATCTAAGTAGCCTTCATCAATTGATACAGGTTCCACTAAATCAGTATAGCTTCTCAATATGGAGAAAATTGCCGCACTAGCTGCCCGGTATTTTGGGAAATCAGGAGGCAATAACAGTAGTTCAGGACATTTTCGCTTTGCTTCCCCGACATTCATCGTCGTATAAATCCCTTTTGCACGGGCTTCATAAGAGCTTGTTACAATAATGCCGCGGCGTTCCTTTGCATTCCCCGCAACAGCAATCGGTTTCCCTTTCAAACTCGGATCATGAGCCTGTTCGACAGAAGCATAAAAACTGTTCATATCTAAATGAAAAATAATTCTCGCCGCCATTTTCCCCACCTCCTTTTACTGAGCAGATTGTTATGAATACTATTTTACTACATTATTAATGTTCCGGGGTAAACGCTGAATCCAATAAATAAGAGGAAATTCTGTTATTTTCAATTTAATTTATAAGTTCTAAAATAATTGGAACTTTTATCGTTAGCTTCGCCAAAACGGGCCGTTACTATTAAATAGAGACATAAATTCCCGATATTTACTTCCAACATACCTTATACAAAACAGCAGTAACCAAAAATTCCCCATTCCCTAAATCTTTACAGATAAAGGAATGGGGAATTTCATAAATTAAATTTTTTTACTATATTTAATTGTTTTAAAAAATTTTCCGTATTAAGCTGTTACGTCACGCTTCATAAAGTAACCGAATGTAATCGCGAGGAAGACAATCGCATACACGATATTGACAATTAATGAGAACGTAAACGTTAAGCCTTCAATCATCGGCATACTTCCCGGTGCATAATAGGATAAATCATTCGCAAACCAAATGTATTTCGCAAAATCATATTGGGCGATAAACATTGTTGCTGTAGAACCCATTAACAAGATAAACAGCGATAAACTTACCGCTAACGTACTTGAACCAAAAATTGTACCGATCATGAATGCAAATAAGATTGTCATAATAATCGAGCCAAGCGAATAAAGCGTCGTTTCAACAAATGTATTCTCTACCGTTTCCTGTACAACTTGCCCATCAACGACCGATAACGCAATTGCACTGTCGGTACCGAACAATGCCATCCCGACAATTAGAGCGACAACGATTCCCGAAGCAAATAAAGCAATACCATAAAGAATCGATGCAACAAGTTTTGAAAGTAAGATTTTCCATCGTGCTACAGGGCGAGTCAGCAACATTTTTATCGTACCAGTACCAAACTCAGATGAAACGATACCTGCCGCAATAACGACAGTAAATATGCCTGTTACCATAATTGTCAAAGTTAACGATAAGTCCATATGTTCCGTAAATGTCATAGCATTTGATGGTGGTAAATCATTGGCGATACGGTATTCAATCATCGCAATTTCTTCCTTGAAATATTGCTCATCTTCCGGCATTAAATCTTCTGAAGCAAGCATTTCTTTCGGATGTGCCAATAATTCTTCATTAGCTGCCAAGCGTGCTTCTTTTGTACTTGAATCCACATCATAATATTTGTTCATCCCTGCAACAAATACGATTAACACAATTAAAAGACCGCACATGATCCATGCATTTTTTTGCGACCACATTTTAATCCATTCATTTTTAACGTATTGCATCGATTGCACCTCCACCTGTCATCTCGATAAATTGATCTTCAAGACGTTTTTGAATCGGCTGGATCGTATATAGATCAATGCCTGATTCAACTAGTTTACGAATAAGTGCAGGCACTTCTTCTTTTGTCAGATTGACTACATAGCCGCCATTCTCTTTAGTTAACGGCTCTTCAAACATCGCCTGAAGCTGATCCGGTTGACCGACTTCAATGTAATATTGTGCTGCCGCGACATGTTGCAGTTCACGAATATCAATCAGCTCACCATTTTGGATAATCGCGATCCGGTCTACCATTAACTCGATTTCGGATAAAAGGTGACTTGATACAACGATTGCGACATTATCTTCTACGGCAATTTTACGCAAATACATGCGGAATTCACGGATACCGGCAGGATCGAGACCATTTGTCGGCTCATCCAAAATTAAAAACTTAGGACGGTGCAGCATCGCCTGTGCCAGTCCGAGGCGCTGACGCATCCCTAGCGAATACGTTTTAACTTTTTCATGTATACGATTTTGCAGACCGACTTGAGCTACAACTTCATCAATACGCTGTTTCGTTACTCCTTTATGCATACGGGCAAAGTGCTGCAAGTTTTTATACCCTGACATATATTTATACATTTCCGGGTTTTCAACGATTACACCGATATTACTGATTGCTTCTTCATAATTTGTCGAAAGCTTTTTCCCATCGATGATTACTTCTCCTTTTGAAGGATACATTAATCCCGTCATCATGCGGATTGAGGTTGTTTTACCAGCTCCATTTGGTCCCAAAAAACCAGTGATCTGACCCGGATAAAAGTCCAGGTTCAAGTCTTTAATAATGTGTTTGCCTTTAATCGTTTTGTTCAAATTTTTAATTTCTACAATTGGCTGTGACAATTGCCCACACCTGCTTTCTGCTAATTCTTCTATTACAAGCATTTATTTGCGTACCTGGATGCTATATGTAGTGGCATGAATGACTTACATGTAATAGATTCTAATTACTATACTGGGTGAGTATGGAAAAAGTTTCATTAAATTATAATTTTAACTACAAAAAACCTCATCAGGAACTTCTGATGAGGCGAAAACAGTTATTAATATTCTCCAACCCATTCGTCTTTTAAAAGACCATATACCGCATGATCGACATAGTGATTGTACAGCCATTCCGCCTGACGGATTGTCCCTTCATGCATAAAACCAAGGCGCTCCGCAATATGACGACTTTTCGTATTGTTAACAGCAGCATGAATTTCGACTTTTCCAAGCTTATATTCGTTGAAGGCGATATCAATGATGCCTTTCACAGCGCGTGTCATTATGCCTTCCCCTTGATATTCTTCATCTAAAAAGTAGCCGATCTCGCATTTTTTCAGAGACCAGTTAATCGTGTTGATCGATACTTTCCCGACAAATTGCCCTTTATAAAAAATCGCTGTATCCAGACCTTCACGCTTTGCAAATTTTTCTAAATTCATTGCAGAAAAATCGCGTGTATCTTCAACAGTTTTTGTATTATCAACCCACCCAAGCCATTCACGTAAATAATCACGTGAACGGTCAATGAAAGCAAAGATTTCTTCTGCATCATTTTGTGTTATTAATTTTAATTGAATTTCATTATCTACTTCATAAAAAAACATTACTATCTCTCCAATCTAAGCTCCCATTTAAAACAATAAACCCTTTTTTATTTTCTTATCATATAGAGCTATTTCCGAATATGCAATTAAAATATGTAAACCTTTAATGATTTGTGTAAGTTTACCATTTTCGTAACGTTAATTGTGCACTTTCTAAAGAAAATTCGCAATATTCCTGCTTAGTAATTTGATAAACTAATTATGAGGTGTTTTTATGGAAAACAATGAACAAGCTTGGGGAAAGCTATTAAAATATTATCGCCAGAAAAAGAAGCAAAAACAGGATGACGTTGCATTCGGCATTTGTACCCCTTCATATTTAAGCCGGATTGAAAACGGAATCGTTGTTGCAGAACATTCGATGTATGAGCAGCTGTTTGAAAACTTGGGCATCGATTTCAACAAACTCGAACAACAACTGAAAAGCCAAACCACTTTTTTGGAGCAGTTATACGAAAAATTATTGTCGAATGCAGAGTTTACTGCTGGTGAAATCGAACAATTAACCGTTATGCAAAACGATGAGCCGCCATTTGAACAGCAGCTGATGGCAAAGCTTGTATATGCTCGTTTCCTTTACTCGATAAAAGAAGATGATAGGGCGAGAACAATACTAAATGAAATCAAACCGTTCGTCAGCTGGAAAAAAGACCGGATTACACAGCTATTCGTAGCGATTACCGCTTTCGGTCATCTTTCTTTTCAGGAATTTGAACAGTTGTCCATTAAAGAAGAGAACGATCAATTGGCGCAACTTCTATCCAATACCCACCCATTTGAACTCGCCAACTACCATTATCATATCGCTTTTGCAAATCACCGAAGCTATAAGTTACAAAAGGCACTCGAACATGTTGAACTGGCACAGCAGTTTTTCACCCATCAGTATAAACCGTTATTTCAATTGAAGCTTTACTCCATGAAGGGTGTGATTTTCAATGATTCACATCGATTCCAGGAAGCGCTCAAGGAGTTTGAAGCAGGGCTTAATTTGCTTGCGAATGTCCCATCAATTCAAACACCGATGCAATGGAGCTCACTGCATAACAATATCGCGTATTGTTACGAATGCCAGGAAAATTATATGGAAGCATCCAAACATTATAAATCGGCAAATGACTACGATGAAGACTTGCATTCAGCAATTAACTGGATGCGCACATGCTTTGCGCAGAAGGATTTCAAACAGTTGAATATACTGTTAAAACGCTATGAAGAACAGCAATTTACTGTTCCCCATCATATTTATCAGCGCAGACTATTAGCGTATGCGGTTGAAACTGAATATACGATCCACGGGTTGAAATTGCTGGAGGATGAAGCTTTTCCGCATTTCAACGAACAACAGTATTATTCGCTGATTCTGTTCTATGCTCCATTATGGGCACAGTTTTACGAGCAGCTCCATGCCTATAAACAGGCGAGCCACTGCTTTAAGCAGGCATTATATGCAAGTGAAAAAATACGGCAGCGAATGAGCAGTTAAGGGGGTGATGATTTGGAGTTAAGAAAAGAGTATTTTTATTTGTGGTTCGGTTTTGGCGCATCCAAACTGGGCAGCTGGATTTACTTGATCGCGCTCAATCTATCGGTCTGGCATTTGACCGAATCACCGGCAGCTGTTGCCGGCATCTATATCATTGGCCCGATTGCCCGCATTTTGTGCAGTTTTTTTGCAGGCTCCATCGTAGACAGAACGAATAAAAGAATCATTTTAATTGTTTGTGATGTTTTCCGCGCTGGTATCGTTTGTTTGATGGCGCTGCTTTCGGAAATTTGGCTCATTTACGGTTTGATCTTTTTGGCCAATATCGCGGTCTGTTTTGCCAATCCAAGCAGCACATTTATGATTACAAAACTTGTTTTACCAAATGATCGCCTGCGCTTTAATGCCATCAACAGCATGCTCGGTTCAGGGAGCTTTATGATCGGCCCTGCTTTAAGTGGTGCCATTATTGCCATGAGCAGTACCGCTACGGCGATGTTGGTGAATGGGTTTATGCTTTTGTTTAGCGCATTTATGATGTATTTGCTGCCAAATCAAGAGGTCAAGTCGTCCACTCAATCAACGGTACTCACACTTGCTGTTATCCGAGATGATTTTATCATTGTTTGGAAATTTATCTCACAAAGGAAAACGCTGCTGAAATTTTTCGTTTTATATTCAACAGCACTGATGATTTGCTTTTCACTTGATTCCCAGGAAATGTCTTTTTTAAAAGATTTTCATAAAGTGACGGATTCGGTATACGGCATCATTGTAGGAATCACAGGAATCGGTGCCATTGTCGGTGGCTATTTGGCTGCCCGATTCGTGAAAAAGCTGTCTCTTGTTTCGTACATCGGCCTCGGGTTTACATGTACGTTACTTTCCTACTTTATATTTTATTTTTCATCTAATTTAATGATTGCGGTCGCTGCGTTTATTTTGCTCGGACTGTTTATGGCATTCAGCAATGCGGGCTACGCGACATTTTACCAGCAGACCATCCCGACTGAATTGATGGGACGGTTCGGCAGTTCTCTTGGGCTGATTGAAAGTGTGATGCAGATCACTTTAACCTTGATTATCGGATTCTTGGCGGAAATCTACACGATTCAGCTGACAACAAGCACCTTTGCTTTAATCGGTGTTGTCATTGCATGTATCGTCTATTTCCATCTGTTAAACAACAAACCACTGTTTGCAAAAGAGAAGCTAACATAATATTGAGACACCCTCTTCAAAGGCTATCGTGATTTCCAATAACGGTAGCTTTTTGTTTATTGATTTCTTTTTGCAGATCCAGCGTACTATTTGCTACACTACTTCTAGAAGAAAGAAAGGATTTTATTATGACATTACAACAACTTAAATATGTAATTGAAGTAGCAAAAAACCAGTCAATTAGTAAAGCTGCCCAAAACTTATTCATTAGCCAGCCTAGCCTTTCAAACGCATTAAAAGAGCTTGAACAAGAGTTAGGCATTACTATTTTTTTACGGACTAGTAAAGGGATAACTATCACCGCTGAAGGAACTGAATTTTTGGGCTATGCGCGGCAAGTTGTCGAGCAAGCGGAACTTCTGGAAAAACGGTATGCAAACGTTCAGCCGTCCCAACAGCATTTTTCCGTTTCTTCACAACATTATGCCTTTGTCGTGAGTGCATTTGTACGCCTCTTTGAAAATTATGACCGCGATGAATATGAATTTACGCTTCGTGAGACGAGAACGTATGAGATTATAGAAAACGTAAAAAATTTACAAAGTGAAGTCGGTGTTTTATATTTAAACAATTTTAACGAAAAGGTCATTCGGAAATTTTTAAGGGAAGCCAATTTAGAGTTCTATCCATTATTTGAAGCGAAACCACATGTATTTATCCATATAGGACATCCGCTGGCACAGCAAAAATCTGTTACGTTGGAGGATTTACATGCCTACCCGTACTTATCTTTTGAACAGGGCGAATTTAATTCCTTTTACTTTTCAGAGGAAATATTAAGTACCATTTCACGCCCCAAAAATATTAAGGTTAGTGACCGTGCCACACTTTTCAATTTATTGATCGGACTTAATGGCTATACCATTTCAACAGGAGTCATTAGTCAGGAATTGAATAAAAATATATGCTCCCTGCCTCTGGAAGTCGATGAAACAATGACAGTAGGATATATCGTCCATAAACATGTGACTACTAGTAAACTCGCTGAAATCTATATCAATTATTTAAAAGAAACGATCAAAGATGAATTAAAAGTATCTTCCCGCTATAGTTTTTAACTATACCGATTGATATTTTTTACGTGTTTCAAATACCACCCTCCACGATGGTATGATTAACCCAACTTAAAAAGTTGTATGACCAAGGAGGAAATGAAAATGTGTGAAAAATTTCAAATAGTAGGCAGTCTATTAAGACAGAATGAATTATTAAATTATAAAAAACAAATTGAACAACGTGATGATATTACATACCCTTTTTATAAAGATTTTGAAGGCTATGAACAAGTTGAACTTGCTTCTATTCAAGACATTGTAAAAAAAGAAATCGAACATAACATTACGGTTGTGACAGATGGCGAGCATTCGAAATCATTATGGCATTTAGACTTTGCCTGGGGTATTGAAGGTTTCGATCGCTATATCGCAGATCATGGTTATTTCTTTAAAGACTTCGATGGCAATTCCCACTACGAAACACGCAAAGACATCGGTTTACGCATTACGGGTGAACTAAGCGGGAAAAACCATCACTTTATCGAAATCTATAAAAAACTGAAGAAAAGTGCCGGCGATCACCAGACAAAACTATGTATCCCGTCACCTTCCCATATTTTAGGTGAGTTATCTTTTTCGAATAATTTTGGACCAGATGCATTTTATAAAACAAAAGATGATTTAAAACAAGCGTTAGCAAAAGCGTATACAGAGTTTGTGGAAGAATATGCAGCAGTTGGCGGAGAAATATTACAATTTGATGATTGCTTATGGCAACTTTTTGCTGACGACAACCCGAATTCACCATTTACGGGCGAACAAATTAATCATGAAGAAGTTCAAGCGTTAGCAACTGAATTTATTGAGATAAATAATCAAATTATTGAAGTGGGCCATCGTTTAGGTTTAAAAATGTGGACACATAATTGCCGCGGTAACTACGACTCACGTAATATGGGTGGTGGTTCTTACGTTAAAATCGCTAACCTCTTCTTAAAACAACTGAATTATGACCGCTTCTTCTTAGAGTGGGATGATGACCGTGCAGGTTCTATTGAAGCACTCGCTGTCTTCAAAGATAAACCGAATGTAGAAATTGTATTAGGGCTATTATCTTCTAAAACGAATACTTTAGACAATGAAGATCGCATTATTAAAATGCTTGATGAAGCGTCTAAAATTATCGACAAAGATCGTTTGTTCATTTCACACCAATGTGGTTTCGCTTCCTGCGATGGCGGCAATGAGCTTACAGAAGCTGAACAATGGGCAAAAATTCAGCAAGGACAACAACTAGCATTGCAGTACTGGAGCTAAATATAAATATATAATTTTCAATATGAAAAACACGCAAATTCACGGTTTCCTTGAATTTGCGTGTTTTCCGTTTTTTATAAATTTTGGATTTGCCTAATTATTTTTTCCGAACTTTATAAAGAATAAACAGCAGTATAAACCATAACGGTGTTAACAGCAGTGAAGTTCTCGTAAACTCGGAAATGCCCATAATAACTAGTAAAAACAGGAAGAATGCCAATATTAAATAATTGATGAATGGTGTTAAAGGTGCTTTGAAAATTGAAGTTTTATGTAAATCCGGATGACGCTTTTTGTAAATAATATGCGAAATCAGAATAATGCTCCAAACCCAAATAAAACAAATCGCACTAATTGTTGTCACGATACTGAATGCATCGTCCGGCATGAAATAGCTTAGCAATGCACCGATCGATACTACGACCGCAGAAAATAAAAGGCCATTTTGCGGTACCGCATTTTTGTTTAATTTACCGTAAGCTTTCGGTGCTTGTTTATTATTACTTAAACTGAACAGCATGCGGCTCGTTGAGAACATCCCGCTATTTCCAGCAGAAGCAGCTGATGTCAGCACAACGAAGTTAATTAAACCTGCTGCAATCGGAATACCTACCAATGCGAAAACCTGAACGAATGGCGAGCTTGCTGCGCTTAAAGTATCCCAAGGATTGATTGTTAAAATTACGAATAATGCCCCTACATAAAACAGCAGTATACGAACGGGAATTTTATTGATAGCAGATGGGATATTCTTTTGCGGGTTTGCCGTTTCAGCAGCAGCTACCCCTACTAATTCAACACCAACGAATGCAAAGACAACCATTTGGAACGCCATTAAAAATCCAAATGTACCATTTGGGAATAATCCGCCATGCTCCCATAAATTCGATACAGCCACTTTGCCTGTATCTGTTTCAAAACCAATGATCAACAATACAATGCCTATTGCAATCAACGCAACAATTGTGATGATTTTAATTAACGCAAACCAAAACTCCAGCTCTCCGAACAGTTTGACCGTCAATAAATTCAAAATAAGTAAAACAACTAAACATGCGATAGCCGGCACCCATTGCGGGATGTCGAACCAGTACTGCGTGTACATACCGACAGCGATAATGTCTGCCATTGCCGTCATAATCCAGCAGAACCAGTAAGTCCAGCCGGTAATATAGCCTGCCCAATCCCCTAAGTATTCAGTGGCGAATTCGGTAAATGATGCATAGCCGCCTTTTGATAAAAGCAATTCGCCAAGTGCACGCATGACGAAAAATAGTGCGATTCCAACGATTAAATATGCAAAGATAATAGAAGGTCCTGCAAGTGAGATCGCTTTACCTGACCCTAAAAACAACCCCGTTCCGATTGTTCCTCCAATCGCTATTAACTGAACGTGGCGATTTTTCAGGTCGCGCTTTAATTCTTGTTGTTCCAAAACGATTCCTCCAAAGGATAAGTATTTTGTCTGTTTACACAGCGCAAAATAATAAGTACTTCATCGCGGTCCATCAAGTAAATTTTTCTGGAATTAAAACAGGGACTGATAATATGTCAGTCCCTGTGTCTAAGAATAATCGATTTCGCCTCTGCAAAATCGCGTCCAGATTTTATAAAATCTGTGACATCTATCGAGGGCTTTTCATTAAACAATGGATGTTTCATACACCTAATGTAAAAAAAGCGTCTCTCATTACTCTTCTGTCCTTTTGCCTGAGATTGTGAACCCTTCGGCGACGCGGATTATCGCGCTCTCTCCAGAAACTGCTCCCGTCAGTAGTTTTATCCACGACGATCTACGCTTGATATGTATGCAATTAGTTGCCTATTGGTCCCTGGCATCTTCCAGTTTCCTATAGTTCGCGTTCAATACTATTATTGTACGAAAATAATACTACCAATTTTTTGCCCGTCTTACAATGGACAATCGGAACCGTTTATTATGTAAATAGCAATTTATCCTTATTCCCAACATAATGTTTTCTTCTTACAGAAAATTTATGACCAAAAAAATATTACACCGAAAATTCAATATTTTCAGTGTAATATTTATATAGAGGAATTGGTAGCCCCTCGTATTACTGTATTCGTTTACTGCAATTTTTCCTGAACTGTTGAATCTTCTTCATATGTTATTCGATTGATATCGATCAGCTTACCTTTTGTTGTGTCTGTCTTTTTCATTTTGACGACATACGTATTGTCCAAAGCAATTTCTGTGCAAGCGATGTCTTTCTCGCTGCGAATATCTTCAGGATAGTTTAAGGTAATGACTAAAGTATCCCCATCTTTTTCGATTTTTTCAATTTCTCTTCCACAGCCATCCGAATATCCTGTGACAAACAGTACTTCCTCTGTTTCAAAATCAACAGATGGAACCGAATCAAAACCAAAAATATCGGCCCAAGTAGTATAAAGCTTTTCATCCTGCACGATTGAAATACTTGTACCGACCTCAGGAGGGATTGAATCTAAATGAAACAGTAATTCATATTCCACTTTATTTTCATCATTGACTTCCTTCACAGGTTCAGTTGAATCGGATGATGTTTCTTTTTCTTTCGTATTACATGCTGTAAGGAGCAGAATTATTCCCACGACCAACATGTAACTTATCCACCTCTTCATTGACAATCACCTCATCCCTTTCCTAATTAGTCGTATAAAAAATCAAGAAGTTACAAATTTTCCTCATTATATTTGTTAATATTGGTTAATTTAAACTTACGTGAGAACGTTAAATAAACTAATAATTCAGCAAGTAAGCTTTTATTATAATATGGCGTATAATGTAGTTGTTTATCTAACTATTACACCATTCTCTTGGAGGGTTTGTACAAATGAGTACACGTATTGAAAAAGACTTTTTAGGCACATTAGAAATTCCAAAGGACGTTTATTACGGCGTTCAAACAACTCGTGCATTAGAAAATTTCCCGATTACTAAAATGACAATGCACCCTGAATTAATTCGTGCATTTGCCATCGTAAAGAAAAGTTCGGCACTTGCAAATGCCGCTATCGGCAAATTGGACCCAGTAATTGCTAATGCAATTGCACAAGCATCAGAAGATATTATTTCAGGACTATTACATGACCAGTTCGTTGTAGATCCAATTCAGGGCGGAGCAGGCACTTCAATGAACATGAATGCCAATGAAGTAATCGCAAACCGCGCACTGGAAATTTTAGGGGAAGAAAAAGGTACTTATTCAATCATTAGTCCTAACAGCCATGTCAATATGGCGCAATCAACAAATGATGCATTCCCATCAGCTATTCATATTGCTACAGTTTCTACTCTAAATAATTTAATTATGGCGATGGAAATGATGCGTGACAGCTTTATCAGAAAATCAGTAGAATTCGATTCAATCGTTAAAATGGGTCGTACGCATTTACAAGATGCTGTACCAGTTCGTTTAGGCCAAGAATTCGGTGCATACGCTGCCGTTGTTTCTCGTGACATTGCTCGAATTAAAAAAGCGCAGCAAACAATGCTGCAAATCAATATCGGAGCAACTGCAATCGGGACAGGTCTGAATGCGGACCCTGAATATATGAAATTGGCAGTAGAAAACATCGCGACTTACAGTGGTTTCCCGTTCATAAAAGTAGACAATTTAATCGATGGTACACAAAACACCGATACGTACGCTGAAGTATCATCAATGTTAAAAATCGCCATGATGAATATGTCGAAAATCTGTAATGACTTACGCTTAATGGCTTCAGGTCCAAAAGCCGGATTTGCAGAAATTCGCTTACCTGAACGTCAACCAGGTTCTTCTATTATGCCGGGTAAAGTAAATCCGGTTATGCCTGAAGTCATCAACCAAATCGCATTCCAAGTAATCGGTAACGATGTAACAATCTCACTTGCTTCAGAAGCAGGACAATTTGAGCTGAATGTAATGGAACCAGTTCTAGTATTTAATCTGCTTCAGTCAATCGAAATTATGACAAACGGCTTTACAGTATTTACAAAATACTGCCTGGATCATATCGAAGCAAATGAAGCGCGTCTACATGATTTTGTAGAGCGTTCAATCGGTGTTATTACAGCACTGGCACCACATTTAGGCTATGAACGATCAAGTCAAATTGCACGTGAAGCTCTGCATAGCGGCAAATCTGTACGCGAACTTTGCTTAATGTACAACTATTTCACGCTTGAGCAGCTGGATATTATTTTAAATCCATTTGAATTAACGCAACCAGGTATTGCTGGTGAACGAGCATTTGAAAAACAACAATAAAATCTAAAACGAAAGCTCCGCCGAAATATCCCCGGCGGAGCTTTTTTATTTAAGTATAGAGTACTTCTTTTGCGAGTAAAATCGCTCGCTTGCTGACTTCCAACTTGTCGCCGTCCGCATTCAGCTTCACGACACCATTTGGTTCATCAAAGATGGATTTCAGCTGTGCTTTCGGTTTGACTCCAACCATGATTGGTCCTCTTTCGGCCTCACCTGTTCGGAGCTTTTCCTGCTCTCGTGCGACACCTTGTTCTTCTCCGATTTTCGGAAAGGCTGTAGTTAGTTGCTGTAAATTTTGGGGACGTGTCTGATTATTTAAACTTGAACTCCCTGTGCCAACAGAACGAATCATAAAGATCCCCCTTCATCTATCTTTTCTTACTTTTTCGTATATCAATATCCGCGTATATTTCTACTTCCTGTAGTGCCTGATTAGCAAGCTGATCCGCTTCACCGTTTAATTTGCGGTCAATATATTGATACTCCGGTCGAATGCCAAGTTTTTGGAGCTTTGCATCGATTTTATCGGCCCATGTTGTGAGAACACTATCGGTTACTGCCCATTCGCCGTTCATTTCATTAATGACGACTTGCGAATCGCCGTAAACCTTTATTTTTTGATGATGGACACCCATTTCCTCTAGCTGTTCAACCGCAAGATTTAATGCCGCATATTCCGCTTCATTGTTTGATGTTAAATACTCCGCCAGCTGGTTCGTCCGCAGGCGATAGTTTTTGCCATTCTGTTTATAATAGACGACAATCCCTAAACCGGCCAGCTTTTCTTCTCTATTAAAACCGCCATCAAAATATACTTCCACTTCGGTAGGTTCTGTTTCAAGTGATTTTAAATATTTTTTCAGCTCTTTTAATGTCCATGTACTGTCATGTTCATCCGTCATCACAATTTTTTTTGTGCGACCCGTATTTTCCATATCCAGTACAAGCGTATAGGCATGCGCTGCAGGAATTGCCTCACTTCGCCATGTTATTTCCTGCTTTGCTTTTGTAATGTATTGCCATTCAATCGTCAATTCCAATCGGCTCTCCCCTTCCATTTGTCGTTTGCTTCAAATCTTCTTTGTAGAACCAGTTAATACACAATGTACTAACCATTATGCCAACTATAAACGGTGGTGATACAAAAAATAAAAAATACGCGCTGACGACCGGTGCTTTCATAAAGTATCCGAATACGATTGGCTGCAGAAAACAAAAAATAAAGCTTGTTAAGTAAAGTGCCCGTTTGCTGTAATTTTTACGCATGATGTACAGCACATAATACCAGGGAATTACGACAAAAAAATAAATCGGCAAAACATAAATAATGATGGACGCGGCCGTTCCAAATGTAATCATTTGATTTACATAAGGCAATGAAAATGCGATAAAGACAATGACCGCCATGACATAAGGTAAAAAACCCGTTAAAATGATTTGCCAACTCTTCATCACATTCCCCCTATTTTTCATCATTATACCAAACACCATTTGCCTATACAAAATTTGCTTTTACGGGTATAGTACAGGGGGTGATAAAATGAAGATAAAATTTTATGAAAATAATGAAAAACGTGTACTGGGCATAACATTGAAAGATTCAGCATTTGCCGAGGACAATAATATGGCACTACATGTTTGCAAAAACGAAGCGGATATTATCGAAAACCGCCAACAGCTTGCCTCACTGCTGCAAACTGATTTATCCGGGTTTGTATGCGCCAATCAAACACATAGCGCAAACTTCTTCCGTGTGGAAAAATCCGAAATCGGCAAAGGAGCTACCGACAACACAACCGCTGTTCCCGATACCGACGCACTGTATACGTACGAACCGAATGTCGTGGTCTCAAGCTTTACCGCAGATTGTGTACCGGTCTTATTTTATAATGAAAAAACAAATGTCATCGGGGCTATTCACTCCGGGTGGCAAGGGACGATTAAAGAAATTACATTGAAGTTGCTGCAGCATTTACAGCAAGAGGAAAATTGTGATTTAAGTGATTTGAAAGTAATGATCGGGCCTGCAATCAGCCAGGAAAAATTCGAAGTGGATGCCGATGTGCAGGAAAAATTTAAAGCACTCGGTTATGCAGACGAATTTATGTACTGGAATGATCAAACAAACAAATTCCATATCGACAACCAGTTAACCGTGAAAAAACAGTGCATGCTTGCAGGTGTACCTGAAGAAAATATTACGATTGACCGTATGTGCACATTTATAGACGATGATGGATTTTCCCATCGCCAGGACCGCTCAACAGGCAGACATTTGAGCTTTATTATGCGGAAGGAATAGATTCTTTTAAGAAGAATATGCGAAAAACGGAACACCTACAATTCAGCAGGTATTCCGTTTTTAATTTTAAAGAAGTTAAAAAACATAAAAACTGGAAAGGTCATGGTGCTACCAATTCAACCTTAATTCTATCTGGATCTTCAAAAAATACAGCGTAATAATTTTCCCCTCCTGCATAGGGATGTTTATCCGTATAAAGGATCTTAACACCATTCCCTTCTAACTTTCTCGTCATATCATCTACCTCTTGACGGGAGCTTGCATGGAAAGCCAAATGGTTTAGGCCAACACGACTTCTATGGTAAGGTACATCCAAAAACCGTTCTTCAGCTTGAACGAATACAATATATGTAGCTCCGAGTTTCCAACTATGTCCGCTTTCCCACGATTGAAAAGGTTCATATCCCAATTCTTCTAAAAACCACCCCCAAAAATTGATGGAACTTTTTAAATCAGAAACGTATAGTTCAATATGATGAATATGTCCTTTTGACATTGGATGACTTCCTTTCTATTAACAAATAAACGTAAACTATAAAAATTATCTTAAATGCGGTGCTTTTTCGTAAAGTTCTTGTAAAAACAGTTTAAAGTTCTTTGGACGTAAACATAATTCTTCTGATAAACCACCCTCATCAAAAGTAATGAAAATATTTTTACCCTTCACATGTATTTTCGTAATATCAGTTATTTTAATAGTATGACTTGCTATACTTATACTAATTTTTATTTCATCGTTTTTTAATATTACATACCTAGTTAATGAAAAATATAAGCCAAACAGTATGATTACTATGAACAATGCGACTACATAATACCGGTCCTCAATTCCTTGCGATCCTAAATAATATCTACCCCCATAATTACTACCATCATTTGCAGAATAATACCTCCATGCACAAAATAAAAGCGTTAAAACAGCCCAAATTGTTTTAATTTTAATGTCCATATTAGGCCTCACATAATATTTCATCTATAAAACCTCTATTATTTTAATATATACGTCTTATTATCATAAATTTCCATTTAACGTTCATTGTAATAAATCTCCTGTTAACATTAGCATATTGTTATGATAGTTTAAACTGAACTTCAATTTATAAATATATGATAATAGAAGGGGAATCCATTCTCCCAAGTATTTACAAAGTTAAAGCAGATGAAGATCGTGTCTATGAAAAACTCGAAAAATTTTTCAATTTAGCGACAAAGCAAATAGACTCAACTAATTAAAAAAGCACGGCTCTTAAAATTATAAGGGTTGTGCTTATTCATTATGTGAGGTTATTCATTAATCAAAGGCTCATCCCAGTTTTTTATACTATTTAGGTGAAGACTTAGGCATATAAGTATTGCCTGCTGCTAATATTACCTTTGTTTCAACATCATAAATTGCATATCTGCCCCTGAATTCTTTTTCGGTGTCTTTAAAGGAATAAAAGAAATAAAACTGCCTTTCAGGACTAACAGCTTTATGGTAGCTAATATCTATATCCGGATAAGGGCGAATACTATTTCCATAAAAAATTAAGTAGTTAAATTCTTCTACCTCACTAAATAATACCTTTTTTCTAAAACTGACAAATGCATCAGGCATATCTTTAAAAAGTTTAGTATCCAAATTCCGATGCCTTTGCTCTTGCTTTGGCATTTCGATATACTTCTGATAATATTCCTGATGAACCGGATACTTCAGCTCTCTTATCGCTTTATAAAATTCATCTACAGTTTCACTAAAAACCTTTTCTTTATTTGAAGAATTTATATACTCATTATCTGAATACGCAGCCTTTGAATTTACAGAATTCGCCATTAAAAACGAAAGACTAATCGTTAATATATAAGCAATGAAGGTTAGCTTCTTCAATGATGTTACTCCTTTTTAAAGGTAACTTACCCAAAAGGATTTCCAGCTATCCTGCTATATTCTACAAAAATGCCAACACATTGCCACCTACTTTAACAGCCACCATTTCATTCAAAATAGAGGCAATTTAATTTCTGAATGTGAATCATTCATCTTATCCGATCTTTTAGATTTTATCTGATATGTAATACCAAAAATCATATTGAAAGCAAAAACAAGATGCAATGGATTAAGGATAATCCAAGCCTTGTCTACTTCTAATGCCATTTGCAATAAAATCCACAAATTCCACACGACGAAATATGCCACAATCATGGGCCAACTAAAAACTTTGTCTAGCATAAAACCCCTCCACTGACTTGGTCCTACAATAGCAGCACTTATTCCATTGTTCATAAAGTCCACTTTTTTGTAATTTTAAACTACTGTTATATTTCATCAACCACTTTAATTGCTAGAATTCCCCTTCTGTCTTAAACAATTTACATATGATTTAGATTTATACATTGTAATACGATGTACATTGGATTAATATGTATTTAAAGGCGGTGATTGTAAATAGTGGAAAAAGAAATGATGAAAGGGAGTATCGATATTTTACTGCTATCGCTACTGGCAGAACAGGATCGATACGGCTATGAAATGACAAAGCAGCTTCGGGTATTGAGCGATGAAGCCTATTCTATGAATGAAGGTACGTTATATCCGGCGTTAAAGCGTTTAGAACAGCAGCGTTTTGTGACGAGTTATTGGCAAGACGAGGCTTCCGGGAAACGTCGGAAATACTATGCTATTACGGATGTGGGACGTGAACAATTAAAGCAAAAGTTATCGAGTTGGGAGCAGTTGACCCGTTTAATCAAACGAACGGCAGGTGGATTGTATGGAAGTCGTTAAGCAATATGTTGAAAAAATTGTAGCGAATTTGCCAATCAATGATGAAGAACGTGTATCGATGAAAGAAGAATTTGAAAATCATATTTTAGAACATATCGATGAATTACGAATGGTTGGTTATTCCGAACAGCAAGCCATTCAACAAGCTTTGCAGTCGTTTGGTGAAGCGCATCACATTGAAAAAGAAATGAAAAAAGTATTGTTTCCGCATTATAAATGGATACGCTTTTGTGCAGCGATTATATTTACAACTTTTACACTGTGTATCAGCGCCCACTTTATAACTAAATGGCTGGAGCCACGCAATGCTTCACCGATTTCCACCGATGTGGTAGTGATGCTGCTTTTCATTTGTACACTCGTATTCGGTATATGGGAGCTATTATATAATGAAGCAAAAAAGGCATACAAAACAAAATGGCTGAATGTGACCACAATTTTTATCATACCGACATTTTTGTATGAAATCATTGTATATTTGCAATTCCAGCCGGATACTTTAGAAGATTGGTTACTTCAAGATGAACTGTTAATACCACTATATGTAATCTTTTATGTTGTAGGGCGCCAATTATATACGTATAGTATAGGCGAAAAAAATAGGGGTTGAAATGCCAATGGGAGTCGCACTATTAATTATTATTGTTGTCACAGCGATTGGCCGAGCTTTAACTAAAGGTCAATCAATAAGAAGAAAGCGAATTGTATGGGGTATCTTGATCATGATTGGATTAAACCCGTTTGTTTCCTGGCTAATTGGAATTTGTTTCGCTATTTTTGCCGGAGAAGGCTTTGCAGGAATGGGCATAATGGTCATACTGCTTATTGGACTGTTTATTATTGGTGGTTTAATTTTGATAAGTGGCCTATTAACAAAGGTAGATATCAAACAAGCGTCTCCAAAATAGGAGACGCCGTTTCAAATATATTAAATCTTAGTAATTTACTAAAGGTTTTCAATTTTCTCCACATCCGCTGCAGTCAGTTCAAAATCGAAAAGATCCAGATTAGCTGCTTGGTTTTCACGGTTGTGTGATTTAGGGATAACGACCACACCGCGCCCGATTTGGTATTTTAATAAAACTTGAGCACCGGATTTCCCATACGCTTCACCGATTTCCTCCAAAACTTCATCTTGGTGTTCTTCTGTTTTCATCGGTCCCCACGCTACAGGTGTAATCCCCTCTTCTTGTAATGTATCAAGAAGTTCTTTGTTCTTTTCTTTTAAATTAATTTGTATTTGATTAACGGCCGGCTTCACTTTCGCAAATTCTTTCAATTCATCCAGATGATTTTTCTTAAAGTTCGAAACGCCGATTGCTTTTAGTTTGCCAGCCTCATAATATTCTTCAAAAACTTCCCAAGTATTTTTTAGCTGTTCTTTGTCTTCGATCGGAGCATGAATCAAAAGCAGATCCAAATAGTCTGTTTTAAAGTTTTTTAGACTATTGTCGATTGCTGCTCTTGTCGATTCCTTTGAAGAAACATATTCTTCTCTTGCAGGAACTTTTGTCGTAATGAACAACTCTTCTCGAGGCACTGTGCTTTCCGCTAAAATTCCCCCGACAAGCGCTTCGTTTCGATAACTAATAGCTGCATCTATTGATCGATATCCCAGCTCAAGTGCTGATACAAGTTCAGGAATATCATTTTTTAATTCACCGGTATAGTCATTATTTTCTTTACCATACGTATTAGTACCAGTACCAACAATCGGCATTTTTAATCCATTATTAAGTGTGATGTATTCCATAGTTTAGGCACTCCCTTTGTATCTCTATTAATGTACAAAATATATTATAACAAAGTATGGAATTTTCAGAAATCAATAAGTGCGTAGAAATTAAAGATTTGCCCTAAATACCTTTATACCTCGGGTTTTCCTTCGTAAGAACATGTATTGATATGACTGTTGATTTAACCGAGTTTGTAATACCGCTGTCCCCTCTACTATATTCAGCTGTTTCCCCATTCTCTGGTACTTTTTCATTCTGATACTTTCTGCAAATTAAATAATCTAGTGCCTAATAATTGTGTACTGTTCATTTGTAAATATTTCGAATGAACTCGAAATGTAATTTACTGTTCATCTCCCGTTCATATTCACTCTATAAACTATGGATGTAAAGAAGAGATCGGAGGAAATTACAAATGAATATTGCGTGGAAAGAAATAAAGAAAAACAAAGTAAGATTTTTAATTTTAGGTTCAATTATTTTTCTTGTTAGTTTATTGACCTTTATAATATCGGGTTTGGCGAATGGATTATCGCAAGACAACGCTTCGTTAATCAAAAATTTGCCAGAAGGTCAATTTTATATGAATAAAGAGGGAGATGAAACTTACAATCTTTCAAAAATAGACAGTGATATACAGAATGAAATTATAAATAAAGAAAAAGATGCAGTGGCATTCTCAATTCAAATGGGTTTTTTAAATAGCGAAACTGACAAACAACATAGCGTTGCCTTTGTTACGTCCACTAATTCAGAGCTATTTAAAAATGTTGAGGCCGGGGAGATTATATTAGACCAATCAATGGAGGATAAAGGGATAAAGGTTGGAGATGTCTTAACGAATAATCAATTTAGCGGTGAATTTAAAGTTAAGGGTTTTGTTGATCAGAAGAAGTTCAGTCATGCCCCTGTTGCATATATAAATATGAAAAATTATCAGGAAATCTATCGAGTTATGGAAATGCAATTGTTATTTATACCAGGTGGAGAATCTTCAGAACAATTCACGGGCCTACAATCTTTTTCGAACAAGGATTTTCTCAATACAATTCCAAGCTATAATGCAGAACAAATGTCTTTAAATATGATTGTCTGGTTTTTAGTTGTAATTAGCGGCATGTTGTTTGCCATCTTTTTCTACATGATGAATATTCAAAAAGTCGGTTTATATGGGATTTTAAAGGCAATTGGCATGAAAACAAGCAGGCTATTCAAAATTATGTGGACACAAATGCTTTTTATTACGATAATTTCGCTTATATTGTCCATTTCATTCAGCCAAGTATTTAATATAATTGCACCTGAAGGAATGCCTTTCCATTTAACATTTGAAACAACCGTACAACTATCTTTAGTTTTCCTATTCATCGGTTTTATCGGGGCTACACTCTCTGGAATACAAATCAAAAAAATCGAACCATTACATGCAATACAACAAGGAGAGGCTTAATATGACAATATTTTTAATTGAAGATTTAAGGAAAACATTTATTACGGGGGAAATAGAAGAAGAAATACTTAGAGGAATTAACCTTACTCTTAAAGAGGGAGAGGTAACAGCATTAGTAGGCGCATCAGGTTCCGGTAAAAGTACGCTCCTTACTATAGCTGCTGGATTACAACCCGCATCAAATGGGCAAGTTATTTTCGATGGAAACAATATGACTACAATGAGTTCTGAACAGGTTCGAAAAATACGGGCCAGTAAATTTGGGTTTGTCTTTCAGTTTGCTCATCTTGTTCCTTTTCTCACAGTTGAAGAGCAATTAATTTTGATGCTGGATGTTTCTGAATCTAACTTAAGCAAACAATCAAAAATTGCAGAAGTTCGTAACATTCTGCAACTTGTTGAAATGGATCATAGAAAACAGGCCTACCCCTCTTCTTTATCAGGGGGGGAAAAACAACGGATCGCCATTGCCCGAGCTATTATCCATAAACCGAAAGTTCTCTTCGCAGATGAACCAACAGCCAGCCTAGATTCAAGGAAGTCTAGAGATGTTATGTTGTTGATTCAAGAGTTAACTAAAACTTTAAATATTGCTACATTAATGGTTACCCATGATGAAGAATTACTTTCATTTGTAGACCATGTGATAAAAATGAGTGATGGAATGGTTTTGCAAAGTGAAGAGTAAATTGTGCAAATTTTAAAGCAGGATCAATTTAAGCAGAATATTAATGAACAGCCTGGATGTTGCATGGCTGTTCATTTGAGATGGTTTAAAGTAGACAAAAATTTTTCTAAAACAGGAGTATAAGAATGACAACAATTCTAATTGTAGATGACGACATCAATATATTACAACTTGTAAAAATCCATTTAGCCGAGGCAGGATTCAAAGTTGTTCAAGCAAAAGACGGGACTCAAGCATTAGCAGTTCTAAAAAGAGAAGGATGTGATTTAGCAGTAGTCGATGTGATGATGCCTTTTATGGATGGTTATGCACTAACAAAGGTAATTCGAAAAAAATATGATATTCCAGTCATCCTTTTAACAGCTAAGAATCAAATTGAAGATAAGGAAGAAGGATATAAATCAGGCACAGATGATTATCTAGTCAAGCCGTTTGAACCAAAAGAATTACAATTTAGAATAGAAGCTTTACTACGACGATATGATAAGCAATCCGATGAATCTGTTATTCATTTAGGTAATACAACTATAAATAAAAAAAGCTATGAGGTTCAGTTTGGAGAACGGACGATTCTGTTACCCTTAAAGGAATTTGAACTGCTGTACTTCCTGGCTAAAAATTCTATGCAAGTATTTTCTCGAGATCATCTAATAGAACACATTTGGGGTATAGATTTTGAAGGAGATGAGAGGACAGTAGATGTTCATGTAAAAAGATTAAGGGAACGTTTTTCTAAATTGACAGATGATTTTCATATTAAGACTGTGCGCGGGGTTGGCTATTCATTGGAGGCAACCCGCAAATGAAATCTCTTTATGTAAAGTTTGTTGTGTTCACCATTGGAATTATGATTTTTAGTGGTATATTTGCCTTTTTAATCTCGAATACGTATTATCAGCAAAAATTAAAACCATTTAATGACCAAAAAAACACTAAAATTGCATTGGAAATTGCTGAATTTACCGGTAATCAACCTGAATTAAATCTTATAGATTATCTTGAAAATATATCTTCAATAGGATATCAACTATTCCTCGTTGACAATTCAGGAAATGAACTTTATTTTGGTGCACCTTTCAGGGATAATACTTTGTCCAATTCAACTAAAGAACAAGTACTTAACGGCAATATTTTTCATGGTATATCAAATTTCCCCCAGGAAACATTTGTAACAGGATTTTTTGCGAACGAATTAAAGAATACGATTGGTGTTCCATTGACACATAACGAGGAAAAGTATGCCCTCTTTCTAAGACCGGATATTAAGCTTCTATTTAACGAAATGCATATTTTATTCGGGTGGCTGCTAGCTTTGGCGATTATGCTGAGCATTATAATGGTAATTTTTATTACAAAATATTTAGTTAATCCAATCTCAAAGCTTACATCCGCAACTAAAACGCTCTCAAACGGAAATTACAATGTTGATCTTGATACTACCCGTCATGATGAATTAGGAGAACTTTCACTTAGTTTTTTACGAATGGCCAGCAGACTGGAACAATTAGATGCAATGAGAAAAGAGTTTATTTCAAACATTTCTCATGATATTCAGTCACCCCTATCCAATATTAAAGGATATACAAACCTATTAAAAAGTGATTCAACGAGTCCTGAGGATAAAAGTAATTACATTTTAATTATCAATGCGGAAATTGAAAGACTCTCTACATTGACGAAACAATTATTGCTTCTCGCTTCTTTGGATCGCGATGAGGATATTTTGAAAAGAAAAACAGTTAATATCGGTAAACAGATTAAGGAATTAGTACGGAACAATCAGTGGCAAATAGGTGAAAAAGGGATTACACTCGGGTTTACATTACCGGATGTAGAAATCACCGGAGATCCGTCCTTACTAAATGCGGTTTGGGACAATCTGTTAACCAACGCCATCAAATATAATAAACCGAACGGCACGATTGAAATATCAATTGAAGAACAAGGAAAATCGGTATTGGTAATCTTTGAAGATACGGGTATAGGAATGAATGATAAAGAGAAAGAAAGAATTTTTGACCGCTTTTATCGAGTAGATACCGCACGGACGCGTTCAGTTGAAGGGACAGGACTGGGACTATCAATAGTGGCTGCTATTGTAACTTTACATGGTGGATTAATTCATGTGAACAGTATTGAAAATCGTGGAACCAACTTTGTCGTAGAATTGCCTGTCACGCAGTGAAAATATAAAATGTTACAATCTACAATTCCCCATTCTACCTAAAACAAGAACTAACAATTTGTATCAGATTAAACATAGCAATAAGAAGAGAGACACAAATTCATATGTGAATTGTGTCTCCACTTCCCTGTTAAATATTCCATTCATACCAATAAACCCGCTACAATTCCCCTTTAAAAAGATCCGTACTGTGCGGTACATGTTTTTTGGCAGCCGGGTCAATATACAACCGTGCTGCACTGATGGCAACCGGCGCTTCACCGAATCCCGTCGCAATCAATTTCACTTTTCCGTCGTATGTTGTGACGTCCCCGACCGCATAGATTCCTTCGATATTGGTTTCCATTTTAGGATTTACGACAATAGAGTTTCTCTCAATTTCTAAACCCCATTCTTTAATTGGTCCTAAAGAGGATTTAAATCCATAGTTTACAATGATCTCGTCAATTTCAAGTGTTTCCTTTTCTCCTTCTGCATTGCGGATGACAATTTGGTTAATGCCATTTTCATCGCCAAACAACTCATCAGGCATATAAGGCGTTTTTATTTCAACACTTGAATTAAACAGATTTTCAACACTATGCTCATGCGCTCGGAACTGATCTCGTCTATGCACAAGTGTAACTTTCTTAGCAACTGGCTCAAGCATAAGCGACCAGTCAATAGCTGAATCCCCGCCACCGAAAATGACCACATTTTTACCTTTGAATTCACTTATATTGTGGATGAAGTAATGAAGGTTTTTACCCTCGTAGTAATCGGCTCCTTCAACTTCCAATTGTCTTGGCTGGAATGCACCAAGACCTGCTGTAATGATGATTGTTTTTGAATAATGTATTTCTTTGTTAGTTGTAAGCTTAAATGTTCCGTCTTCCAACTTATCAATAGCTCCAACGCTTTGACCAGTTACGATTGCCTGCTCAAAGGCTGACATTTGTTCTTTCAGATTATTGACAAGTTCCTGTGCGCGGATTTTTGGAAATCCTGCGATATCATAAATATATTTTTCCGGATAAAGTGCTGCAAGCTGCCCGCCTAATTGTGGCAGACTTTCAATTAACTTAACTTCAAGCTGGCGCATGCCTCCATAGAATGCCGTAAACATCCCTGCAGGACCTCCACCGATAATCGTGACATCATATACCTTTGAATCTTCATTCATATTATTGGCTCCAATCATTATAAGAAATTAGAGTGCTATTTTTATTAAACGATTTAACACTTCCATTGTACGTTTCCACAACAATTATTTTTAAAACAAATGCTTTATGACTATGTTGGAGTATTCTTATAAAATTTAAACTTCAATATTGATTGTTATCCTTGCGCATTTTCCGTCAAACTCATTAGCATTCTTTATTCAGAATAACGCTTGTTTTACAATTTCACACGCTGCAGTCTTAATGCATTTAATACAACCGAAACGGAACTGAATGCCATTGCTGCGCCTGCTACCCATGGAGCGAGGAAACCGAGTGCAGCAATCGGAATGCCGATGACATTATAGGCAAATGCCCAAAACAGGTTTTGTTTAATGTTCGTCATCGTTTTACGGCTCATTAAAATCGCATCGGCTATACTGTTCAAATCTCCGCGGATTAATGTAATGTCAGCCGCTTCCATCGCTACATCTGTACCCGTACCGATCGCCATCCCGATATCAGCTACCGCAAGTGCCGGTGCATCGTTAATCCCGTCACCAACCATTGCAACATTACGACCTTGTTGTTTCAAGTTTTCGATTTGCTGTGCCTTTTGTTCCGGCAGCACTTCTGCAATTACTTCATCAATGCCGACTTCTGCTGCAATCGCTTTGGCAGTACGCTCATTATCTCCTGTAAGCATAATGACTTTCAAACCAAGCGCGTGCAAACGTTTTACCGCTTCAGCAGATGTTTCTTTTACCGTATCCGCAACGGCAATAATCGCTGCAAATTCTTTGTTTATTGCAATAAGCATCGCAGTATTCCCTTGCTGTTCCAATGAAACCAGTTGCTGTTCGACTGATTCATCGATACTAATTTGTTGGTCTCTCATAAGCTTTCTCGTACCGACAGCAACTTCTGTATTATCTACTTGTGCTTCAATGCCTAGTCCAGGAAGTGCCTGGAAGCTAGAAACAGCCGAAAGCTCAATCCCGCGCTCTAATACACCTTCAACAATTGCTTCTGCCAATGGATGCTCGGATTGTTTTTCTGCTGATGCAACAATGCGGAGTACATCATTTTGATCAAAATTATTGAACAGTACAACATCTGTCAGCAACGGCTTCCCGTTTGTAACGGTTCCTGTTTTATCAACTACAATCGTATCGACAAAACCTGTCTGTTCAAGATGTTCGCCGCCTTTAAATAATATGCCAAGCTGTGCGGCACGTCCTGAACCGGCCATAATCGAGGTTGGTGTCGCCAAGCCGAGCGCACATGGGCATGCGATAACAAGTACTGCAATCGTCGCTTCAAATGCCTGGATAAATTCTCCGTCAATCAGCCACCATAATATGAATGTTACAACGGCAATCCCTACAACAATCGGCACAAAAATATTGGAAATTTTATCGGCAAGACGCTGAATCGGTGCTTTAGAACCTTGAGCCGACTCGACGATTTTAATGATTTGTGATAATGCTGTTTCACTGCCAACCTTTAATGCCTTCATTTCCAGTGCACCATTTTTGTTCAGTGTTGCACCATAAACGAAATCTCCGACGCTTTTTTCCACCGGCAAACTTTCGCCTGTCAGCATCGATTCATCCACAGCTGAAGTTCCGGAAACGACTTCCCCATCGACAGGAATTTTTTCACCTGGCTTCACTCGGACAATATCATTAATGCGTACTTCTTCAAGCGGTACAGATTGCTCGATGCCATCACGGATTACTAGTGCTGATTTCGCCTGCATCCCCATCAACTGCTTGATTGCCTGAGATGATTTACCTTTTGCACGTGCTTCAAACAGCTTTCCTAATAAAATCAGTGTAATAAGCACCGCGCTCGTTTCAAAATACAGGTGCGGCATATGACCGCTAGGATGGGCAAGCATTTGATAAATACTGTAAAAATAGGCCGCACTCGTTCCCATCACGACGAGCACATCCATATTTGCAGCACCACTGCGCAATGATTTATATGCTCCCACGTAGAATTGCCAGCCAATAATAAATTGAACAGGTGTTGCTAATACTAACTGTACCCAAGGATTCATAAGAATGTCAGGTACATATAAAAAGCTCGTAAATGAAAAATGGGCAACCATCGTCCATAATAGCGGCAATGATAAAATGGCCGCCGAGATAAATTTAATCGTTTGCCTTTGAATTACTTTCTCCCGATGATCAACAGGATTACCTTCAACGACTGGTTGAGCACCATAACCGATCTTTTCAATCCGCGCAATAATATCGGAAACCGAAACTTGTGATGGGTTAAATTCGATCGTCGCTTTTTCCAACGCCAAGTTCACATTTGCCGAAGCAATCCCGTCCATTTTTCCGAGCACCTTTTCGATTCTTGCCGAACACGCCGCGCACGTCATTCCATCGATTGTGAAATCCGCTTTCTCTTTGACAACATCATAGCCAAGTGCCTGAATCTTTTGCTCAATATCCTGTGCTTTAATAACCGTTTCATCATATTGAATCGCTGCTTTTTCAACCGCTAGATTGACGTTCGCCGATTCGACCCCTTCCATACGATTCAGCCCTTTCTCAATCCTTGCCGAACATGCCGCACACGTCATACCTGTTACTTGCAATGTCAGTTCTTTCGTCATATTCTCACCTCTTCATACCTCAAGGGGGTATAAAATTTTGTAAAAAGAGAGGTTCTCTATAGTAGAGAACCTGAATCAATACCACAATACTTAAACAACGTCATAACCTTGTTCATCAATCGTTTCTTTGATCTGCTCAACAGTAACAGTATCTTCGTTATACGCAACCGATACCTTTTTCTCAGCAAGATCCACTTTTACTTCCTGTACACCAGCTAATGCGCCAACACTAGTTTCTACAGATTTCACACAATGACCGCAAGACATACCATTAACATTTAACGTTACATTTACCATACTTGAACACTCCTTATTTTTTCATCATTTTTTGAATAGTTACGACGAGCTCGTCCAAAACTTCTGTATCTCCTTCATTTAGACGATCTACGACACAGCCCTTTAAATGACCTTCAAGCAAAATTTTTGCGACACTGTTTAAAGCCGATTGTGTTGCCGATAATTGTGTAATGATATCATCACAATACACGTCTTTATCAATCATGCCTTTAATTCCGCGAATTTGCCCTTCGATTCGATTTAATCTCGTCGTTAAATCTTTTTTTATCGGTTCAGGATGATGACTTTTACGACAGCTTTCTTCATGTGTTTCCAATAGACTATCGTTTTCATGAATCATTCGATCAATCCCCCTTACTTGATTTCAGATTATCATACCTATAAGGGGTATGTAAAGCATAAAGAAAAAACGTTGTAGTTCTCTAAAAGAACCCCCAACGTTTTATTTTTCAAACACACCATAATGAAACTTGGCTGTTATTCGTACATCACGCTGAAACTGGTATTTTTCAAACCAGTCCGATTTATAGTGTGCCTTTAACACGACGCGCTTTTTCGCTACACGTTTTGCTTCAGCCACCCATTCATCAGTCAATGTCAGGTGCTTTCCGGCATAGCGCAGCGCTTCAAAATTCGTTGATTCTTCAATGACTTCCTCGAACATCGGATCCATGTAGACGACATCAAAGCTGTCATTTTCTTGATTCTTTAAATATTCCAGAGCCGTGGAATAAACCACTTCGATATTTCGCATGCACGCAGTTAAAGGAAGTTCTGTCGTATCATAATTTTGCATCCCTGTTTTTACAATAAACGACACATTTTTATCCGCTTCTACACCGATCACTTTACCTTTTTCACCTACAACATAAGCAGCCAATAAGCTGTCAGCACCGATCCCAAGGGTACAATCCAAAAATGTATCCCCTTTATGCAGTGCACAAGCAGTAAGCAATGGTTCGACTTCACCGCGAGCGACACGTTTCAGACGAAATGCGGCAGAGTTTGGATGAAAAAAGAAAGGCGCCTCGGCACCTTTCGCATAGTATTCAAAACGATTTTTTCCCGCAACAATGACATTGGCATCGTACACTTCGGAAA
Organism: Solibacillus isronensis; assembly: GCF_900168685.1. Classification (NCBI taxonomy): domain Bacteria; kingdom Bacillati; phylum Bacillota; class Bacilli; order Caryophanales; family Caryophanaceae; genus Solibacillus; species Solibacillus isronensis. Next base: position 1,201,401 of record NZ_FVZN01000014.1, on the reverse strand, counting down.
GCTTACGAACCGAACGTTTTTGGCGCGGAACAATTTTTGCCTGCAGCTCCTTACTAGCAAATTCAACTAACTGAAGCGATTGCTCGTCCGGTCTGCCTGCAGTTGTGACAATCGTTACTCGGCACATACTTGTTTTAACACATCTGATAAATGATCACGGATTTGTTCCATTGGATGACCTTCGATTTGATCACGTGGAATGAAGTAAGCTAATTGACCATCTTTTAAAATCGCCATTGATGGTGAGCTTGGCGGCACTTCATCAAAGTATCCGCGCATTGCTGCAGTCGCTTCCGGGTCTTGACCAGCAAATACTGTTACTAGCTGATCCGGTTTCACATCTGCTACTGCTTCACGAGCAGCAGGACGTGCTAGACCTGCCGCACAACCACAAACTGAATTGATTACGACTAAAGCTGTTCCCTTTGTTTCAGCCATAAATTCGTGTACACTATCTGCCGTTGTTAATTGCGTAAAGCCTGCGCTCTCAAGTTCTGTACGCATTGGCTGTGTTACTTGACGCATATATTCATCATAAGCATTTGTCATTTTTCATAACCTCTTTCTGTTTATATGTATTCACAACGCTCATTATATCAATGAAATTACGAGTTGTACAAAAATTGGATTTCTACTATTTTCGAATGGTCTTCTACTCACAAAATCCGAATGAATAATCATACATTTTAAGTTTAGTCAAATATAAAGTATTTCATTTATGTATATAATTTTTATATTTTACAAATTATTGAATTATGCTTTTTTAGCATGTTTCGACATATATCTCTTCCGAAATAAGATAGGATGAAACAGTTGTCATTTTATTTTAACAAAAGTTTAAACCTACCAACTACTACTGAAGGGAAATTTATCAATGAAATTTTTACTATTAAAAAAGCTACTAAAACTACGAATTGAGACAAAAAGAAAACTAATGTACAAAAAAGCAAATGATTTAGGATTCACTCATCCGGAAGTCGTGAATTGCAGTCAGGAACTGGATGAATTACTTAATAAGTATTCGGATATTGCCGCTTAATTAAAATGAAGGATTACATAATGTTTCGCTTCTAATTGAATTTGAGTTAATATCGATTTATTGCATATAGTTCATTGAATACCAATGAACTATGTGCCTGTTTTGTGAAATCCCTTTTTCTAACACTACAATCTCCCTTTTATAAATAATATAAATATCCCTCTCCCCAATAGAAAACCTTTTCAGCAATATTATAATAAACGTTTTTCAAAGTTACTGATTTTGTATATCCTATGAAGGCTTATCAAAATTAAATCGGGGTATACTCACCGTAAATGATAATTTATTTATCATTTTTTTATTGCAGTTAGGGGGAATATAATTGGATATCTCTTTGTTACTCGAGTATGGGTGGGTATTATTATTGTTAATCGGCTTGGAAGGATTGCTTGCTGCAGATAATGCCCTCGTCTTAGCCATAATGGTTAAACATTTACCTGAAAAAGAACGGCGAAAGGCTCTATTTTATGGTCTAGCAGGTGCCTTCATTTTCCGTTTCGCTTCTTTATTTATCATAACGTTTCTTGTAGATGTATGGCAGGTCCAGGCTATTGGTGCTCTATATCTATTATTTATAGCGATCAATCACATTATAAGGAAACTATACTTTAAAAATAAAGGACCAAAAAAGGAAAAAGAACAGAAAAAATCTGGTTTTTGGGGTACTGTAATTAAGGTCGAATTGGCGGATATAGCATTTGCGGTTGATTCAATCTTAGCAGCAGTAGCTCTTGCAATGACGCTGCCTAATACGGATTTACCACAGATTGGCGGCATGGACGGCGGAAAATTCCTTGTCATATTTGCAGGGGGATTAATCGGATTAATCATTATGAGGTTTGCTGCAAACTTCTTTGTGAAACTACTTGAATCTAAACCAGGACTAGAAATTGCAGCATTTGTAATTGTCGGATGGGTTGGTGTCAAACTTGCGGTATTAACTTTAAGTCATCCGGATGTAGGTGTCATTTCTTATGAGTTTGCCCATTCCCTTGAGTGGAAACTAATATTTTATGGAGTGTTAATTGCAATCGCAATCGCTGGTTGGTTTTTATCAAATGGCTCAACAAAATCTTCTAAAGAATAACTTCACAAGAATAGCTGCAACCCACACTTATTTCTGTGCAAAAAAATAACCCTCCACAAATTAAAAGTGGAGGGCTTTATTTATTTTGTTTTAACATAATCCGAAATTCCCTTTCTTTTTATATACATACATTTTAATTTGTTTAATCTAGGTTTACTCTTCACAATATTTTCAAAAAAGTTTGTTGCCCCCATTTTTTTTAAAGCTTGCATCACTTATTCACCTCCTATTCTTAATATAACACAAATAGTCAGAAAATTCCACAAAATTATCAAATAAATGATAATACTTTTATATATTCGATAATGTTATATATATATTCTATGCTTCTAACCCTCTTGCTTTTTTATTTACCGGATGTACGGCTAAAATATTATCTACAATAAAATTTCGTTTTGCATGACGGGAAAAACAATATGCTTGCACATGTTCTCCGGAAATTTTAATTAGCTTTATTCGACGCTTTGTTATTGACTGATCTTTGGCGATGTACATAATATCCAAAATTTGATTCTGTTGCATCGCTTTAATTAATTGTTCCCTCATTCATTACACCTCTCTCTCCATTTATTATAGAACAAGTGTTCTGTATTTACAATTATCAAAAATACCCAATTAATGAAAGTTCACTGCCACCTATTTAATTAAAAAAAACAAAAAAAGATCGTATGTATGGAATTCACAATTTCTTTCCATGCTGATTAATTATTGTTTGCCACGATTTTGTTCGGGAATAGGAACAATACTTTACTTCAATTTTTAGGAGGGGGAATATTGGAAAAGTTTGATGTCATTGTTGTAGGTTCTGGCCTGGCTGGTTTAACGGCTGCCCTTGAACTAAGTGAAAAAGGAAAATCTTTAATTGTTTTGGAAATGAATCATGTAATTGGGGGAAGGACATCTTCATGGGATGAAGATGGGATGTTAGTCGAATCCGGTTTACATCGACATATTGGCTATTACAAGGCTTTACCAAAAGTACTGAAAAAAGCTGGCGTTGATGTTGATGACATCGTCCAGTGGGAAGAACAAATCGATATCCGTATAAAAGGAAGCAAGGAAAACAAATCATTTGGAATTTCTCCGGTTTTCGGTCCGATAGAAACGTTAAAAGGGATTATCGGCAATAATGATATTCTGCCGCCTGGGGATAAACTTGCACTAGTGCCCTTTTTCACAGATGGATTTTTACAATATACTCAAAATCCAGAAGAATTGGACCAATACAGTTTGAGGGAATTCGCAGAAAAGCACAATATTAGTGAAGAGGCATTGCATAATCTTCTTATCCCTTTGAGTACAGGCGTATTTTTCCTGCCTCCTGAAAGATACTCTGCAAAAGTATTTTTCGGTCTTTTCCTTCCCGGAGTGAGCCGGTTTTATAAGTTGAGAATCGGTTCATATCTTGGAGGGATGACAGAGGTTTTGGCTAATCCGCTTGCACATCATATTACTAAGAACAACGGCGTTATCCGTACAAATTCACCTGTGAAAAACTTGGTCATGGATCAGGATACGGTTACAGGAGTGCAATTGGAAGACGGCCAGGAGTTAATGGCAAAACATGTCGTTATTGCTGCAAATCTAGGCGGGGCCAAAAAGATATTGAAGAGCCATTTTCAAAACAATCCGTTCTTCGAAAATATTTTCCGTTTACCGACAATGCCTGCTGTCACTATTCAAATGGAGTTTGAACAGCCCGTACTTCCCGTCGATCGTACAACATTTGGTCCCCTTACTTCACTTGCCAGCTTTGCCGAGCAGTCCAGAACTACGTTTAAACACGTACCGGGCAGAATGTCGATTATTTTGACACCACCAGAAAAGTTCCTCAACATGGACCATAAACTAATTTTGGAACAGGTGCAGAAAGACGGCAAAGAATTAGGGCTGGATCTGGAAACAGGTTTGACTAATTACCGCGTAATCAGCCATCCTGAAGATTTTCACAGCTTAGAACCGAATTATGATCATTTACGTCCTGATCAACAAACGCCCATTAAAGGACTTGTTCTAGCTGGTGATTATACACGTCAACCATTTTTCGCAACGATGGAAGGAGCTGTTACTTCAGGTGAGAATGCAGCCCGACTTATTTTAGAAGAATAATTTTTCTCTCTTTAATCCCTCTTTTTTGAGGGATTTTTTTATTCCAAAATAGATTAACCTGTCGAAACACTCACTGTAATAACATAATGCTCTTTATTATGTTAAAATATTAAAATTCGAACATGAGAAGGCAGGTCCACCGATGAATATTTACCCTTATCAAAAGAAATATGCAGTGCAAATTGCGGCACTGCTCAATGATTTTTTACCATTTGAATTAGAAACGACCGATACAGTCGATCAGGCTGGAGGCATTCGTTATGTAGCCGTTAATGAGCTAGATGAAGTTGTCGGTTATATTGCGGGTTATGAAATAAAGGATTTCAACAAGGAGTTCCCCTACTTTCATGAAGAGCTGCAATCGCTAAAGGAACTGGCCGCATCGGGCATCAGTTATTATACAAGTCATTTTGTCGTCCATCCAAACGAGCGGAAAAAAGGAATAGGAACAAAACTAGTACGTGCTTACCTCGAAGCCGCACAGCCGATTGCAAAAACAATCGTTACGGTTGGATGGGTACAATCCGATACAAACCGCTGGGCAGCTGAGCGACAATTTACAGCACAGGGTTTTGAACCATTTATTTATATGCCGCGCTATTTCGAGCCCTATCAAGTCGATTGCCCAAGCTGCAAAGCTATTTGTTATTGCGATGCACATATTTTTGTGAAATAAGCGTTGTCTCAAAAAATTGTACCAATAGAAAAAGCAGAAAGGTTGATTTAACAACATTCCTGCTTTTTTCGACTTTTATTTAAGGAGCTTATTTTATTAATTCTTCAATTAAGTTAAAAGATTGTCTATCTTGTACAGTATTTATTTGCTATTTTTTTATCCATAGCGATTATCTCTAAAATAATGTTTTGAGTATTTTCAACCAACCAAAATACAAGATCTTCAGCAGAAGTCTCGTTAGCATAAGTACAATACTTTACATTCTTTCATCACGCGGGAGGAATGACACGATTAACTAGCAGTATAAAGAAAAGCAATCCTATGCCAAAGAAAACAAGGGAAGCGAAAAACGCAGGTCCTCTTTTAAAAACAAAGTTCTCTCTTTCTTGAATAATTCCTGTTATGCCAGCATTTCTCGCCGTAAAGAAGTCCGAAAAAGGTCCTCCTCCACTTGTTAATAAAAAAAGCAATCCGCTAAATACTGCACCTAAAATTCCCATTATCTCAATAAATCGAACTGAGAACGTAATTGCAACAATAAAGGTAATTACTGCCTCGATACATAAGGTAAGAAAAAATAGCAAACTATTCTTTTTGTTCATAATTCTTCAACTTCCCTTGTTAATACTTTTAATTTTGAAGTAAATTCATTTTACATAAATATTCCTAATCGATCTAATTTTACCATATAAATCAAAAACTAGTACCTTTGTATTTAATGTTTTGGATACGTTATTCGTTCTTGTTGAAATTAAGAATTGTTATAACTTGTTATGTTAAATTGGAATATTTTAGTTTCAAAATTATATTTTTTAATATGCCATTGTTTTTTTAAAAGAATTAAAAGTTCTTGCCTAAACTACCTTGCGACGTTTGGTAACCAAATTAAAGTAAAAAGCAGCCAAGACTTTGTAATAGTCTTAGCTGCCGATCATTTGGGAACATATATGCAGACTTTTAAAATCCTTGTTGTACTAAAGCACCGGTAATTGTAGAAATAAATTAAAAGAACATATTTCCGCATCAATAGAGCAAAATAATCTTGAGGTGTTTCTATGGTAACTCCCAAAAGAAGAATTATTTTATTTATTATTTGTGTAGTGATTTTTAATATAAGTATTGCTCCACTTTATTATGCAGAAGAACCAGATGAAACTAAACGATTAGAGAAAAAAATTGAAGAACTTAAAATACAATTAAAAGAAGCGGAAAATCGGCTTCAGAAACTTGAACCTTCCAAACCCGAAATTATTTCTGACCCTCCTTGGAAAGAGCAACCTTTCCCATCAAATATGGTCCAAATTTCAGAAGTGATTAAAAATGGAACTAAAATTTCATTTGATGTAATAGTAAATAAACCAGAATATAAAAGACCTGCTTATGAGGAACACTGGTATAGCACGACCGGAAGATGGAGTTATATTCCTAGTAGAATTCATTATGCCCTACACCGATTATTTACTAATTATGATATTGGACTCTCTGGTTGGTATGATTTCGAACACAACATGGGATTATCTATTCCAATGTTTCAAAATGAAAATGATCTGGATCTATATATCGTCGCATTTCAGACCGAAATTACAGATGTTTATACACTAGGAAATCAGGTCGTTGTTGTCGGTCACCCAAAAAGAACTGGTGTTCAGGCAATTACAATTAAAACAAGGGCAATAAATCCATCTAATAAAGAAGAACCTTTGCTTGTTCAATTAACAACTCAATCAGGCGATGAAATTGATTATTCATTAATTTCTTATATGCCTCCTGATTTTTGGTCAAAGAAAAAAGAAATATTAAATGAGCGTAAACGTTAAAAAGACTAAAAACTCTTGCATGAAGAGTTTTTAGTCTTTTTTAGTATTAGTAAGAGTTATTACAACCTGTTGTAAATTGTTTTTTACTTTTGTCTTTTTTTGTAGCATATTTATACGTTAACCGGACCTTTATTAATGTTCGTTAATGACTCATTCACTGCAAAAATTTTGCTGTTGATCGCTGTAATACCAAAACCATTTAGACGCTTTGAATGCATATCCAAGTAAGCTGCAGCAGTTTCCTTTGTTTCAAATAAGTAAATACCACCCGCTTCGCCAGCTTCCGCATCCTCTGTCCAAATTTTCCAAAGCATGCCTTCTTCTTCGTTAATACTTTCTGCCAACCCTTTAAACCCGGCAGTCATTTCTTCGCCGAATGGACCATCCATTTTAAAATCTACTTGTAAAATATATGCCATTAGAGTGCCTCCTTTTTTCTAAACACTTACACTTACTTCTTTTATCCTCCTGCAAAATCCTTCTTTCATTCGTTATTCCTGTACCTCACAATGCATCGCGTCTTTAGCTTCATGCCAGGGCACACTATAACCCTTCCCCTTTGCACAAAAAATGCTGGAAGATGAATATTCCGAATCAGCGTTTTTATTGTAGCCAATTTGTTCTATGATTTCATCGCTATTATGGCATACATCATAACCATCAAATTGCAGTGTTAACGCCCCTTTTCCATTTGTATAAGCGGAAAATTGAGCAGCATAATCCATAAAAGTTGCTACAGGTGCACGTCCGTGTAATGTCACGGTATCTTCGGTTAAAATCGGTGCTGCAAATGTCCCGCTTGCCTGTTGGATATCCGACATCATCCGGCCAATATGGTCGTTTGACGCTTTCATCTTAAATTGGTAATAAGGCTCCAACAGTACATTTTCTACTTGTTCTAGCCCTTGTCGCAATGCTCTAAACGATGCTTCACGGAAATCTCCGCCTTCTGTGTGCTTAATATGTGCACGTCCAGTTAGTAACGTAAAATGAATATCAGTTACCGGAAAACCTGTAAGTAATCCGTGATGATCCCGTTCAAATAGATGCTTTTCTATTAACCGCTGATGCCCGACAGATAAGTCATCGGCATGACACTGGTTCGAGAATGTGTTGCCTGCTCCGCGCGTGTTTGGTTCCATTTTCAGATGCACTTCTGCATAATGCTTTAACGGTTCAAAGTGGCCATAGCCGACTGTAGGCGCAGCAATCGTTTCTTTATATAGAATTTGCGGCTTGCCGAAGTGCACGTCAATTCCGAAGCGGTCCTTCACCAGTTCGGTTAATACTTCGAGCTGAATCGCCCCCATAACATGAACCGAAATTTCCTGGAATTTCTCATTCCATATGACCCGTAAACTCGGTTCCTCCGCTTCAATTTCACGGAAAATCCGGTGAAGTTCTTTAATATGTAGCGAACCTTCATACATCACTTTTGCCTGCAATGTTGGAATCATTTCAAATTGCGCAGTATTTGTTTTCGTAGCCCCAATTACATTACCGATAATCGGCGTCGCCAGTCCCTTCACCGCAAAAATATCACCCGCCTGCACTTGTTGAACCATCGTAAAACTACTGCCGTTGTATAGCCGGATTTCCGTTACCTTTTCTGTCGTTTCACCGAATGTAAATTCATCACGTACTTTTAAAACGCCCGATAATGCTTTCATAAATGTGAGACGCTGCTGATTGTCATGACGAATTTTATAGATCTTACCTTCAAATGGTCCGTTCACATCAAATGTTGTTTCAGTCAGTTTTGTAATCGTTTCAAAAAAATCCAGTACCCCCTCATCTTTTAAAGCAGATCCCGACATACAAATAAATGCCTGTTCCTTCTGAATCATCTGCTTTAGCTTTGCGGTACAATCATTCTCCGTTAATTCGTCTGCAAAGTATTTTTCCATCAGTTGCTCGTCACGTTCCGCAAGCCACTCTTTTACAAAAGTATCAATTCCATTATTAAACAGTAAGGCATTTGGGGATAAGTCTTTTTTAATCACAGCCATTACTGCATCAACATCTGCTCCTTCACGGTCCACCTTATTTAAGAAGATAAATGTCGGAACATGGTGCTCCCGCAGCAAATGCCAAACCGTTTCCGTATGCCCTTCAATTCCATCGACCGCACTGATAATGACAATGGCAGCATCCATCACATGAATCGCACGCTCCATTTCCGGTGCGAAATCGATATGACCTGGTGTATCGATCAGGGTATACACTTTCCCGTTGTAGTCAATCCGCCCCTGCTCAGCAAAAATCGTAATCCCGCGCTGCCGTTCAATGGCATGATTATCTAAATATGCATCTTGGTGATCGACCCGTCCGCGCTTTTTAATCGCATTTGTATGATAAAGCAATTGTTCGCAAAATGTTGTTTTCCCAGAATCAACATGAGCGACTATCCCGATTGTAGTATGCAATAGTATTCCTCTTTCTTTTTCATGATTTTTGAATCACTGTACGTTATTCTAGTGAAAGAAAATAATTTCTCATTTCCTCTGGCAGTTCTTCTATATTAATAATCTCCAATTTTGTAGTACCAGGAGTTGTTTGGATCAAGAAACTTTTCTCATCAAACTCCAGTATTGTAAACTGTTCCACCATATTCAGACTAAATTCTTTCTGTATGTATTCAACAATCTCGGCATCGAACTTTTTTTCCTCCATAAATAGCGATGCCGGATTTTCAGAATTTCTTAAAGTTTGCATCAGTTCCAAAGAATTGGAAGGGTTCGTTAACAACCGCTCAAATATTGGGATTGATACAATAATTAATAAAGCAATGACTGCAACTGCTTTTTTCATATAATACCTCCAGTAGGTGTATAGCTCGCAAGTACTTACATTTTAACAGAAGATGGATGATTTTGATTCAATCATAGAAAAAAGCCACTCTCCTAGTACTTCGAGTAAAAGGAGAGTGGCTTGTATATCGTTTATCCATTAAAAATGGAAATCATCTTCACAAATAATCAGCTCTTTCGGGTCATACGGTTCAATATGGACAAGTGTTGTCGCATAAGGATTTAAATGTTTCACTTCATTTTCAATTTGTTCTGTAATGGCATGTGAATCACGGACATTTAGATTAGGATTTACACTCACCGTAATATCGACAAGAATTAAGCTGCCGTGCTGTCTGCCACGTACATCGGTAACATCGCGGACACGCGGGATTTTCGAAACACGTTGTTCAATCGAACTGATCAATTCCGTATCAAATCCGTCCGTTAACGAGAACACCGCTTCTTTAAAGATTTCGATTGCTGTTTTAATAATAATTAAACCGATAATAAAGGCGGTAATCGTATCGACGATCGGGAAACCTAATATCGCTGCTGTAATACCGATTGCTGTCCCGATACTGACAAAAGCATCAGAGCGGTTGTCATAGGCTGCCGCTTTAACAGCAGAACTGTTAATTCTTTTTGAGAGGTTTAGATTATATTTATATACTGCAAACATGACTGCTGCACTAAAAACAGCAACAATAATTGTTAAAATGGAAGGATCCTGATCGATCGGATTAGCGATTTTCTCACCTGCCGATATAAGTACTTCGATACCGACATAAATCATTATAAATGATGCAACAAGTGAAGCGATCGTTTCTGCACGAAAATGTCCGTATCGATGGTCATCATCAGGCGGGCGCTGGGAAATTCTGAGTCCGATCAAAACGGCTACTGAAGCAATAATATCCGTTGTATTGTTTAATCCATCAGCCTTTAATGCTTCTGAATCTCCTAAATAGCCTGCTGCTAACTTAAGTGCGCTTAAAAATATGTAGGCAATAATCGATAAATAGGCACCTTTTTCGCCAGCTCGTAAATTTGTATATTGCTCCAAAATGTTTCCTCCCTGAAAAACTTCTTTAAACACGAAAGAGGTTACCTCGCACAAAATCGAACGGGATAACCTCTTTTACATATCGTTAATTATAGTATACCAAAAAGTCGGGGGAAAACATACATTCAAGAAAAATATTATATAATTATAACTTTATGCTCACTCTAAACGACACCTGTCAATTATCATAGTTTTCGGTTTTGTCTGATGTAACGGCATATATGTGAATAATTTGGCCCTCTTCCGACAGAACGATGCCATTCAATTGACCTGTAAAATAACAACCACCGTCTATTCCAATATATTTTTGATCTTTACTAATCCAAATATCATTGCAGCCATGAATATGTTGTAATGGTGTATGACCGAAAATATTGATATACGGTGTTTTATTTTCATTTTTATAATGCTGGCGAATCCATAAGAAATTTTCATCCTCCGTTTCATCAACAGTCGCAAAACTTGAATCAAATCCTGCATGTGTCAACAACAGATTCCCTGCGATTTCAAATAATTTGCCGTTATTTAAAAAATCCAATTCCTCCGCAAATTTCTCTTTAATGATCTGCGCTTGTTCAATAGGATCAAGTTCACTTACTTCAACCGGTAAATACTTTAAAAATGAAGCCATTGTTTCCCGACCACCGTATTTGTAATAAAATGCGTGTTTTTGCCCAGGATTATCGAGAAAATCCAACAGCATCATTTCATGGTTTCCTTTACAAAATATAACCTGTTCCCCATACTGCCGCTTTAATTCCATTACTTTTTGCACGACCTCATAAGACCGTGGACCCCGGTCAATCAAATCTCCGAGTAAAACAAGGCTATCCTTGGGATTCCAATACGTTAATAACTTTTCAAATGCTTTATACTGGCCGTGGATATCACTAATAATAAAGTAATTTTTCATATTGCACCTGCTTTTCTACAACCTATTTTACGCTACCTACCGCCATATACGGTTAACAACTGTTTGTTCATTACTAAACTCTATTTCAAAGACATCAGGATTCGACAGTTGCTTCCATTCGTCAAATCCAAAATGCGGTTGAAAATGATTGAGTAGTAATGACATTATATTGCCGTGCGTAACGATTACCACTGACATATGAGCACTTTGTTTTAATTCTTCTACAACTTCATTTATGCGTTTTGCCGCTTCATTACTTGATTCCCCGCCAGTAAATTTTAAATCCTTATTTACATACGTTTCTTTCAAATTTTCCAGCCAATCGGGAAGATCTTCACTACTTAATAACCGTTCACTTAACCGATGATCAATTTTGAAAGGAATATTATTTCTTCGGACAAATGGTTCTATTGTATGTAATGCTCTCGTAAATGGACTTGATATCACAAGTTCAATTGGGTACTGTTCCAAAAAATTTGCTAGCTGTTCACTTTCTTCTTTCCCAGCCATGGTTAAACACGCGTCCGGTGCTTGTCCTTCAGCTTCACAATGACGAATTACATACAGCTTCATAATTGAAATCTCCTTGCACTTCATTATAAGACTTACTACCACTACCTTATCTATAGCCTCTTACTCTTATACAGTATAAACTAATACATACAAATAATAGAAGACATGAGGTAACAAAAAATGGAAGATTGGATAAAAAATTTACCAAGCCCTGCAATTGAGCAGATTCTTGAAACTGCCTTTCAATGGTTTGTTGTGGTAGACAGAAATGCCAAAATTATTTATCTGAACGAAGATTACTGTAATTTTCTCGAAGTAAAACGTGAAGAAGCAATCGGAAAGCATGTTGCAGATGTCATTGAAAATACGGAAATGCATCTCGTCCTTCAAAAAGGAACACCCGATATTGCAGCACCTCAATATATTAAGGGAACCTATATGCTTGCCAATCGAGTCCCCATTATAATTGACGGTGAAATTATAGGCGCATTCGGAAGTGTAACGTTCCGCGATCTAAATGACTGGAAAAAACTAAGTTCTCACGTTCGAAAGACATTAGATCAAATTGAAACAAATATGAAACAATACCGCGAATCATTTTATAGCCTATCCGATATTAAAGGTACTTCCAACGCAATGCGAAAAATAAAAGAGACGATAAGGATGATTGCCCCAACAAAATTGCCTGTTTTAATCGAGGGTGAAACTGGGACAGGAAAGGAAATGTTTGCCCAGAGTATCCATAGATTATCCGATCAGGTAGATTATCCTTTCGTAAAGATAAATTGCTCCACTATACCGAAAGAGATGCTGGAAGGTGAATTATTTGGAAAGTGGGATTCTTCTACACAACGTTTAAAATCAGGAGGAATTCAAAGAGCACAAGGCGGTACCTTATTTATTGAAGAGATTAGCGAACTTCCAACAACTTTACAGGCAAAAATTTTAAAAGTCATGCAGGATGAAAAAGTTCAACCTGCTGGGACGGATGAAGAAATTCCCGTTGATATTCGCTTAATAGTAGGTTCAAATATATCACTTGCTGGACTGGTGAAAGAAAAACAATTTCGGGAAGATTTATTTTATCTTATACAAGCCATTACATTGCAAATTCCCCCTCTCCGTGATCGAATAGAGGATTTGCCTGAATTAATACACACTTTTATGCACCAGTTTAGTTCCGAAGTGAGCCGTCAGGATATGAAACTTAGCCGAAAAACATGGATGTTGCTACAACAGTACAATTGGCCAGGAAATGTACGGGAACTCCAAAATGTTTTACAAGCAATGATTCATTTATCAAATGGAGAACAAATTAATGAAGATGCATTGCCAATTTATATTCGACGACAAAAACCGGAATATACCCGACTTAATGGAACCTTAGAAGAAATCCTTTTTCAGGTGGAAGAACAAATTTTACAAGAATACCTCGAAAACGAGAAAGATAAAATGCGAATTGCCGAGAAGTTGGGTATAAGCCGATCAACACTTTACGAAAAAATAAAAAAACACAACTTATGACCTAAATTCCGATATTATGGATTAAATTCCGAAATATCGGATTTTTTTATTTTCTATTCCCTCTGTTTTTATGCCCTTTCAGTTAATAATGTCCGATTTTCCGGAATCATCTCGTTCAAAATTCCGTCACAATTCTGATACACCATATTGTGTTCGCAACATTATTCTGTTTTAATACGAATTATCACGCTTTAAGGCGATATTTTCTAAAAATACATTCTATTGGAGGTAACAATATGAAACACATTTTCACTTCTGCAGATGAAGCATTAAGTCAAATTCAAGATGGTGCAACTATCATGGTTGGTGGCTTTGGATTGGTAGGTATTCCTGAACAACTTATCCTCGCACTTGAAGAAAAAGGAGTAAAGGATTTAACGGTAATTTCGAATAATTGTGGTATAGACGATTGGGGTTTGGGACTTTTATTAAGAAAGAAACAAATTAAAAAGATCATTGCATCTTATGTAGGAGAAAATAAGGAGTTTGAACGCCAAGTACTATCCGGTGAAATTGAAGTGGAATTAACTCCTCAAGGCACTCTTGCTGAACGAATCCGTGCAGGCGGTGCGGGTATTCCAGCCTTTTATACACCAGCTGGAGTCGGGACAATCATCTCAGACGGAAAAGAAGTTCGAAATTTCAATGGGAAAGATTATGTTTTAGAGACAGCACTTAAAGCAGATTTTGCAATCATCCGTGCCGCGAAAGCTGACCAATTAGGCAATCTGATTTATAACAAAACCGCTCAAAATTTCAACCCTATCATGGCTGCAGCTGGTGAAATTTCGATTGCAGAAGTTGAGGAGATTGTGGAAACCGGAATGTTAGATCCAAATATGATCCAAACGCCAAGCATCTATATTCAAGGCATGCTTCAGGCAAAACAGGAAAAAAAGATTGAAAGATTAACAGTACGTTAATAAGAGAGGAGAATTTAAAATGACTTTATCTAATAGAGAACGTATTGCCATTCGGGCTGAAAGAGAAATTGAACATGGTAACTATGTCAATTTAGGAATTGGCATGCCTACATTAGTTGCCAATTATATATCTTCGGATAAAACCGTCATCCTGCAATCCGAAAATGGTTTGCTAGGAATCGGGCCATATCCAACAGAAGATCAAGTTGATCCAGATTTGATCAATGCCGGAAAAGAGACAATAACAACAATACCTGGCTCCTCTTTTTTCACGAGTGCGGAATCTTTCGCAATGATCCGTGGCGGACATATTGATGTTGCTATTTTAGGGGGAATGGAAGTTTCCGAAAACGGGGATTTAGCCAACTGGATGATCCCAGGAAAGATGATTAAAGGTATGGGTGGTGCGATGGATTTAGTACATGGTGCCAAAAAAATTATTGTAATTATGGATCATGTGTCCAAAGATGGATCACCAAAAATAAAAAAAGAGTGTTCTTTACCTTTAACAGGCAAAGGCGTAGTCAACAAAATTATTACGGAAAGAGCTTTGATTGAAGTGACATCACGTGGTTTAGAACTGAAAGAAGTATTTGAAGGATATTCAGTTGAGGATGTAATTCAATCAACGGAAGCAAATTTAATTGTTGAGAATGTAAAAGAGAGCGTTTCTATTTAACTGTTTTCCTGCCAGATAAACGATGTAATACACCATAAATAAGAGATTCTTTCATATGGCAATTTCCCAAAGAATAGAACTCTTACTACTATTGTACGAGGGGGATTTATATGGATTTGTTAGTTATTCTATTGGCGCTTGGACTATTAATGTTTGCTGCCTACCGCGGTTATTCCGTCATATTATTTGCACCAATCTGTGCGCTTTTAGCGGTTGTATTAATTGCACCAAGCAATGTTTTACCATTTTTCTCAGGTATATTCATGGAAAAGATGGTCGGATTTATTAAATCATATTTTGCTGTTTTCCTATTGGGAGCTATTTTCGGAAAAGTTGTAGAAATGTCAGGGATTGCTGAGTCAATTGCCAAAACAATTGTCAACTGGCTTGGTGCGAAACGGGCAATGCTCACGATCGTATTGCTTGGCGCCATCTTAACCTACAGTGGAGTGAGTTTATTTGTAGCGGTATTTGCGATTTATCCATTTGCTGCACAAATGTTTAGACAGGCAAATATTCCTAAACGTTTAATTCCAGGTACGATTGCTCTTGGTGCATTTACCTTTACAATGGATGCACTGCCTGGGACACCACAAATACAAAACGTTATTCCAATCGCCTTCTTTAAAACGGATATTTATGCAGCACCGGTTCTAGGAATCATAGGGGCAATTGTCGTTTTAACAGCTGGATTACTATACTTGGAGGCTAGAAGAAAAAAAGCCGAATTAGCTGGAGAAGGTTATTACGGGTTTGATTCGGAAACGGCCGTTACGATTCACAGTGCAGAAGTAAAGGATGAGCCTGCTCTTCCCGATTTAACAGCCAAACAATCGCTGTCTAGACAAATTCTGGCTTTTGTTCCGCTTATTTTGGTTGGGGTTACCAATAAAATATTTGTTACAAGTATACCTAAATGGTACCCGAATGGCTTTGACTTTGAAGCACTTGGCTTGAGTGCCTATAAAGTGGATGTTGCAACATCTGCTCCTATTTGGGCGATTATTATGGCGTTGATTGTGGGAATTATATCATCTATTGCCTATGATTTTAAACGGGTATTTAGTGGTTTTAAAGATGGCGTTAATACAGCGATTGGAGGGTCGCTGCTGGCGACTATGAATACCGGCGCTGAATATGGATTTGGCGGGGTCATTGCAGCTCTTCCAGGATTTGCGAAAATCAGCGACGGGATATCCACAACATTTACAAATCCACTTGTCAATGGTGCAGTTACGACCACTACTCTTGCCGGTATGACGGGATCCGCATCAGGTGGTATGGGAATTGCCTTGGGAGCAATGGCTGATAAGTATAATCAGGCGATTATTGCCGCTAATATTCCACCAGAAGTAATGCACCGCGTAGTGGCAATGGCTTCAGGGGGCATGGATACCCTACCGCATAACGGAGCGGTTATTACCCTGCTGGCAGTAACGGGACTCACGCATAAACAGTCATATCGGGATATTTTTGCGATTACGATTATTAAAACGTTAGCCGTATTCGTAATCATCGCACTTTATACATTCTTTGGATTAGTATAATAGAACGGTAGTTATTAAATGGCTGTTTAATATACCGAGAGTTTTAAGTCGTGTTTCGGAAAACAAATTTAAACGGAGTCAGCTCTTTTGGCTCCTCATCTAGGAGGCTTTTTGGGTGGTAAAAGATAAATTGGTATTCATTACTGGTGCAGCACAAGGTATAGGATTTGAGATTGCGAAAGAGTTTTATACAAAAGGTGCTACTGTCGTGCTAACAGATATAAATGAAGAAAAAGTGAAAGAGGCAGCAAGCACCCTTGGAGAACGAGCAATTGGACTTAAATGTGATGTAACAAAAGAAGAAGAAATTATAGCAGCAATTGATGAAACAGTACAGAAATTTGGTCGAATCGATATACTTATAAACAATGCTGGTATGCAACATGTTGCAATGATTGAAGATTTTCCGACAGAGCGTTTCGAACTGTTAATAAAAATAATGTTAACTGCTCCATTTGTATTAACTAAGCATGTGTTACCGCATATGAGAAAACAAAAATTTGGCCGTATTATTAATATGGCTTCCATTAACGGACTTGTTGGATTTGCAGGAAAAGCAGCATATAATTCTGCAAAACATGGTGTTATTGGCCTCACAAAAGTTGCGGCACTTGAAACTGCATCAGAAGGCATAACGGTTAACGCTATTTGTCCAGGCTATGTAGATACACCACTTGTTCGAAATCAATTGCAAGACTTAGCAGCAACACGCAATATACCTCTCGAAAACGTATTGGAAGAAGTGATTTACCCACTCGTTCCTCAAAAAAGATTACTTGATGTAAAAGAAATCTCTGATTTGGCTCTATTTATCTCAAGCGAAGGAGCAAAAGGAATGACTGGTCAGGCTATCGTTTTAGATGGCGGGTACACAGTGCAATAATTAATTCAAGGATGTTCACCTCTGTTCCCGGAGGCCGCATTCTTTAGCATGGCTTGTGCTTCGAAATCCAAGCTATCTTCGCTTTGTGGGGGTCCTTAAGTTTCACGTAGAGACCTTTATTAATAAATGGATGCCAAATTTATTAAAGCAATGCAGGTGTGTAGAAATTTTTTTACCTTTCAACACACCTGTTTCCTGTTTGTTATCTGTAAACAGGCGATCAAAAAACTGCTGGAGGGATATTTGAAATTTCCTGTGTAGCTGCTTACTTCCTACCTTATCAGCTATTGTTAACTTGGCCTTCTGATCTTGTCCTCTGTTTTGATGCGTCGGATAATATACGTTTTCGTACTGTTAAAGCTCCCTTATTAATTCGTACTAATTTTTTATAATCTTCAGCAGTTGATTCATTGCTTTTTTTGCTTCCGGAATCGGAAATACCGGAAAAACATGGTTCATTTTTGGGTATTCGTAGTATTGAATTGCTACTCCCTGTTCTTTTGCTTTATCGAGAAGCATATTTGCATCGACTAGCAGTAGTTCACCCGTGCCCACAAAAGCGGTAATTTGTCCAATGTCTATCAGTTCTCCATGTACAGGACTTATTTTGTAGTCGGTTAACTCTAAGCCATCCGCCCATAACCTGCCAAGCTCCTGTGCGCCTATCACTCCAAGCATCGGATCGAGTTTTTCAAGTTCTTTATAGCGCGGGTCCTCACCCCGTACATCGAGCCATGCGGAATGTAGAACAATATGCTGTGGCTGTTTTTTGGAACATCGCTTTACATCCTGTGCCAACGCCAACGCCAGCCCGCCTCCTGCTGAATCCCCCATAAAAATAAACGGTGCATCGTATTTTAAAACGAGATGATCATATAAGTCGTGAATGGCAGTAAAGCATTCTTTATGCGTATGTTTAGGCAACTTCGGATAAATCGGCACAACAATCGTGAAATTTGTCTCCTGTGCAAGCTTTACTAAATAACGCCAATGAAAAATCAGTGGATCATTAATATACGCTCCTCCGTGGAAATAGTAGATGACCTTTTCCGGTGTTTGCTGTTCATTAATTGTGTAATAGTGAATGCCATTCAATTCGTCTTTCTTTATTTGATGCTGATCTCTGAATTTAGCATCGAGTTCATACGGTTTCTCGTTATGCTTCATTGCAATAAAATCATCGAGCAGACGCAAATCCATAAACTTTTTCTTTGTTCCGCGCAGTATTAAAAATTTCTCAAACAACACACTTTGCACGCTTCGCATACAATGCCTCCATCCTATTTTTTCTACTATGATTCTTATCCATTCGACTAAAATTGATTGATTACCTTCTAATCGGATAAACGTTTCTATTTATCCTTATGCATACTTAGTACCTATTAGAAAAAAGTGTCGATTGTTTTAAGCACATTATTATCTCAATAAAACAAATCGCGATATAATTCTGAAACTTTTTCCCGACTTATCCGTAAATTAGGTAATAAATTCTAAAGGAGGGAATGATGGTGCTCATTGGATTTTACAGTGCTCTAATAATTTTCACTTTATTATTCATCATTGCAGCTTTCTTTTTTATACGGCAGTTCGTAAATAAGAAATCCTCCCCCTATAACATGAATACTTTTATGCTTGGTGTGCTAACGCTGTTCATGCTGATTGTAACGGGTATTTATGGATATGATTTTTATCATCTACAAGCGGGCAATCAGAAATTTGCGGAGGGGATTTGTGAAATCAACTTTGTAAACGGTCATGGGAGAAGTATTGATACGACTGAAGTAAAGATTGAAGATAATCTTTATAACATAAAGTCCGGTACTTACAAAGATCTACCTGATGGGCGTTATAATTGTGAACTTTCGTATTTACCGATTTCAAAAATTGTGACACAGATCGATATTCAGTCAAAAGGAGAGGAAGGAAACTAATATGGTTGATTTAGATTTTTTAATTCAGTACGGATTCATATTAATTGTGGTTTCAATTACAACACTACTATTATCTATGTATTACAGGAAAAAACCGAAAGTGGATAAAGGGTTTAAATTTGCCTATCATGCCCTTTCATACCGCCGAAAATTTTTACGCACGATTTATTCAATCCCGTTTTGTATTTTTCCGTTAGCGATCATTTATTATTTTGAAGGGTTTTCCGCTAACTTTATATTTGTTACGCTGTTGCTAGTGATCGTATTGGTTTTTCAAATGTCATACAATTACATAAAGTGGAAAAAAGAAGATTAAAAGCCTGTGTTCATCTGAAAGCAGGCTTTTTTTCATTATTTCACTCCGCTCGAACCAAAGCCCTTATCACCGCGCTCCGTATCCGACAGCTCGTCTGCTTCTTCAATAAAAACTTGCGGAACATATTGAATGACTAGCTGGGCGATTCGCATTTGTTTTTCAATCGTAAACGGTTCTTTCCCGTGATTGATTAAAATCACGCCGATTTCACCGCGATAGCCTGCATCGATTGTACCTGGACTATTTAACACCGTAATCCCATGTTTGAGGGCCAATCCGCTACGTGGGCGTACTTGCGCTTCTGTTCCCTCCGGCAGTTCGATTTGAAGACCGGTTTTAATTAACCCGTATTCACCAGGCAGTAAAACTCTTTTTTCAACCGCACTTAAATCCATCCCTGCATCCCCTTCCCGTGCCTGTTTCGGCAATACAGCATTCGGGTGGGTTTTCTTAATTTTTAAATGAATCGACATATTCAACCAACTTTCTCATTTATAAAATCTATTTACATGCAGTTATAACAAAACCATATTTTCTCTTTATTTTCAATAGGGAGTTTTCTAGAATTCTTAATGGATTTATGTTATCTTTCTTTAGGCTCTTTACTTTTATGTTGTTAAAGCTTATACTCAATTCAACTATATATTGTGTTTTTTTATCACGGTACTACTAAATGTAGTTTAAAAGGGAAGTTTGGTGTGAATCCAACGCTGTCCCCGCAACTGTAAATGCTGACTGAAGACGAATAGACCACTGTGCAGTGCATGGGAAGGTATGTCTGACGGATGAAGCAAAGCCAGGAGACCTGCCGCGTTAAAACTACGTACATTTCTTCGGGGAATAGGAAATGGAGGCGCTCTTTTACTCGTTTCCATTTCAAGCTATCCTGTTTTCCGGGATAGCTTTTTTTGTTTTTTCTGCATGTTCCCCCATGACATGTGCACCACAATTACTAGTAATATTTAAATAGCGAGGGGTTCTATTATGAAACTTTATACGAAAACAATTTGTCCAAAATGCCTATGGGTAAAATCGGAGCTCGATGCTGCCAACTTGGAGGTCGAGGTTATTAATATTGACCATGATGAGAGCGCAAAACAAATAGTACTCGATGCAGGTTTTTTGTCTGTGCCGTTATTTGAAATCAACGGTGAATTTATCGCAGAGCCGACGTCAATTATCGATCGCATTTCTGAAATGACCGCATGATCATATTTGCTTCACGAACTGGTAATGTACGATCCATTGTGCAAAAACTCGGCTTGCCCGCAAAGGATCTGGCGGAAGTAGAGAAAATGGATGAACCGTATCTTCTATTTACGTATACGGATGGATTAGGCTCTGTTCCCCCTATCGTCGACCAGTTCATGACTGCGAACTTTGATCTATGCAAAGGAATTATCGTAAGCGGAAACCGTAATTTTGGTCATGCTTTTTTCGGCCGTGCAGGTGACCTTTTAGCTGCACAATACGGAATTCCGTTAATCGAAAAAGTGGAAATGCGAGGAACTCCGGCGAATTATGAAGCGATTACAGATTACTACTACTCCATTTGGAAAGAGGCATCGAAATGAAACAATATTTAAAATTAAATAACGATATTCTAAACCGTTACCGTGCTACCGGTGAATTGGATCTGGCGAAAGACAAAGAAGCAACACGCCGCTATTTCCTGGAAGACGTGAATGTCCGTTTACGCTACTTTATCGATATCGAGGAAAAAGTGCGTTATTTAGTCGATGAAGGCTATTACGAAAAAGAGTTTTTGGAATTGTACTCGATGGACTTTATTAAACAAATGTACAAAAAAGCCTATTCCTACAAGTTCCGGTTTCCTTCATTCATGAGTGCTTCGAAGTTCTACGAAAGCTATGCGATGAAAAGCCGGGATGGAAAAGAAATTCTGGAAAAGTATGAAGACCGAATCGTTATTATCGCCCTGTATTTAGCACAAGGCGATGAAGCGTTGGCTGAAAAGGCCATCGAAGCGGTAATGACTGCCTACCAGCCGGCAACCCCAACTGCCCTAAACAGCGGGAAAAAAGCGCGCGGTGAGCTAGTCTCATGTTTTAAACTAACGATGGACGATACGATGAACTCAATCGCCGAGAATATCGGCTATTGTCTTGAACTTTCCCGCTTAGGCGGCGGTGTCGGGGTAAACTTGACCGATCTGCGTCCATTGGGAGATCCGATTAAAGGAATTTTAAACCGTGCGAGCGGGGTTATGCCTGTTGCGAAACTGCTGGAAAATTCGTTCTCGTATTCGAATCAGCTTGGCCAAAGAAATGGTTCCGGAGTCGTCTATCTAAATGTTTTTCACGGTGATATTGAAGCGTTCATCTCTTCCAAGAAACCAAATGCCGACGATAAAATCCGATTAGCTACACTATCTACAGGCATTATTCTTCCCGATATTTTCTTTGAACTGATGCGCCGAGATAAAGATATCGTCTTGTTCAGTTCTTATGATATTTATAAAGAATACGGCAAACGCATGTCGGAAATTTCGATTTCGGAAATTTACTATGAGCTATTGGATAATCCGAACATCCGTAAACTGAAACGATTAAATGCCCGTAAATTGTATACGGAAATTAAAAAAGCGCAGTTTGAATCGGGTTACCCGTTCGAAATATTCGATGATAATGTCAATAATACACACCCATTAAAGGAAATCGGGCGTGTGAAGATGTCGAATCTATGCACCGAAATTCTTCAATACCAGCAAACAAGTATTGTTACCGATCAAAACGAGCCGAATGAATATGGCCTTGATGTTTCTTGTAACTTAGGTTCAATTGACATTCATGAAGCAACTAAAGTTCAGGATTTCGGACAGCTTGTCGATACAGCAATGCGTCTTTTAACGAATGTTTCAACGATGACCGATATCGTCAACGTCCCTTCTGTGTCGAAAGCCAACAAAGTGATGCACTCTGTCGGATTGGGTGTTATGAACTTGCACGGACACCTTGTACAAAGCGGAATCCGTTATGGTTCCAAAGAGTCGATCGAATTTATCGATGCGTTTATGGAATCACTGAACTATCACTCGTTAAAAGCATCAATGGAAATCGCGAAGCAAAAGAACGAAACGTTTTATCGATTTGAGGAAAGTGATTATGCGAGCGGTGTTTACTTTGAAACTTATATAAATAAAGAAGAAAGAGAACTTACTCCTGAAGTGATTAAAGCACTTGGGGGTACACCGATTATTACTCAAAATATGTGGCAGCAGTTGAAGTCTGACGTATTGGAGTATGGTTTATTCCATTCATACAGACTTGCGATTGCTCCAACTGGCAGTATCTCCTACATCCGCAGCTGTACCGCTTCCATCGCCCCTGTTACAGAACGCGTGGAAGTTCGTGACTATGCGGACAGTCGAACAATTTATCCTATGCCGTTTTTAACGGATGATAACCAGGAGCTATATACCGAAGCATATGAAGTAAACCCGTATGAACTGATCGACCTTTACGCAGCCGCGCAAAAGCATGTCGACCAGGGAATTTCCATGACACTATACGTAACGGATCAGTGGAACACAGAACAATTGGCAAAAGCCTATATTTACGCGTGGACGAAAGGCATTAAAACCGTATATTACGTACGCCAACGTTTACTAACAATTGAGGAGTGTGTCGCATGTCAAATTTAACGTATAAAGCGGTCAACTGGAATACCCCTACGAGTGAGCTCGCTCGCATTTTTTGGGACCAGCAATGGAAACAAATATGGTTCCCCGAAGAAATTGCAGTCAGTAAAGACGTCAAACAATGGAAGGAATTCGAACATCAGGATACATACAAAAAAGTGTTCGGCGGCCTGACATTGCTTGATACGGTACAAACGAACATCGGCATGAATGAAATCGCCAAGTACACGCCCGATTTCCAGGAGAAAGCGGTGTTAACCGTCTTCGGATCGTTTGAAGCAATCCATGCAAAATCTTATTCTTATATTTTTACAACATTATGCACAAACACGGAAATTGACGAAGTTTTCGAATGGGTGCAAAAAAATGAGTTTCTTCAATATAAAGCAAATCGCATTGGCGAAGTATACACCGATATAAAAGAAGATGACCCGGAAAGCTTATGGAAGGCAATGTTCGCTTCCGTTATGCTGGAAAGCTTCTTATTCTATTCCGGCTTCTTCTACCCTCTTTATTTAGGAGGACAAGGTGTACTGCGAAACAGTGCGGAAGTGATTAGCTTAATCTTGCGTTAATATCGTGGCGCAAGTAAAACTCTTTGAATTCAGGGGATATCCTAACGTTAAGTCGAGGACAATCCTGAGCCAAGATTGATAGTTAAGAGATTGAAAACTATCAATAAGGTGCAACGGTCATCGAAAGCACATGTTTTTTACATGGAAGCTAGTAGAGTAGGATACAAGTCAATTATGGTATCCGAAGCGGAGAGATATAGCAAAAGCTATATATGATATGATCTGATCTTATAAGAAATTATAAGCTGCAAATCGCAGAAGTAAGAATGACGAACTTACTTGAACAACATGGACGAATCAATTCACGGAGTAGCGGTCGGCTTTTTCGCGCAGAACATTTTCAAAACGTTTTCAGCGGAAAAACAGCAGGAGCTAACTTTGTGGGGCTATGAATATTTACTCGATTTATATCAAAATGAAATGAAGTATACCGATGATTTATATGCAGAAACGGGTCTTTCCCCTGAAGTGAAAAAATACGTGCGCTACAATGCGAATAAAGCACTTATGAACTTGGGGCTCGACACGATGTTCCCTGACGAGGAAGTGAACCCTATTGTGATGAACGGAATTTCCAATACTGGGTCAACCTATGATTTCTTCAGCCAAAAAGGAGCAACTTATGCGGTGGCTAAAGTGGCCCCTATTACGGACGATACATTTAAATTCTAAAAAAGAAACGCTATACCAAATATCCGGTATAGCGTTTCTTCCTATTTAATATGCTTCTTTCACCCATTCTTTAAAAATCGGGTCATGTGTTGAAACTATCGGTTGGTAATTGGCCCCTTCGTGTATATATTGAAAGGCAGCATTAACTGCCTGCATGGCATCATGTGTTGCACCTTGTATAAGTTTCAGTTTACCTTGCTCATAGCGGGCATCCCCTGCTACAAAATATCCGCAAAAACTCGTTAAACCATTATCTCTTTGCTTTATGCGCCCTTTAAAATCAATCGTACGTTTCTTTGAACCAATATGGCAAAAGACAGCCACATAAGCCCGGTCATTAAAATCTGCGAAATCATAAACCGGAATGTTATTGTTGGCAAGTCCATCCATTAAAATAGACTGTAAATTCAGCTCTTGGTCGGTATATAATGTAACCGCATTTCCATAACCCATCAACTGAATTGCCCAATCCGCTGCCATCGGTGTATGTCCGATTACTGCAATTGGTCCATCATATTGTTTGAAAGCTGGCGGGTCATACTGTATTTTTTCCGAGATGTGCGCATGTTCGATTCTTTTTACTTCACTAAATCCATTGCCGGTTGCCGCAATGACAGTTTTAGCTAGAATCGTTTGCTTAGATGTCGTTACATAAAACAATTCGTCAATCTTTTCAATTTCCTCAACAATTTCTCCAAGGAACACATTAGCTTTACTTACTTTTAATTGTTCAATCAGCGCTTTTTTATAATTCTGTGCCAAAATCCCAAACTGACCGGGAATATCGTAAATCTCATAGTTTAAAAATAGATTCAGTCTTCCCCCCAGTTCATGATTGCCTTCAATTAATACCGTGTTCATCCTTCTAGATGCACTATAAAATGCACTGAACATTCCGGCAGGACCACCGCCGATTACACAAACATCGTAAATCATCGCTCTCCCCCATTATTACTGTACAAAAATATCTTTATGTACTTGTTCGCTATTCCCTTCTATCGAAAAACAAGCAGCACCATTCAACAAATAACTCCATAGCTTGTCGTATGGCTGTTTATGGAGCGAGGAAATCAAACAGGCAATAGCAACACCGTGAGAAACGACAGCGATTCTCTCATAAGGTAACTGTAATAAATACTGGTGAAATGCGATCATTCGGTTCGTTACGTCTTGAAAAGATTCCTGAGTCGTATTGATAAACATTTCAGGGGAATTCATGTAGCAACAATACTGTTCATCCTGTTGAAGTTCCTTAATGTAGCTGCCTTGCCAATGCCCTAAGTTGATTTCACGCAAATTTTTATTTTTTTGAATGATATGGTCAGGAAACATGAGATGTGCTGTTTTTACTGCCCGAGTGAGATCACTGGAAAATACGATTTCCGGATTCCATGTAACGGACATTGCCTGTTCCATTCCTTTTGCCGTTAATTCCGAGTCGAGCCATCCTTGCAGCCGCCCTTCTTTATTCCAGACAGTTTCTCCATGACGGTAGTAGTTAATGATTTTTGACATAATTCGTTAGTTCATCCTTGCACTTTGTCCAGATTTCTTCACTTTTGACAGCGATTCGAAACCATTTACCGTCAAGACCGGCATAGTTTCTTGTATGGCGCAAAACGATTCCCCGCTCCAATAAATATTTAAACATTTCATCCGGATTATATTGTTCCTGCAATTGAAACAGCAAAAAATTTGCTGCACTGTCTGATACTTTACAACCAAGTAATTGTAAGTCCGCCACCATCTGACTGCGTAATTTGCTGCTTGTTTTACGGGATTCCATTACAAAATCCTTGTCGTGTAAACAGAGACAGCCGATTTCATTTGCGATGGCGCTTACATTCCAGTGGGGCAAGTAATTTCGTAGTTTTTCCGCGTTTTGTCCGATAACATAACCAAGACGAATGCCAGCCAGTGCGTACATTTTCGTCATGGAACGTACGACAATTAAATTAGGATAAGTGTTCACTAATGAAACGACACTCTCCGATTCATCGGTCCAGTCCATGAATGCTTCATCGACAACAAAATTACAATGCGGAAATTTTTTTATCAACTGTTCAATCCAATGTTTTTTCAGTAATACGCCTGTAGGATTATTCGGATTGCAAATATAACAAGCATGGACCTGTTTCAGCTGTTTTTCCAGCAATTCATTGTTAAACCGATAGTGACAAAAATCCTCTGCCAAAATAGAATGAATGACACAATCCTGCTGTTTTAATGTTCTTGCATACTCCGAAAATGTTGGCTGTAACAGAGCAATGTCCTTTCCTTTGAAATACTGCGCCAAAGCCATTAAACATTCTGCTGCACCGTTTGTCACAACAACGTGATGGACTGCCACTTTGTGAAATTCTGCTGCTTTAGAACGAAATGGTTCGGCTTGTTCATCCGGATATCCGGCAATTTTTACAAAAAGGTTCGGCCACTCTTCCTCTACTTGCTTTGGTAACCCCAGATAATTGACATTTTCACTAACATCGATTACCTGCTCCGGCATTTTTACATTCATCGCTTTATACAACGCAGCTGCATTAGCTCCATGCGCAGGCAATTGCATACACTATTCCCCCTGTTATCACAACACACCATGTACATACATACATGTGCTGGATCGCTTTTTTAATATGTATTCTTTGAATCGTTTCATATGGTTCACCCATATAAGCTCTAAATGATTCCACCCCGCCATAACGGTTATACCCGCCTAATCGGATTCCTAACTGAACGGCAGTAGCAGCTTCCAAATATCCGCTGTTCGGGCTTGGATGTTTTTTTGCATCTTTTAGCCAGTTTTTAAAGCGGTGTTTTAGCGGCTGTTTCATTTCACACTTCGTAAATAGAAGTAGGAACCACCCGGAAATTCTGCTGGGCAAATAATTCGCAACATCATCCAATTTAGCAGCAGCATATCCAAACTCCCCATAGCGTTCATTTTTATACCCGATCATCGAATCCAGCGTATTAATCGCTTTATAGCACCATGCACCGGTTGCCCCGAAACATAACGCGTACATGAGCGGTGCAGTCACGCCGTCACTCGTATTTTCCGAAACTGTTTCGATGACACCTCGTACAATTTCGGGTTCATCCAAATGTTTCGTATCACGGCCCACAATCCAGCTTAAATAGTTCCTTGCGTCGGGTAAATCGTTCGCTTCCAAGGAATCGTAAACGAGTATCGCTGCTTCTTTTAACGATTTCTGTGCCAGGGCTAAACTAATCAAAAAGATTTCGACCGCCAACCAAAGCATAAAATGAACTTTCATTGCGAGAATAACAACTAAAAACACTGTTCCCGTTGTAATACTTACGGTGAGAAAAACCGTCAGCAAGCCTTTTATCAGTCGTTTACCGCCATGATTCCATTTCCTTTCGAAAAAAGTAATCATGTTGCCGATATAAATGACGGGGTGCGTCCATTTTTTCGGATCCCCAACAATGCAATCGATGAGCACTGCGGTTACACAAATAATAAAATACATCGTGTCCCTCGCTCCTTTATTCAATTGATATAAAATGAAAATTCCAGAGCATAATTGATGCTCTGGATAAATTGTAGCATTTCATTAATGATGATGGTGGTGTTCATATCCATGTTCTTCTGCATATTTGCGGAAATTCTCTAAATCGATCATACCTGTAGAAGTACCGTCCAGTGCCTGTTCCATGCGCTCCAACAATACTTTCTTCAAATTAGGATGGTAGCCGAAATAATTTGCAAGTAAAAAATCGACATCTTCATATTGCTCTGTAAACTGCTGGACCATTTTAGCCATTCGTTCCATCAACACGCCTGTAAACAAAAAGTATGGTAACATCACAATCTTTTTGGCACCGAGTCTGATACAACGCTCAATCCCTTGTTCTACAGATGGAGTCGTCACGCCCATAAACGCACTTTCTACGATTGGAACGTCCAGCTTTTCCCACAACAAACGGGTAATTTTATAGAAATCGCCGTTTGCATATGGGTCACTACCGCCACGAGCAATGAGTAAGATAGCTGTGTCTTCATGTTTTTCATCAGGATTGAAGCCGACTTCTGATAATCGGGACTTAAGAATTTCGAAAATCTCTTCGTGAATCCCGATTGTTTGACCATATGTAAAGCGAACATCCGGAAAATGCTCTCTAGCATGTTCGATTTCGGCTGGAATATGCAGTTTTGAGTGTCCTGCATGTAATAGGATGATCGGTATTACATGAACTTCATCCGCACCCTTTTCAATACATAGCTGAATTCCATCTTCAATGTTCGGGGCTGCAAACTCTAAAAAACATGTTTCAACAAGAAGTGCTGGGTCAATGTACGTTTTCATCTGCTCGACAAACTGACGTACTTCCTCATTCCCTGCCTCCAATCTGCTTCCGTGGCCAACAAATAATACTGCTTTTTTCATTGGTCCTCTTCCTTTTTTATATTTATCGATCCCTTTAATCCGATTTTCATGACGGATTCTTTCCCCGTGTTCCACCGAATAAATAATGGATGATTCTTCAGCGGTATCCTGCACAATGGCGCGTGAGGTTTCCTCGTTTTGAACGGAATACCATGTTCCGTTCGGATAATCGATGACAACGCATTTATCTTTACAACGCCCATTACATCGGGTACGCGATGTATGAATCATTTCATCCAGTCGATTTTTGCGAATTTCATCCCGGATTTGCTGTGTTACTTCTTCCGCACCGGCACCCATGCAAGTCGCCCCGTTACAAATTAACAGATGACGCTGCATTTGTGCTAAGTTCCAAGTTGTCATAGAATCCTCCTTCTTCTAGTTGGTCAAAGTACGTTTTATTTTTGTGCACGAATGCGGCAAACTTATCTATTGATGACGAATTGTACTTCTCTAATATATTTTTCACAACATCAATTACTATATTTTCCGGTACTTTTTTTAACAACAGTTGCCCGGAACTGGCACGCCTCCCCATTGGAATCGCGCCACCGTAAATGTCCACTTTGCCATTATGAAAAATGAGTGCCAGGTCATCCTGGACCGCATTATAGCATGCTTTTGTACATGCATTAAAACCGATGCGAACTCTGTTTTTTAACGGCATTTGTTCAACTTGTTCCAGCAAGTCCTTTGCAAGTGGTAAACCGTCTAACAAATCCCCATCACAAAAGTCACAACATTTAAATAATGCACTTGGTGTTTGGGATGCCACATACAAATTCACTTCCGTTAATTTTTCCATCGCCTGCTCCACATTTGAACGATGAACAGTAACGATAAAACTATGGCCGGCAGAATATTTTACAGCGCCTGATTCTTCAAGATTCGCTAATACAATCAGCTGATCACTTGATAAGTGTTTGTTTATTAACCCGGGCCGTACAATTAATGCGATATAGTCATCCATTGCTTTTAACTTTGCAAAAGTCTTGTTCGGCATCGGCAGCTGCAACGCCTTCTCGAAATTTTTCTTAGCATATTCCTGCATATATAAACCGCCCCCATTCATCAATTACACTTATTGTGACTAGTTAATACCCTTTGATTGTGAAAGTTCAGAATGAATCCGGGTAAAGACCTTTAGCAATAATTTCAAGCGCTTCTGCCACTCGAACACCTTCTGATGCAGCCGATAATGGCAGAACAACAAAATGCTCATTTTGTACTGCCGGTGTTTGGCTCAGTGCAGAATCATTTTTCAGGAAATTAATTTTTTCCTCTGCTGTTGTAGAACCGTAATCGATGACAATGATAGCTTCCGGATTACGCTCAACCGCATCTTCTTTTGAAACCGTTGCCCAGTTTTTCTCGATATCCCCAAAAATATTATTTGCTCCGGCCATTTTAATTAAAGTGTTCATAAAGTTCTGTGTTGCTGTAAATACATCTTTATCCCCACTATCAAATACTAGGACATCGATTGGCTTGTCCATTGCAGGAATTTTTTCTGTAATCTTTTCAATATCTGCGTTCATATCTTCTATCAATGTTTCACCGCGCTCTTCAACACGGAAGATTTTTGCGATATTATGAATATCCGTATAAATATCCTCTAGCTCCGGCGCGACTTTTACAGAGGAAGACTGCAGGTAACTGCCAATTCCCAATTGTTCCATTTCTTCACGTGACATGACGTTTTTCTCATTGAAGGCACTTGCCCATCCACCATAAATGAAATCGGCTTCTGACGAGATGATCTGTTCTTTCGAAGGATATTGTTCAGCCATTACCGGAACTTGGTCATATGCTTCCTGTAATGGAGGATAAATCTGGTCATCCAAGTAAGCTGTTCCTACCATTGAATCTTCCAAACCAAGTGCAAGCATCACTTCCGTTACATGCTGGTTAATGGAAATCGCTTTTTTTGGTGCTTCATCATATGTAATGGATATGCCTTCATTTTCAATTGTTACTGACTGGACCGTTTCCTCGGTATCCGCTTTTGCCTGTTCTACAGTTGGCTCATCGTTTGAACATGCCCCTAAAATTAATGCGGATGCCAAAGCAAACGGTGCCCAAATTTTTTTACGTAGTTTCATTGTGTTTCTCCTTTTGTATCTATCTTTGTATTCGTATAAAAAAACAAATGCATTTTCTCTGTAAACGGATTTTTGGAAATCCCTGCATCAATTTTAAATACTTCTTTTAACATCGTTGTCGTCAATACATTTTCCGGTGTACCTTGAATATGTAATGTTCCACCGTTCATAACAATCAACTCATCACAATAAGCAGCAGCTAAATTTAAATCATGTAACGCCGCAATAATCGTAATCGGTAAATCTTTGACTAAATCCATTAAATGAAGCTGGTGTTCAATATCCAAATGGTTTGTCGGTTCATCCAGGACAAGAATGCTTGCCTGCTGTGCCAATGCACGTGCAAGCATGACCCGCTTTTTCTCCCCTCCCGATAAATTGCTAAGTGTACGGTTCGCCAAATGGGCAACATTGGCTAATTCCATACTTCTGTCCGCAATCAACACATCTTCAGAGTTATCCGCGCTAAGCCACCCTTTATATGGGGTACGTCCCATCATCACCAAATCTCTTACAGTAAAGTCAAATAATACAGTTGACTCCTGACTAACGACCGCCATTTGTCTCGCCAGTTTTTTCGGGGAAATATCCCAAACTTCCTGCTCATGTAAAGTTACTTTGCCGGATGATTGTTTCAGGTGACGGTACAAAATCTTAAGCATCGTTGATTTTCCGCTGCCGTTCGGACCAATAATCCCTATAAATTTTCCTTCGATGATTTCCAAAGAAATGCTTTTCAAAATGTCCTTTTCATCCACCGAATATTGAACTTTATGTAGCTGGATCATTTTATTCTCCTTCCCCAAATGCATAGCGCTGACGACGAAGCATCCAAATAAAGAATGGGCTTCCCCATAATGCTGTAATAATCCCAATCGGCATTTCTTCCGGTGCAATGGCTATACGTGCCCCCATATCCGCCCATATGATAATAATGGCCCCAACCAGCGCACTCAGCGGTAAAACGACTTTATAATTGGACCCGACAATCATGCGCACAATATGCGGGACAATGAGACCGACAAATCCGATACTCCCGCTAACCGCAACAACAACGCCCGTAAGTAATGACACGATAATAATAATGAACAGCCTGAACCGTTCAATATTGATCCCTAACGTCGAGGCTGTTTCTTCACCAAGCAACAGTGCGTTCAGTTGACGGTAGCTCAGTAGCAATAACGGAAATACAATACAAAAAGTAATAAAAGGTATTCCGATATTGGACCACTTTGCCCCCCCTAAACTGCCAAGCATCCAAAACATGACAGCCTGAACACCGCCTTGTTCTTTTGAAATCATTAACATGAAGTTTGTCATGGCACCCAACACCATGGAAACCGCTATACCCGATAACAGCAATCGAATCATTGAAGTTTTCCCGCTTACGCGGGCAAGTAAAAAGACAATCATTACGGCGAAAATGGCACCTAGAAATGCGGCAAACGATAAGGCAAATATACCGAAAAAACTGAAGGCCCCGAATAAAATGACCGAAGTCGCCCCGACGGAAGCACCCGAGGATACACCTAATATGTATGGATCTGCAATCGAATTCTTTACTAAAGCCTGGATTGCTGCGCCCGATATTGCTAGGGAAGCCCCTACTAAAAGTGCCAATAACACGCGCGGTACACGAATTTCCCAAATGATGACTTGTTGGGCATTTGATGCATTTGTTTCACTCAACATTCCTGTTTTATAAAGTAATACTTCAATAATTAACTGGGGTGTGATTCCTACAGAACCTACCATAATCGCTCCTATAATGGATGCTAAGAGCACAACGACTAGAATAGGCATCCATAGCCAAAATTTATTTTTGTTCATTTTACTTTACCGGCTCCCAACTAATAATCGCCGCATAAAATTTATGCCGGTATACAATTCTGTCTTCCTCTTCTGTAACATACCGGGCAAGCGCTTCTTTTACATGCTGCCAATCAAATGAATCCGTTAAGATTTTTTTACTTTGTGCCGCATACAATGCATCATAACTTTCATAGGAATACATGCGTTCCAATGCCAACATTTCGCAATCTGCATAAATCCCTAACTGATACAGCATATTTAAAATTTCAATATAATCTCTTCTCGGATATTTAATCTCATAATGATATTCTTTCGCTAACACATCATAATGTGGCTGTGTCGGTCCTGTCGTTAACCCTATGATCGCTCGTTTCTTTGCCCGGTCATTCATTTTCAGCAGTGCCTTATTCATTTCATATATCCGGTAATAGCAATTGACACCGATGACTATATCATGATGTTCGACATCGGCTTCTTCCCACTTTGCATGAACAAAATTTACCGCATCGTCTTCTATGAAATACTGCTGCAAGTAGTCCAAAACACTCCTTGAGCCATCAACTAATGTCAGTTTTCCGACATCTTCTCTTAGAGGAAATGTATAATTCCCCCAACCGGGGCCCATTTCCAGACAGCTTGCCCCCTTAGGTATGTACTGACGAATCTTCTCATAAATTGGAACGGCATGTGCATCCGTTTGCTTATAGGATTTTTTTTGCATTGATTGGGCCCAAAAGGCTTCTTCCAACGCATCATTTTTCATCCGTTCCGGCATATTCCCATGCCAGTCGAGCATCCCTTCCTTCCAGAGCTGCTCAAAATCTATTGCGAGCGGCCCATGTAAAACAGCCATCAACCTCACCTCTTTTCAACTGTAGTTTCCGAAATAAACGAATAAATCTTCTCCATATCCAGATGCTCCCGCACATGGCGGTCCAGCATTTCATACGCTTGTTCGCGCCGTTCAAAATCGGATAAGACATCTCCTGAAATGGGTTCGATCCCTTTTTGCATACGGATTACATTAAAATAATCACGTGTGAATGAGCGATTTTGGAAAATCCCGTGTACATATGTACCAAATACTTGCTCCGTATAGACACCATCTGTCCGACCGTCATAAAATTGGATGAAAGGCTTCAACGGTTTCGTTGCTACACTGCGACCTAAATGGATTTCATAACCTTCAATCTCATGACCTGTACAGCTTCTTCCGGAAACTTGAAGTGTTTGCTTACGATCGATAAATGTTGTTTCAATCGGCAGCAGACCTAAAGTCAAGTACGTTCCGCCAGTGCTTTCAACCGCCTGCTCATCAAAAATCATTTCACCGAGCATCTGGTAACCTCCACATATACCGATAATACGGACATGTTGATGCGCTAACTGTAAAATTCCTTGCATCAACCCGGTTTGCTGCAGCCATAAAAAATCTTCCACCGTATTTTTAGTTCCCGGTAAAATTATGACATCCGGATTTTTTAAATCGCTTAGGTTGGTAACAAAGCGCACACCTACCCCCGGTTCTTCAAACAAAGGATCTATATCGGTAAAATTGGAGATGCGTGGAAACCGGATGACAGCGACATCAATCGCAAATTCATGCTGCTGTGGCTTTTTCAAGCGCAGGCTGGATAGCGCCATAGAATCTTCAGCCTCAATTTGAACATCAAAATAAGGAATAACGCCAAGTACAGGAATCCCTGTATACTCTTCCAGCCACTCGATTCCATTTGTCAGCAGTTCTTTCATGCCACGAAATTTATTGATAATGATTCCTTTGACACGTGCTCTTTCCACATCGTCCAATAACATCAGCGTTCCGACAAGTGATGCAAAAACACCGCCCCGTTCAATGTCGGCAACTAAAATAACAGACGCATCGGTTTCATGAGCCATTCGCATATTGGCAATATCACGGCTTTTCAAATTAATTTCCGCGGGACTTCCCGCACCTTCCAAAACAAGAACATCATAGTTCTCCGATAAACGTTCAAGTGATGTACGAACTTCAGGCATGACCTCTTCTACAAATTGTTCACGATAACTGACCGCATTCATATTTGCAAAATGTTTACCATGCAGAATCACTTCTGATACCATATCCCCTTTTGGCTTCAGTAAAATCGGATTCATATCCGTTGTTGCGTCAATTTTTGCAGCTTCCGCCTGAACCCCTTGTGCACGTCCAATCTCTCCACCGTCTTTCGTAATATACGAATTAAGTGCCATATTTTGAGATTTAAACGGCGCAACCCGGTAACCGTCATTAACTAAAATGCGACATAGTGCTGTACATAGTACACTTTTCCCCACATCGGATGAGGTGCCCTGAATCATGATTGCCTGCACTAAAACTCCAGCCCCTTCATCGCTGTGACGTCCTGCTCGCTGTAATAATGTTTTGTCGCATCAACGGTTGATACCAGATCAGCCATTGCAATCAAATCCGGATGTGCTGATCGTCCTGTAACGACTAAATGCATTGTGGCCGGTCGATTACGGATTACTTCAATTACTTCTTCTAAAGGTAAAACATCATCAATCGGGAATTTTGAAATCGCCAATGCATTATTTAACTCATCCAAAACTAGTAAATCAGTCGTTTCATCCTGCAACTCTTTTTTTACAATTTGCCAAGCCTTTTTTAACGCTTCTCTATGTTCTTCCGGTGTTTTTGTCCATGTAAAACCAATGCCGAGCTGAACGGTTTCGACACCTAATTTACGAAGTGCAATTTGTTCTCCATATGTACGTTGCGGCGATTTAATAAACTGAAAATATTTCACATTCATAC
Organism: Solibacillus isronensis; assembly: GCF_900168685.1. NCBI lineage: Bacteria > Bacillati > Bacillota > Bacilli > Caryophanales > Caryophanaceae > Solibacillus > Solibacillus isronensis. The sequence goes on along the minus strand of NZ_FVZN01000014.1, from coordinate 1,165,561 downwards.
CACGCCCGATTGCACGCAACGTCACACCTAATGAAGCGGTTGTTTTGCCTTTTCCTTCACCCGTATATACGAGCAGCATTCCTTTTCTCGCCATGAAATTGCCCCCTTATACCCAAGTTGTTTTTTCAACAAATGGTGTCCGTTTTTTCTCCGTAGATACCGGTTCTTCCGGATAACCGATACATAACGTACCGACAAGGTGTTCGGCATCCGATGCCCCGATAAATTCATGCAAAGCCGTGTCATGTACAAGACCGACGCCGCGTGTCCGCCACACCATGCCTAAACCGAGCGCTTCAGCCATTAGCCACATCGACATAATCGCACTGCTGACAGCGAATTTATTGTCCAGTGTCGCACCATCATCTCCGTCTACTACAGCAGAAGTGACGACAATGATGAGCGGTGTCTTTGTAACCGCCTGCATCGAGCTTTCCACCAAGTTTGGTTTTGTCGGGAAGCGCTGCTGTAAATAATCGAGTGCTACTTGTTCAAAACGCTTTAAACTGTCTCCCTGCAATATGTAAAATCGCCAAGGTTCGCGCATGCGGTCATTCGGTGCATACGTAGCTGCTTCCAATAATTGTTCAATTTTTTCCCGCTCTACTTCCATTGGTAAAAATTGACGAACCGCACGTCGTTTTTTTAATGCTTCTAACATGTTGTCTCAATCCTTTCATTAAACCATGCAATTTCTTCACGCATTCCTACGACATCCCCGACTAAAATCATCGAAGGGTTAAGCATTTTTTGCTGCTGAATCTGTTCGGAAATCGTCTCTAATTGACCTGTAATTGTACGCTGATTGCTTGTTGTTCCCCATTCAATCACTGCAACAGGTGTTGTCGGTTTCTTTCCGTGTGTAATAAGGCTTTTTGTAATATGTTCGATATTGCCAATACTCATATAAAATGCAATCGTATCGATTTGTGCGAGACTTGCCCAGCTTAAAAAATCCTGCCCCTTTTCCTCACGGCCATGCCCGGTTACAATCGCAAAGCTTGTCGCATAATCGCGATGTGTAACAGGTATGCCTGCATATGCCGGTGCCGCGATTCCTGCAGTAATGCCCGGGACAATTTCAAAATCTATTTTCTCGTACCGAAGAATAGCTGCTTCTTCTGCGCCTCGTCCAAAGACGAATGGATCGCCGCCTTTTAGACGGACAACCTGCTTGTTCTGCTGTGCTTTTTCTACCAGCACACGATGAATTTCGTTCTGGATCAGGCCATGCTTTCCCGGTTCTTTGCCACAATAAATTAATTCACAGTGGGGTGTTGCGTGTTTTAAAATTTCGGGGTTCACTAATCTGTCATATAAAATGACATCCGCTACCTGAATGCACTCTAAAGCACGGATTGTCAGTAATTTCGGATCACCCGGTCCAGCACCCACTATATAAACAAATCCACTCAATTGACTTCTCCCGCTTCAATCTGACGTAAAAACTGCGCACATTTTTCCTCATTCTTTTGCTCAATCCAATCCAGTATTTCAGGTTCAAGTAATTGAGCAAGCGCTGCTTTTTTGGCATCGCCTTCATAATTTTTAAGAATGAGTAGACGCGCTTCCTTTAAAAATGCAACATACTGTGCATAACTTTCATCGTATTGTCCCTCTAAGTCCCTTTTTACTTTTCTGGTAAGTGCCGGACTTGCACCGGTTGTCGAAACTGTGACAACAAAATCTCCTCTGCGGACAACGGCAGGGTTCATAAAGTCCATACGTCCTAAAGCATCTGCACGATTTAATAACTGCCAATGCTGTGTCGCTTCTTCCACGGCATCGTTTACCGATTCGTCATTAGTTGCCGCAAAAATGAGAGCTGCATCGTCTAAATCAGCCGGTTCAAAACGTTTTTGTTTCCAGACTGCTCTGCCTTCAGTTATATAAATCTTTAACCTATCCGTTACTGTCGGACTGACGATGGTAATGTGGGCATTCGTAGGTAATAATGCTTCCACTTTTTGACGGGCTACATTGCCTCCACCGACAATTACCACTTTCTTATAATCGATATTAATCATTAACGGAAAATAACTCATACGCTTACCTCCAAACAAGCTGCCAACCAATTTTTCACGAGTTGCGGATTGGATGCGAAATGAAAATGTGTATATCCAGCGACTAGATTTCCATGTGAGTACCCTTCCTGTTTCGCCCCAAAGCGTCCTTTTGTGAAATACGCAGGTGTTTCGTGATTTCCTTCATAAACGGAATAATGGAATTCGTGCCCTTTTGCAAACTCCTGTTCACCGATTAAAAAGTTCCCCTCCACACCGGTAATTTCTCTGTAGCCTAATGCCGCCAGCTTATTTTGCATACGAACGATCCCCGGAATGACACCAAGCATTTTGTAGCCATTTCCTTCACGGTTGAAAATTTCTTCCGTTAAATACATGAAGCCGCCGCACTCAGCAAGTGTCGGTATTCCTTTTTCAATCGCTAATTTGATCGAATTTTTTGCCTGTTCATTCTGTGCAAGCTTGTCTGCAAATTCTTCGGGGAACCCTCCGCCAATATATAAACCTTGTGCCTGTTCAGGAACCGGTTCATTGTCAAGCGGCGAAAAGAAATGCAGTTTTGCACCGTTAGCCTTTAGTAATTCAAAATTTTCTTCGTAATAAAAATTGAATGCTGCATCTTTTGCAACCGCTAAATGAATTTCTTGCATGTTATCTTGTGATTCAAAAATCTTTGAAGTCTGGTCCAATTCGGCCGCTTTTGTGACTTGTAACAATAAGTCCAGATCGACCGTTGCTTCGATAGCTTCTGCAAGCTCATCGAAATATGGATCGAGCTCTCCTCGTTCAATTGCCGGAACTAAACCTAAATGGCGGCTCGGCAATGCCGGCACCGCACCTTTTTGCAAATAGCCGAGAACTGGGACATTGCATTCATGCTCGATCGCTGTTTTAATAATTTCATAGTGGCCTTTACTTCCCAACTGATTGGCAATAACCCCAACGATCTGAGCATTCTCATCCAACTGCTGGAATCCTTTTACAACAGCAGCGACACTTCGGGCCATACTCGCTGCGTTGAGAATTAAAATCACCGGACTGTTTGTAATTTCACTAATATGTGCCGCCGATCCTTCATTCGATAATGGCGACTTCCCATCGTAAAATCCCATTACCCCTTCAATAATTGAAACATCTGAATCCATACTGTTTCTCGAGACAATTGTGCGTACAACATCCTCTGACATCATATAACTGTCAATATTGCGTGAAACCCGCTTCGTTACAGCTGTATGATACGTAGGATCGATATAATCCGGACCACATTTAAAACCTTGAACAGTTAAGCCGCGCTTCATCAGTGCACGCATAATCCCAATTGTAAATGTCGTTTTTCCTACGCCACTTCCAGTTCCAGCTAATACGAATCGATTCATTCCGTTACCTCCTCATCAAAAGTAATTCGTGCAATTGAGATGGTTGCATTGCCGCATTTCTTTTTTTCCAGAAGCCAATCTGTCGCATTGGCACACCGTAATGCTGCAGGTTCACTGACTCCGTATGCCCCTGTAAATTTAAAGACCGTTTCAGATGGATTTTGCAGCGGCATTTCATTCAGCTCTGCCGGTGTATACGTAATAAACTGCCAGTTGTTCCTTGCCGTTACTTGCAGGAAACCGGGCTCATCCTTTTTTAAATCGATTGTCGCGATTGCCTTGACGCTTTTTTTGCTCAGCTTCAGTTCTGAAAGCGTTTCATCAATTAATTGTTCAATTTCTTCGGCAGATGTCCCTCGATTACAACCCATACCTAATACAATGGATTTTGGGCGGTAAATGACACCGTTTTCAAGTAATACTTCTTCCTCTTTTTCGATAATGCGATCGGTAATAAGCAGTGTCGCATGTGGTTTTGCCGCTATCGCTTCTTCTGTCGTGCTGTAAATCTTCAGCGTATCGGGCATCGGTGTCTCATGCAGCCACCAATTTTTTTCACCGGTTTCCTGCACAATTGCAACCTGTTCCTCATTCACTACCGAAGCACTGACGGGCGTTAATTTCTCTTCACTATCCCAAACCCATCCGTACCGTGCACCAAATAAATCTACCGCGATTGTTTTTTGCACATCTGATGCTGTTGTTACAATCGGAGTCGCATCGATCGCTTGTGCAAACTCATTTGTCAGGGCATTCGCGCCACCGATATGACCGGAAAGAACACTCACGACATATTGTCCTTTGTCGTCCACAACGAGCACACCCGGATCTTTCTTTTTGTCTACTAGAATCGGGGCAATCATACGGACTACTGCACCAAGGGAAATAATCAGTATCATCGACTTATATGCTTTAAATAATGCAGGGAGCAGCAGGCGCACCGTCCCGTCAAATAGCTGAATATTTTTTTCGTCCTCATCGCCCTGTTCGAATTTCTTCATATAATATACATCGACATACGGAAACTTCTCCGCATACTTTCGCGCATTCGCAACACCGTGCTTAGTAATGGCTACAAGTGCATAAGGTTTTGTTACGCGAACTTCCGGTACTTCCCCTTCACGTAAGTTAATCATCGACTTTCACACCTTTACGGAAACCATGTGTAAATGTGGCATCGTATAATTTTGAACGGTAATCTTTCTCATGGATAGTCGGATCAAGTGCCCAGCCGGCTAAAATCATCGCATGTTTGCGAATGCCATTTGTGCGCATCGCTTCATCCAGTTCGGCAATTGTCGTACGAACAATTTTTTGATCCGGCCATGAAGCACGTTGAATAACGGCAACCGGCGTATCATCCGACCAGCCCGCAGCCTGCAGCTCTTTTGTAATCTTTTTCGTCAATGTGGCACTTAAAAACATCGCAATCGTGCAATGATGGCTTGCCAACGCTTGCAGTTTTTCACGCTCAGGTACCGGTGTACGTCCTTCTGCTCGTGTTAAGATCAAAGTTTGCGTTAAGTCAGGTACCGTCAATTCGGCTCCTACGGCTGCGGCTGCAGCAAAGACAGAACTCACCCCTGGAACTACTTCATAGCCGATATTATGGTTTTTTAACAATGCAACTTGCTCCATTGTTGCTCCGTACATTGCCGGGTCACCCGTATGTAAACGCACTACCGTTTTCCCCGCATTGACGCGTTCTACGATGCAATCGACCATCTCCTGTAAATGCATGCCTGCAGTACGGATCACTTCTGCATCCGCTCGGGCTTCGGCAACTAGAGTTTCACTAACTAATGAATCTGTATACATGACAACATCGGCCTGTTGAAGCAATTTAAGGCCTTTCACAGTAATTAATTCCGGATCGCCGGGACCTGCACCTATAATCCAAATTTTCTTCATTATTTTCGCACCACCATACATGATAAGTAATTGAGCTCCGCGCCACGCAATTCATTCGTATTCCAAATTATTTCTTCATCTGAGGTTACTTTTGTCACGACATGCGTTTTTTCAAGTAAGTTCATCTCTTTAAGTAAATCGAACATGTCATCCAATACTTTCGCTACCTTAATGAACACAATCCCGTCATGTGTCTCGATAACACGGCGCATCTCTGCCATATCCGAAGTTGCCGGAATCATTGCTACATGGTCATCGCCGTCTGCCAATGGAATGCTTAAGCGATTGGCCGTTCCATTAAACGAAGAAATTCCAGCAATCGACTTCATCGGGACGTCGGGATGCATTTCCTTCATCAATTTCATCAAGTGTATATATGTACTAAAAAGCATCGGATCTCCTTCTGTTACAAAAGCGACATCCCGACCTTCTTTTAAATGTGCATAGATTTTATCTGCGGATTTAGACCATGCTTCCTGCAACGTATCCTCGTCTTTCGTCATCGGGAATACAAGCCCAAGCATTTCCTTTTCCGCCGGATTGACGTACACATCGATTATTCGCTGTGCATACGATTTACTGCCGCGCAATTTTTGCGGATAGGCAATGACCGGGCATTCTTTCAGCATTCGAAAAGCTTTTACTGTAATAAGTTCCGGATCTCCTGGTCCAACACCTAATCCGATTAATGTACCGATTGTCATAATTCCATTCCTTTCTTTGCTGTTACGATAAAAATTGGATTTAACGGCTCAAAACGCGTTAAATTTAAAATTGGCTTACTTTTTGATATTTGTGCCTGCAGTACAGAAACATCACAGTTGAACTTTTTAAAATGTCCCATAGCTTCTGCCAAGTTTTCAATGGTCGCGATGTTCATCACAATGCGGCCATTTGGCTTTAATCGTTCGACACATAGTTTCAGTAACTGCTCCATATTGCCGCCGTTTCCACCAATGAAAATGGCATCCGGATCAGGAAATTCTTCTAATCTTTCTGGTGCTTTTCCTAAAACAGCTGTAAAGTCCGTACGGTGAATATTCTGATTTTGAAGACAGTTTTCCAAATCCGCTTCATTTTTTTCGATCGCATATACTTGACCTTCACGGGCAATTTTCGCCATTTCAATGGCAACTGAGCCTGTACATGTCCCGATGTCCCACGCGATACTTATTTCTTTTAATTGCAGCGCTTGTAGACAAAGTACACGGATCTCCTTTTTCGTTATGAGCCCTTTATCCGGTTTTCGCTGAATAAACTTGTCATCATCAATACCGATTGACGCACGATCTACAGCTTCACGCTGCTTTAAAATAACGACATTCAATGGTGAAAATTCGGCATTCTCCATTTCATCCAAAGAAAGATGACGACATCGTTCAGTTGGACCTTCCAAGTTTTCTGCTACAAACGCATCGTATTCGGTCATGCCGTACGCTTTTAAATAGTGGGCAATTGCATTCGGTGAATTTTCTTCATCTGTCAATATCGCTATTTTTTTTCGGCCATCGATTTTTTGGGCAAGCCCTTTCAATGATCTCCCGTGAACACTCGTTAAATAGGCATCCTGCCAGCTTTCCTGCATTTTTGTAAATGCTAATTGAACAGAGCTTGCATATGGGTAAATTTCTAATGGGAGCTTCTTCGCCAAAACTCCTCCTAATCCGTAAAACAACGGGTCGCCTGATACTAAAATGACGACGTTTCTCGTTTCTGCCTGCAGCTTTTCCACGAGTCGTGAGAGTCCACCTTTTATCATGATCTTCTCGCCGGTGTAATCCGGAAAAAAGTCAAGATGACGTTTACCACCAACAAGTACTTCACTTGAATTGATCCAAGCGATATATTGAGGGAGTAAACTTGCTGGACCGTTATCCCCGATACCAATCATTTTCATCCAATTGTTCAATATTCTCAGCCTTTCCCAGCATGTCCCCGTTCATTGCATACAGCGATGTGGAAACACGTAATTTCGCTTTCATATGATCTAGTGCAAAGTAACAGCAGTTTTTACAAAGCGCTTCAAAAAATTGGTCATTCCCCTGCATGATTTCCCCTACTTGTGATGCCGTATTCGCATGTAATATTTGCTCGATTATTTCTGTATCAGCTCCAGCTTTTTTCGCGATTTCAGCCAAAAACGGGAAACTGATAGGTGCACTTTTTGAATGCACCATCATGACACCCTGTGCTACCTTAGAAAATTTCCCCATCATCCCGACAAGCGATACTTGGGGAATCTCTTTACGAGCAATATGCTTTAATGTAAATCCGACAAAATCTCCCATCTCTATAAATGCTTCTTCCGGTAAATGCGGATATTGCTTCATTGCATATTTTTCACTGCGACCTCCGGTTGTAATGACTAGATGGTCACAGCCTGCTTCTTTTGCAACACTGATTGCCTGCACGATACTTGCCATATAGGCAGAACTTGAAAAGGGCACGACCGTACCGCGCGTACCTAATATAGAAATGCCGCCCAGTATACCAAGCCTTGCATTTAACGTCTTCTTCGCAATTTCCTCACCGTCCGGAACGGAAATAATCACTTCGACCCCTTTGTCAATCTGGAAAAGTTGAATCGCTTCTTCGACGACACCATGAAGCATTTTTCGTGGAACAGGGTTAATTGCCGCTTCACCGACAGGGACGGGCAGTCCTGCTTTTGTCACACGACCGACACCGATTCCACCGTCCAGATGGACACCGCTTTTTTCTACAAAGCGAACCGTACTTTGAATGCGTGCTTTATGTGTTGCATCCGGATCGTCCCCGGCATCCTTAATCGTTTCACACATCACTTCATTGTCTTTTACTGCAAAGGATGCCACCGTAAATGTGGCATCCTTCCCGACAGGTAAATGAATCGTTACATGTTCAGGAACTTCTCCGGTCACAAGTGCGTACAAGGCAGCCTTTGTCATCGCAGTTGCACAAGCTCCTGTTGTATAGCCGTGACGCATTTCCGACGGATCTTTTTTATTTCGCTTCTTTTGCTCGTTCATCTGCCATGATTGAGATGGCATTTAATGCTGCGACGGTTACAGTACTGCCACCTTTTCTTCCTACATTCGTAATAAACGGAATACCTTCTAAAATCGCTAATTCCGCTTTGGATTCTGCTGCCGAAACGAACCCAACCGGCATCCCAATAATTAAATCCGGCTTTGCAAGGCCTTCTTTAATCAGGCGAATCAGTTCAAGTAAAGCTGTCGGGGCATTACCGATTGCATAAATACCGCCTTCCTGCAGTTGCGTCGCCTTTTGCATCGAAATAATGGCACGCGTTGTTCCAAGTTTTTTTGCTTCGATTGATACATCCTCATCTGCGATATAACAATGTAAATCCCCGCCATGTTTTTGGAACCGTTTGCGTCCTGATCCGCTTTCAATCATCTGAACATCGGCAACAACATGACGTCCAGCTAAAATAGACTGAATGCCCGCTTCTATCGCATCATCCGTAAAAATCATGCTGCGCCCCAATTCGAAGTCTGCCGAAGCATGAATAACGCGGCGAACGACAAGCCATTGTTCATCTGTAAATGAATGTTCACCCATTTCTTCTTTGATGATTGCAAAACTGTAGTCATATATTTTGTCCGGGTCTACTGTAAGTGGTACGAATTCTGTATTAAAGTTCATATTTGCCATTGTTATTTGCCTCCTAATTTTTCAAACACTTTCTCGAATGAAGTGCATACATTTTCATATTGGATTTTTGGTCTTTTAATTAAAATAACGGGAATCCCAAGCTCTAAAGCCGCCTCCATCTTCTCGTCGACCGATCCGACTTTTCCGCTTTCCTTTGTAATAATGAGCGTTGTGCTGAATTGCTCGTAAAGCGCTTTATTCAATGCTTTAGAAAACGGTCCTTGAATTGCGATAATATCGCGCTGTTTCACACCAAGTGCATCGCATTTATCCATATTCTCTTTATTTGGCAGCATCCGGCATACGAGACGAATATTTTCGTTCTGTATTAATTGCTCTGTAAAAACGGCAAGCGTTTTACTGCCTGTCGTCAACATAACTGTTCCTGAATGTGCGGATGCAACAATTGCCGCTTCTTTATATGTTTCCACTTCCGTCACGAGCGGATTTACATAGCTCTGCTGAGGACGTTCATATCGGATATAGGGAATACCCGTTAAATCTGCAGCAGCCATCGCTGTTTTTGAAGCCTCTTCTGCATACGGATGACTTGCATCCACAACCGTTGTTACGTGTCGTTCTTCGATCAGTTCCTTCATTTGCTGCTCATTTAAACGGCCGACATGATACGGAACTTTCGCTTCCTGTAGACTTGCAGCAGCAGAATCCGTAACAACAGTCGCTACCAAATCATAGCCAGCTTTCATTAACTGAACCGCCAGCTCTCTTGCATCACTTGTTCCTGCTAGAAATAAAATCATCAGTTCACCTAATCTCCACAAGGGGCTTCTTCCACTTTAATTTTGCATGACATGTCGACATAATTGAAATTCATTATTTTCTTCACACGTTTGAAATATTTGAAGAAACGTTCATTCGGATGCGCATGTTCTTTATAGTCCACAACAATGTCTGTTAGTAAAGGAATCAGTTTTTCCGGATCGATTCCTTCTAAAACAGGTTGTGCGGCATGAGCTGTTCGTCCTACTGGCTTGGAACCGATAAACAAATCGAACTTTTTCTTGCGGTATACAATACCGATATCATCAAAAACCGCGCGATAACATGCCATACCACATCCATTAAAACCGACGTGCAGCTCTTTCGGCATTTTAATGCCACCGAGCGTTTCCATGATCTGTTCGGCATATGGAATGGATTCCGCTTTTTCCCCGTAACAGAAATCACACGCCTTGACGATTACTACGTCACCGACCGGTTGAACGAGTAAACCTGTTTGTTCCACTGTTTTGACCAGTTTTTCAGGCGAATCGGTCGGTACCTTCAGTACAAGACGGTGGTCAGGCGTATACTCCATCGTACCTCTTTCTCCGACAACCTCTGCCAATGTAATCATTTGATGGGGTGTAATCATTTTATTGGCAACACCCGGTGATACAGCAAACTCAAAGATGGATTCCACCTGTTGCTGCACTAAAAAAGGGTTTTCTTCAACTTTTACAGCAGATGTTTCTTTATGTACGAGCGTTAGTGCTTCATTTGCCAGCTGTAATGCATTTGCTTTAATATCCGCTGCTGGTTCAACTGTTTTTTTCTCGATTGCTACAATTTTTTCATACCCGGTCTTCGATTCACCCGTTTCCTGATCCAATGCCCATGGTTCCGCTTCTTTTTTCAATCGCTGGTGCGGTTTTAACAGCTGTTTTTCATCACCTAATGTATATTTTCGCTGATAGCCGCGCGGTGTAATGATTTTATTGTCATAGTAAAATGTTGAAGAGTTCCCCACGACGACCGTTGTCAGCATTCCGATATCATGTTCCAGCATCTCTGCCAATGTTGTTAACACAATATCCTGTGTATCCCGGTAAGCAGCTTTTACTAGTCCAACAGGTGTATCAGGAGAACGATACTTCAGCAAAATACGCTGTGCTTCAACAATTTGTCTTGTGCGTCTGCCGGATTTCGGATTGTAGAACGCAACGACAAAGTCTGCCATTGCAGCTGCCTCAATCCGTTTTTCGATGACCGTCCACGGTGTTAAGTGGTCACTTAAACTAATTGTGCAAGAATCATGCATAACAGGAGCGCCTAGTAAACTTGCACAGGAGTTAATCGCAGATATTCCCGGAACTACTTCCACTTCAATGCCTTCTTTTGCAGTCCAGCCCTTTTCGATTAATACTTCGTATACGAGCCCTGCCATTCCGTATACACCCGCATCCCCACTGGAAATAACAGCAACTATATGACCGGCTTCAGCCTGTTTTACAGCTTCCTGGGCACGTGATACTTCCTCTGTCATTCCTGTACTGACAATGGTTTTCGCCGTCACTAAATGCTCGATCAGTTCCACATACGTCTTATAGCCCATAATATGGTCACTTTGCTGTAGAGCATCGACTGCGCGTTTTGTTATATGCTCCCGATCTCCAGGACCAAACCCTACAACAAAGATTTTTCCTTTTTGCATGTTAACACCCTCCATTTAATAAATAAAAAATGCCCGTACCTCTCGTCAGAAAGAGGTACAGGCATGTGAAATTAATACTTAAAAAGTATAAAAAAACACAAAAACAATTACTTGTTTCGCCTATACTTTTCCCTCCGAAAAGTAAGTATCGTTTAAATAAGCAGGTTTCCTGGCTTAAGCTTCGTTTTACTTTCACATCTTCCCATCATTACGACAGTGATTTATTGTGATTTCATCAGCTATTACAGTAGCGGGGGCTGCATTAGTCTTTCACTAATTTCCCTTTTACCTTACAAAATTCTGTAAGCACTTATTTAAATTGCAAATTATTAAATTATTATAAAAATAAAAATAACATAGTCTTTTAAAAAATGATAGGGTAATAATTATCTCAACAAGCTTTTTTTGCATAAATGAAGTATTTATTATTCGTTTATTAGGTGTTTTGTACATAAATTTACTATCTAACTAATCAAAGATTGTTTAATTTCAATTATTCACTTTATCATTTACCTGTCTCGTTCATTTAGCTTTTTGACATTTGCTACGGCATTTTCAATAGATGCCACCGCAATAATGTTAATATTAAGCTGTTCATCATTTTTTACTTTCTTCGCCTCTTCTTCATTTTCCACAGGTAAAAGAATATGAGAAAAACCGCTTTGTTCAGCAATCAAAGTTTTCGCTTTTATCGAACCTATTTCCTTCACATTTCCTTTACTATCAATCGCTCCTGTTACGGCAACCGGAACATTATTGTTGACTTCACCTTTTTCAATAAGGGCGCTTAACACAGTGGCAAGTCCTGCACTATCACCTTCTATATCTTCTCTTTCTAAAAATCGATTTATGGCAGAAGAGCTCTCCGATAAATAGGTAATGACATTTTCCTTCATCGTCTCAAAATGTTTCTCGGCGGGACGTACATAACTTAATAACTCTTCATTTTTCGAACGGTACCGGATTCTATTCGTGACGACTTCCGCATCCAAAACTTCTTTATTAGTTGAAAATTCCACAGTATAAATTAAGTAGCCCAAATCTGTTATATATGGTGTTTCAATAACTTCTACTGCCAATACATTGATACCTGAACCTTCCACAATTTCAAAAGGCTCAATATATGAAATAAGAAAATAAGTATATTTTTCATAATCAATCAGTCGGCTTTCAAATATAGTTAATAAAGCCAGTATATAAAATATCGCTAAAAAAGCAGCTTTCAACTTCTTGTCATTCCGGTAAAGAAAAAACCCGAAAATTGAAATACCTAAACCGACTATAATAAAAATAATAAATTGATAACCGTTAATCTTACCGAAATAATATGTGAGTAAGCCTGTTATGTATAAAACGAACGGCAGTATCATTAAAGAAATGCGTTTCAATTTTTCAGCTCCTTGCTAAACTACAATTGGACTTCCAAAAATAATCCAATTGGCTGTTTGTGTACATTTGGTTGATCTTAATAAATGCTTTAATAATGTTGCTTCAAATTTCTTCACGTTCCATTCATACCGGTATTTCTTATGCCAATCTTCTACTTCTATGTAATGTAATTCTTTTAACCACGTTAATAGTTGCTCATCCGTCAGTCCCTTTTCCAGTAATGCATCAATAACTGGTAACATGCGTTCATCTTCCTCATCGATTAAAGCGTATTCAGTATGAAGGCAGCTTTTTAAACTTTGTAATGCTCTGTATACTAATTGGGAATCCATCATTAATGGATGTCTAATCGCTTCTGCTAATAAGTCACTTCCATGTGCAACCGCATGAGCCCAGCCCTTCGTATTGTCGAATCCCCGGTAATCCTTCTCAAGTAATAAATATTGAATACTCCGGTGAATAGCCTCAACAATGAGTTCTTCAGGCAAACTTCTATTTTCACGATCTTTCTCTAAAATAAGGGTGATAACAAGTGCCGAAAACGATCTTGTAAATAAATCATCAGAAGGATCATTGTCTGTAATATTTAAATAAAGATGCGCGTCATCCAAACATGTTTTTAATATGGTAATTAATTGTTCGTCAGTAAATTGTTCATTCAGAATTAATTCGCAAAATCCCTGATAAATTAAGTTATCACGTAAATAGCCATCCGTATTTCCGATATTTTTCAGCATAAATTCGATTAATTCGTTAAAATCTACTAAGTCCAGATTAATCGATTTATTTACTACTCCCTCTAAATGTTCCTTCATCACCAATTAAATTGCTCCTTTTATTGCGCTATTTCAAATAGTTTTTTTAATGGCTCAGGGATTTTTGCAACTTTCTTCTTTTCTAAATTGAAAAAGCATCCTGATTGCTTTCCGGTACAATGTGTATGCTTCTCCGTTGTAATTTCCAACTCCATTTCCCAACTCGATTGCCCGATTTTTACCATCCAGCACCGTCCGACCGGTTTATCGAAAATTGTTAAAGGGGCTTTATATTCGATCTCTGTTTTCATCAAAATCGGGGAGATTTGCACTGCCATCATTTCCGCTAATGAATAATGATCATTTAAAAAAGCCATCCGTAAATCCTCAAACCACCGTACATACACAATATTACTTACAATGCCCATTGCATCGATATCATAGGCGTTAATTTGAATCGGTTGTTCTGCTAATAATATTCTCATAATGTTCCCCCCTATTTTTCTTCTTCATAACGAACCATAGTCCAAAAACCGATATCTTCAAAACCAATCCGCTTATAAATGCGTCCGGCAGCCGGATTATCATAGAACAGGCAAATTGATCTTCCTTCAGCGAGCAGGTCTTGGCAAAGTTTTAACATGCAGTGTGTCGCATATCCCTTTTTCCCGTAACCTGGTTTCGTACCGACGCCTACAATCATTGCAGACTGAGAATTTTCTGCTGTTGTTGATGCTGAAGAGACCATCACACCTTGTTCATCACGAATAATATAAGTACGCCCCGTTTTAAATTTTTCCGCGCGCTCTCTTCCTTCAACACTAAATGTACCCGTTGAAAATTCCGGAATCGATTGGAGCATTTCAATATTTTCTGCGTACTCACTTGGCTGTAAATACGTCACATTTGAAAAATCCAATTCAGCAGTCGGAACCGTCAATTTTGTACATTTTGCATAATACGTTTCACTGTCCCGTCGAATACCGCGGTCAATCCATTTTTTTAATGGAGCGACTAAATGCTGTAGTCCCGATATTTCGATCCGACCTCGGTTTTCGTTGATTATTTTGGCAAACCCTTCGACATCATAGTTCCCTTCACTATACGGGATATAGTTCTGATCATAGCGCAATAATATCGCTTTTAGCCGATTACCTTCAAATTGCCCCCATAAATCCTGGATGTCAGATTCCATTCCATATGCTTCAATATCACCGATGATAAATAAATTTTCTGCCGGCTTTTTATGTACAAGTGCCAATGTAGTTTCAAGGTCTTCGTTTGTTACCTTTCGAATCATTTTACTTGCCTCCTATAAAGTACGTTTTCGAGCCTTCACGATAAAGGTCGTTGGAAAGTGACTTGCTTTATGAAGAGAATAATACTTTTCGGAATACGGAATTTCTTCACCTTTTGCATGTACCGGAATATCACTTTCAATAATTTCTACAAGTTCAAAGTCTGCTTTTAAAAGTGCGTTAATAAATGTCGCCATTTTATATTTCGGTATTTGCATTGGCGCATCTTCCCCTTTAAATGACGTTGTTTCAATATATCCTTCACGCTGGTAGGAATCCGTTAAAATAAACTGGTGGTCACGGCATTTAATTTGATTATAGAAAGGGTGTTCCCAGCTGAAAATGAATTCGCCGCCTTCTTTTAAGTAGCTGTGAATTAACTTAAACGTTGCCGGAAGATCACTTGACCAGCCAATCGCATAAATGGAATACACTAAATTAAAATAATTTTTCGGCAAACCGATTTCTTCTTCCATTGGAGCCGTAAATAAGTTTGCGTCGATACCGTTTAAAGTTTTCTGCGCAAGATCCTTTTGGGCACTCGAAAAATCAACACCCCAAAGCTCCTTTGTTCCATTGTTGTTCATATATAAAAGAGAATGACCGCTTCCAAATCCTACTTCCAGCACTGTTTTCCCGGCAACATCTCCGATTAAATTCAGTTCCTCTTCTGTTTGTGCTAAAGGTCCATAGCTCGGCAACGCATCTCCTCCAGCAAAATGCTTCGCTACAATATCCCAGCTTTTTTTATTGTTTTCGATAATTGAATTCAAGAATGTCATTCCTTTCGGCAACGTTTGTGTACGATGATAATTCAATACTAGATGTCCCAATTAAACCACTTTATTCCATATGTTACAATCCGACAATTTTTCTAATTTGAGTTATGGTTCGTTCTGTACTTTGTGATTTTGTGTTAATAGTTGAGAAACGATTATTATAAAAACTTCACCATTTTATAAAAACGTTACCAATTGAACTGTATTTTACCTAATACTGATATGGTATGAAACTTTCTTCCCTGTGCATTCTAATGTCATAAGGAGGCGATAACAATGGCAAACAACAACAGCTCAAACAAATTGCGTGTACCTGGTGCACAACAAGCAGTTGACCAAATGAAGTACGAAATTGCACAAGAGTTTGGTGTTCAACTAGGACCAGACGCTTCAGCACGTGCTAACGGCTCTGTAGGTGGCGAAATTACGAAACGCCTAGTACAGATGGCGGAGCAGCAATTACGTGGAAATTCAAACAACCAACAATAATTAACGAAAAGGAAGCGCTACATATTTGTAGCGTTTTCTTTTCATTTTGGCTTTTAAAGAAGATTACATACAAAGACAAATCAAAATCAAATGAAACTTTTACAGCTTTCCAACGTAAAAGACAGTAATAACCATTTATCCCCTTTTCTTTAGGGATTGGATAAGTTTAGCTGTGTTTTATAAAGGAGGAAATGTCCTATATGAATATTTATGGTTGGATCGGTTTGCTCGGAATTATTTTCTTTACTTTAATTCCTTTTTTTAATAAAGCGCATAGAACTCGTGAAGAAATTCAGAAAGCCATTATAACGATTACGATAGTATCCGGAATTATGATTGCTGTTTTAGTTTTTAATATAAATTTCCTCACAGCTTTCCTACTCGGTGTTCTGGCTATGATTTTGTTTGATCGTAAAACCTATACAAAAAAGAGATTAACGATTTATGGAGTCATTATTTTAATTGCAGGAATTGCAGCATATGCTCTCCTCCGGGATAACCCCAATTATGTAATTCAACATTTAGAGGAAAATCCGGAATCCAGCTCTTTATATCTCGCTGAAAACGGCGAACCTGTCATTACTTATCATTCAACTGACATAAGGCCATTAGCAAGTACAGTAAAAACCCTTATTGCCCTAGAATATGCCATGCAGGTCGAAGAAAATAAAATTGAAAAAGACCAGAGAATACCATTGGTCGACTTGAATCGTTTTTATTGGAAAAATACTGATGGGGGCGCTCATGAAGCATGGTTAGAAGCTGTGAAACAAAATGGGGGCATCCAAAATAATGAAGTCACTTTGCATGATGTTGCAAAAGGGATGGTTACGTATAGCTCCAATGCCAATACAGACTATTTAATTAATCTGCTCGGTGTTGATGCGATAAATCAACGGAAAACAGAGTTAGGCTTAACACAGCATGAAGACGTTTATCCAATTGGCAGTGCACTCTTAATCCCGGATTATATCCAAAAAGATGGGATGTCCGAAAAAGAATTAATCAAGGCTCTCCAAAATTTATCAATGGAAGACTATCGTAATTTAGCTCAATCGATAAGCCTCCAAATGAAAACAGGCGAAATTAAGGCAAATGAGACTACATTTGACTCATCCCCTGCCGTACAAAGAGTTTGGTCAGATCGGTTAATTGGTGCTTCTGCCAATGATTACGGGAAACTGCTCGCACTTATTTCCAATGACGAGCTGCCACCAAATGCGGCTGAAACAATCCGTGATCTAATGGAGTGGCCGATGCAATTAAATGAAGAAAATTATAAAAAATATAAACATATTGGTTCAAAGGGCGGTTCTACGCTGTTCGTATTAAACAATGCGATGTATGTGGAAAACCTTAAAGGAGACCAGTACGAAATTGTCCTCTTACTAAATGATTTAAAATTTCATGAACATTTCTTATTAAGGAACAACCGGAAATCATTTGAATCAAAGCTTATGAATGATGCTAATTATCGTGATGAGGTACTTGATGCGCTTTCAAACTAAGTTTGGTTTAATTTTATAAATGCTGTTTTAATCCAAAAGATGCTTTGCCTGATTTGGCTAAGCATCTTTTATAATTGATGATCGCCGGATTCTCTTTCACTTTCCGTATACAGCTCTTTATACATAATAGCTATCAGGATATAAGTAAACAAAGGTATAATATAATCTCTATTAATGATTGAGTTATTCCTGCTTTCCCCTTCTACTATTAATTTTAGCCACAAAAAAACTGCACCCCATATTTGGGATGCAGTTTATCGTTATAGCTTTAAAATTAAAGTTTTACGATGTTTGTAGCTTGTGGGCCACGTTGACCGTCTTCGATTTCAAATTCAACTTTTTGACCTTCGTCTAAAGATTTGAAACCTTCGCCTTGGATTGCTGAGAAGTGAGCGAATACGTCGTTTCCGCCTTCAACTTCGATAAATCCAAAACCTTTTTCTGCGTTAAACCATTTTACTGTACCTTGTGTCATTTAAATGACCTCCATTTAATTAAATTTAATAAGATCACAATTCCTCATAAAGAAAAAAATTCACATATTACAAAAAGTACTAAATAAAACACGAATACATTTTGTAATAGGTGAATTTATTGTTGTCTTGTAACATTTCTTATTAACATTAGTATATACCATATTAATTCATTTGTCTATGCATATGAAACAATTCTCTACCTTTCAAAAATAATTCTTGTACAATCTATGTGTGGAAGTAGATTTATTTAGTATGAACATTAACCATTACTAGACATTATTCTCAAAACTACAGTATCATTAAAGGCATCAACTACTTAACGAGGTGTTCACTATTATGGCAGCTAAAAAAGTATTATCAAACGAACAGCAGGAACAACTTCTTTCAACATTGAAAGCACGCTTTTTACAGCACATGGAACGTCATCCGAATATCGATTGGGAAAATGTCCAGACAAAGCTTGAAGCAAATCCGGTAAAACTGTGGTCTCTTAATGAAATGGAACGTACAGAAGGTGAACCTGATGTCGTTGCATATAACCATGAAACGGACACATACACATTTATGGACTGCTCAGCAGAAAGCCCTAAAGGACGCAGAAGTATTTGTTATGACCAGGAAGCATTGGATGCGCGCAAGAAAAACAAACCGGAGGACAGTGCTATGAATATGGCCGCGTCAATGGGAATTGAAATTTTAACGGAAGTTGAATACCGCTCTTTGCAACAGCTTGGGAAATTCGATTTAAAAACATCCAGCTGGGTTTTGACACCTCCGGATATCCGTAAACTTGGCGGAGCAATTTTCTGTGACCGTCGATACGAGACAATTTTCATGTATCATAACGGTGCTGACTCGTACTACGGTGCGCGAGGATTTAGAGGATCTCTTACTGTATAATTTATTAATTTCAACTTAAAACAAGCCGTTGTCATACATACTGACAGCGGCTTGTTTCTATTATAGATTATAAAAATCCCGGTACAGTCCTTCCAAGTTCCGGTTGATCGGATTCACTGAGTGGATTTGCACACCATTTTTTAGTAACCATTGAAGATAGGTTTCAATTGCAAAGGCAGCATCTGTAATGAGCAGATTATCTTTAATTTCATATGGAAGATGACTCTTTTTCATCACTTGAGGAAGATCACTATGATATGAATACTTAATTTCGTATTGTACTACTTCCTTATTTGAATGCAAAGGATCTGTATAAAGTTTTCCTTCTTTAATAAACCAGATCGTATCCGTCAAATCCTCCAGTAAATCCAGGTTGTGCGTCGAAATGACGATACTGATTCCTTTTGCATGTAGCACTTCTATCAATTGTTTTAATTCAATAATGCTTGTCGGATCCAGTCCATTAAAAGGTTCATCCATTAAAATGATAAGCGGCTTCGTCAATATACTTAACGCAATCAGCAAATGTTGACGCATCCCGTAAGAATAAGATTTAACGGGCTGATGCACATATGAACGGATGCTGATCAACTCTATAACATCTTCTATTTCTTGTTGCGGTATATGGTAAATGTTCGCCACAAATGACAGATGATCATAACCGGTTAACTGCATGTACAAGTAATTATCACTTGGCAAAAAGGAAATATATTTAAAGAATTCAGGTTTGGTGTTGGAAATATTGTTTAAATGAACAGTGCCCTTATTAATCTTTTCCAATCCTAATACCGAGCGCATTAATGAAGATTTACCTGCCCCATTTGGTCCAACGATTCCGATTATTTCACCGGTACCGATTGAAAACGTAATATTATTAAGTACCTGTTTACTTTTGTATTTCATTTCAAGTTCGTTCACCTGCAATACCATTATGATATCACCTTCCTTTTAAATAAAAGCCCCATACAGAACAATAGGCTGCCGCTGATCAGTAAAATGACCGCACCCGTCAGGAAGTTCACTTTTCCGTTGTTCGCCTCAATCGATTTCCAGCCATCTACAATATTCCATGTATCAAAATATACAAACGGATTATACATACTACTTGTTAGTTCAATATAATGGTTCCCTGCAAAGTACCCGGCAATGACAGCCAATCGGGATTAGCACAAGCCATTATTCATTCCCCCTCCTTCCCCTTTAGCATGCTGAAAATATAAATTCCTCTTTGAGCAGACTTGCCTAAATCGGAGGGCTTATCCTATTCAAAGAGGATATGAAAATGATTAGATTCAGATTTTACCGATTACTACTGGTCTGCGTTACTAAGCGGTGCATATGGATCTGTTTTCAGCGTGCCTGAAAAGAAGGAATAGCCCGGCTTCCCTACTGCATAGCCACGATTATACAAATAACCAGAATACGTTTTACCATTCCTGGTAACCGTTACCCACATCGATTGTGTCGTTGTATATGGCACTTCTTTTGAATACCAAAGTGTATCGGATGTTACAGAAACTTCAGGCGTCAAACTTTCAGCTGCTTGGATACTTGAAATATTTACGGATACACTTAAAGAAATTGCTGCTAATAAACTTAAACTTAACAATTTAAATTTTTTCATCATTGATTCCTCCTCTGTTCCTATCCCAAAGCCTGATTGCTATATATATGAATCATCTAATTACTTAACTTATCCTCCACCAGTTCCAATAATCCACAGTTCTAAAGTTGTGATTAATAAATCTACCATTTTGTCCCCTCCTTTGTATTAATTTTACAAACTATCCGACAAAAAGTGTATAATATGCCTAAAAGAATAATTTAGGTGATGAAATGAATAATTATGGGGAAGTTATAAAAAAAATCAGGGTTGGTAAAGGGTATTCACAACAATATGTCAGCGAAAAAATATGCTCACAGGGCAACTATTCAAAGTTCGAAAAAGGAGAAAACAGAGAAATTAAGTTTTCGATTTTGAAGGAATTTTTGGGGCGGCTCGAAATGTCCTATGAGGAGTTTGAATACATAAGCAACAATTATGAAATGCATGACCGGCAAAGGATTATGAAGAAGTTTTACAATCAAACATATAATTCCGAAAATGCGCTGCTCCAAATGATTGAAGAATGCGTAGCTTATTTACAGCAAAATCCGAATGACAATTTAATCATGAATATTCAAACTTTAATGGAAGGGATGCTCGTTTTGGCAAGGTCCAGTGATTTTGTTCTGGCTTCTGAAACTATATCTCCTATATGGAACGATCTCTCGCAACGAAATACACTGTACTTAGCTGATATTTATTTGCTGAACGCAATTTTATTTGTATTTCCGATTTCTACTGCAACCGAAATAAAAGAATTTGCTTTTCGCCATATCGACAAGTACAACGGATTCCAAAATATTAATAAGTTAAAAATAAACTTTCTGATCAACCTATCGCTTATTAATATAAAAGGAAAAGACTTTGAAATCGCATTCCATCTATTGAATGATGCAATCAGTAAATGTAAATCCGAGCAGCTTTTTATCAACTTGTCGATCTGTTATGTGAGAAAAGGCGTTTGTCTAAATAATTTAAACGGAGCGGATGAAGGTTTTATTGAGAAGGGGTTAACGCTACTTCAACATTTAGAGCAAGCCGAACTAGTGAAAATGTTGGAGAAGGAAATAAAGAATAATTTAATCGTTAAATAATATAAAGCAATTTAAAAAGGGCTGCCGGTTAAGCACGGCTGCCCTTTGAATTTATTTTTTATTAGGTACGTTCATTTTACGCTCTAATAATTTAATGCGGTATTTATAAATCGCATAAATTACTACCAGAACAATAATGATGATGACAAACGGCTGTAAGTACTGCTTAAACAAATCCCCTGCCTGCTCCCAGTTTTCCCCTAGCTTAATGCCTAAATAGACATAAAGCGCAGTAATCGGAAACATCGCTAAAAAAGTGTAGATTGTAAATTTCCATACATTCATTTTTGTCATCCCGCATGGTACCGAAATTGCGGTACGGACGATTGGCATGAAGCGTCCGAAAAATGCGACACCTGCGCCATATTTAGCGAAAAACTTGTCCGATGCATTCACTTGTTTTTCATTAATCAAGAAGAACTTCCCGTACTTCAGGACAATTGGACGACCACCATAACGCCCTACCGCATATAAAGTCAACGGTCCGATTGTTCCGCCAACCGTTCCGGCAAGCACCATTAACCAATAGCTATATTCCCCTTGAGCAATCCAAAATCCGGCCATCGGTAATATGACTTCTGCAGGAATAAACTCAAAGCAAAGTGCCAGTAACACACCGAAATAGCCAAACCCTTTAAAAAACTCAATCATTGATAGAATGATTGTATCTAACAACAAAAACAACTCCAATCATTTGCAATATCCAAAGTTAAATTCGACATAACCCGATTTTAACTCCAAAGTCCACTTCTACATTCACTTAGCATACAAAAACTTTAACCGATTCACAATAGAAATTGTGAAAACATGCCGTTATTATGTATGATCTTCTTTAGAATAGAACGTCCTCTCCTCACAAATGTTGCCTAAACCGCAAAACTTTTAATTTTATAGCAGTGTATGTCTATGCAAAATGCGATATGTCAGAGCATTTTTAGTATGGCCTCTTCCTAAACCGTGCAAATATAAAAACAAACAGGCGAAACCATATGTACTCTGGAATCACCTGTTCTACTAGTTAAATTAATGTTTTTAAGTCATGAATAAATTCATAAATAAAGTAACAGCCAAACCCGAACAATAATAAACCTGCAATAATGGAAGTCCATTTAATCATCGCTCGGTTCATGACTTTCCTTGTCAGTGAAACAATTGTTAAAAGACCAATATCATGCAGTAAAATACCTGATAAAATGCCTAGCGCAACAATCAAAAATTGATTGGCTCCTTTTCCTGCATAGGAGTCAGCCAAAACTGCTCCAAATACAGAAATCCAGAAAACGAGATTCCCCGGTGATACAGCAACTAATAAACCATTGCGGTACGTTGATAAAAAGGATTTATTCGCTTTCTCTCCAACTAACGCAATATCTTTATCTGCATTTTTTATTGAATCGAAAGCCAAAACAAATAAAAAAGCGGCTCCGATTAACCAAAGCGGAAGCTGAATATATGCCAACGATAAAAATTTAGCCACCCCAAAATACAAAGCAATGATTAAAGCTAAATCAATTGTCATTCCGCCAAGCCCTACCGCCCAACCATGCATAAACCCATTTTTTAAACCCTGTTTCGTCATTTCCACTGTAATGGCACCAACCGGCATTGCAATGGCAAGACCAATCATGACATACGCAAAATATAAACTCATTCGACCACGTCTTCCAAGAAAAATTCCTTCTTACGTCCGTTTTATAAATATAATTATATTTGAATATTTATAAATATTCAATCACTTGCAGGCTTTTCCTAGTGAATTCCAGTATTGATTTATTTCCGGAAATCTATTATGATGGCATTAATTTATGAGAAGGAGGGATTTTTCTATGTTTTCAATTCGTTTACGCTAAGCTGGCAATAAAAAAGCAAACCCATTAGAGATGGGCTTTTTTGTCATGCTTGTAAACGATGAAATCATAGGGATTCCTCTTTAAACGGGAGATTTCTATATTTTTTCGCAGCAGGCATACATATGTCTGCTTTTTTATTGCGTTTTAGACTCATTTTACAAAATGGAGGGCTAAAACTATGCAGATGCTATTATTCTTTTAATACGGGCGAATTACACAAACCGCTCGTATCGATAAGCTATCGGTACGAAATTTTATATTTCGGAGGTAGCAATAATGGAAAACTTAAGCTTTGAACTGAAAAATATACACGTACAATTTTTAGATAAGGATATACTTACAATTCCGCAGCTGGCCATTTATCAATTTGACCGCATTGGGATTGTCGGTAAAAACGGTGCCGGTAAAAGTACTTTATTAAAATTATTAACTGGTCAGCTCATTCCACAACAAGGGAATGTAAACGCACATGTCGATTATTACTATTTTGAACAAACATCCCCTGCCGTTACACAGGACAATATTGATATCGCGCTTGCCTATAAATTGAAGGCTGTCGATCCTCATAGCGGTGGTGAACAAACGAGGTTGAAGTTAACACAGGCATTCAGCCATTACTACGAGGCAATGCTTTTCGATGAACCGACAACGCACTTAGATCAGGACGGCATAAGATTTTTGCAGGAGCAACTCCGCTATTATTACGGAGCAGTCGTCATAGTCAGTCATGATCGAAACTTGTTGGATAGCGTCGTTACGTCAATCTGGGAAGTCAATGATGGGCATGTTACGGTCTATAGCGGGAATTATTCCGATTATGCAGCGCAAAAAGAACGGGAAAAACAGGAGCAAGCTGCTGCCCATGAAAAATATGTTCGCGAAAAGGCACATCTGGAGAAGGCTGTTGCTGAAAAAATGAAAAAGGCCGAAAAAATTACCGAGGCTAAGAAGATGTCGAAAAAAGAAACGAAGGCCAAAGCGAATCGTATGTTTGAAACAAAATCTAAAGGAACTAGCCAAAAATCGGTTTACCGCTCAGCTAAAGCAATGGAAAAACGGATTGAACAGCTACCTGTAGTCGAGAAAGTAAAAGAAGATGTGCCACTTCATTTTAAGCAATCGAAAGCACTGGAACTTCATAATAAAGTACCGATTATGATGCAAGATCTTACTTTAGCAATTGGAGAGAAGATACTGTTGGATCAAGGTCAACTTCAAGTTCGCCTTCAGGATAAAATAGCTATAACAGGTCCGAACGGCAGCGGAAAATCAACCTTGCTGCAGGCAATTATCGAAAGTCACTCAAATATAGATCTTTCACCTAAAGTTAAAATCGGTCATTTTTCACAGCTTGCTTACCAAAACTTACCGGATGAGACCATTTGGAATTTTATAAAAACACGAAGCAAATATAGCGATGCGTTTATTCGCACTGTGTTGCATCAAATGCAGTTTGAACAGAATGATTTACAAAAGCGGATCACTGTTTTAAGCGGGGGCGAACGGATTCGATTGCTTTTAAGTCAGCTGTTTTTAGGTCAATATAATATTCTCCTGCTTGATGAGCCGACCAACTTCCTTGATATGGCTACAAAAGAGGCGTTGGCAAAGTTTATCCAAGCCTATGACGGCACTATTCTTTTTGTTTCCCATGATGATTATTTTATGAAGCAAGTGGCTACAAGAATTATAGAAATAAAAGATAAAGCATTAATTGAAGTGTAATTTTACAGTCTTTATGAAAGATACAATTCTTTCATTTCCAAACGATGTGCACTAAAATAATTCGTATGGTAATGATAGTAAGAAAAGGAAACGAGCCATTTATTATTTGGAGGTCATCACATGGAAATAGGTATTTCAACATTTGCAGAAACTACACCGGATGTTTTAACAGGTGAAACAGTAAGTCATGCCGAGCGACTGCGACAAATCGTCGAAGAAATTAAACTTGCGGATACGGTAGGACTGGATGTGTATGGTGTCGGAGAACATCACCGCGAGGATTATGCAGCATCAGTTCCTTCTGTCGTACTCGCTGCAGCTGCAATGCAAACAAAAAAAATTCGACTGACGAGCGCTGTAACGGTGCTCTCATCGGACGACCCGGTACGTGTCTTCCAGCAATTCGCAACACTTGACGGACTATCGAACGGCCGCGCCGAAATTATGGCTGGACGCGGTTCGTTCATTGAGTCGTTCCCCTTGTTCGGCAACGATTTGAACGACTATGATGCGCTTTTTGAAGAAAAACTCGATCTATTATTAAATCTTCAGGAAAATGAGATTGTGTCATCAACTGGCCATTTCCGTCCATCTATTCCAGGACGCGGCATCTACCCGCGCCCTGTACAGGAAAAGTTACCGATTTGGGTGGCAAGCGGCGGTACACCACAATCTGCAATCCGTGCTGCTACCTTGGGCTTGCCGTTAACTTTGGCGATTATCGGAGGAAGTCCCCTGTATTTTGCTCGCATCGTTCAACTGTATTATGATGTGGCGAAAAAAGCAGGCCATGATATTTCGAAGCTGCGTGTCGCTTCCCATTCACATGGGTTTATTGCAGATACGACAGAACTTGCAGTAGAGCAGTTTTTCCCTTCAACAGCAGCGGCTATGACGAAACTTGGCCGTGAACGTGGATGGGCTCCGTACACACGCGAAGCTTTCGATGATGCCCGCAGCTTGGAAGGCGCGCTTTATGTAGGTGATGTGGATACGGTTGCAAAGAAAATCATCTATCTTTACGAACATGTCGGCATTTCAAGATTTTTCCTGCACATGCCCGTCGGTTCCATGCCGCATGACCAAGTGCTGCATGCCATCGAACTATTAGGTACGAAAGTTGCACCAATTGTACGTGAGGAAGTAGCAAAATTAAATAATAGATAAGAATGTTAGTTAATGGGTTGTGCAGTATTTCACTGCACAGCCCATTTTTTATGACGTTTGCTTTTCCCCATTTACCCAAAACTTTTCGACTATATTAACTAGAATAATAACGAAATTGCTTAAAATTCTGAAAATTATTGCAATTAGAAATTTAATAAATTACAATAACATGAATTCAATAGAAAGCTGAGGTTACATCATCATGGGAGTTTTACAGAAGATTGGTAAGTTTGCAGGAAATACATTTGCGATTTGGGTACTCGTTGCAGCTGGTTTAGCGATTTGGATACCTGAATATTTCACATGGATTGGCAGTTACATCACTATATTATTAGGAATTGTCATGTTTGGTATGGGGATGACATTAAAATTAGATGATTTTAAATTAATTCTTCAACATCCGAAAGGTGTTATTATCGGAATCGTTTCCCAATTTGTTATTATGCCGTTACTGGCATTTGCGTTAGCCAAAGTTTTCAATTTACCGCCAGAAATTGCGGTTGGCGTTATATTAGTAGGTTGTTGTCCAGGGGGTACGTCATCAAACGTTATGACATTCCTCGCAAAAGGAAATACGGCATTATCTGTTACGATTACATCATGCACAACATTATTAGCACCGTTTGTAACACCTGCTCTCATCTACTTATTAGCAAGCGAATGGTTACCGGTTTCATTTATGGCCATGTTTATGTCAGTAATTAACGTTGTGTTAATTCCGATTATTTTAGGGATTCTTGCACAGTTCTTATTTAGACCAATTGTAGAAAAAAGTGTTGATATTCTTCCTACAGTATCAGTTGTGGCAATCGTGATGATCGTTGCTGCTGTAGTAAGCGGAAGCCGCGATAAAATTTTAGAAACAGGATTAATCATTTTTGCCATTGTTATTTTACATAATGGTTTGGGATACTTACTAGGATTTTTAGTAGCAAAACTATTTAAACTGAAATACGATGATCAAAAAGCAGTATCGATTGAAGTTGGGATGCAGAATTCAGGTTTAGGAGCGCAATTAGCGATGGCCCACTTCGACCCAGTATCAGCCGTTCCGAGTGCGATCTTCAGTTTCTGGCACAATATTTCCGGACCAATTCTTGCTACTTTTTGGGGTTCAAAAGCGAATAAGAAGGAAAACAATAAATAGTTATTACATAAAAAGAGGTACGAATGCATTTTGATTCGTACCTCTTTTTGTTTCGTTTATATGTCTTGTAGAAATTAATTTATCATTCTATTTTGTGACTTGTATACTTCTTCCGGTACATGATTTCATTTTATAAAAAAGAACCAATCTATTCTTTCAAAAATAACTTATATTGTACTAACTTAACTTCTTTACCTATGTATAATTCCGTACCTATACGGCTTTCTTCTGTGAATCCAACCTTCTTCAGCATTTTTCTTGAACGATGATTTGTTTCATGTGTCTCTCCGTAAAATGTAGTGATTCCGAATTGTTCATTTGCATAGTTCATTAATTTTTTTATCATTTGTGTACCAATACCAACATTCCAAAGAGTACTGTTTCCAATAGCAATACCAATTTCAGCACTATTATTTTTTATTTCGGCTAAATCCGCATAACCGATAAGTCTATTTTTATATTCAATTCCAAGACGAATCATTTCTTTTTGTTGATTTGCTACACAACGTTCCCACCATTTAAATAATTCCATATGATCTCTATTTTTCTGCCATCCATTTGCTTCACAAAATTGTTCATCCCTACTCCAATCAACTACAGCATTGAAGTCTTCTAATTTCAACTTTCTAAAGTAAATTTCATTTCGATTAATATCCATTATTCACCTCCGCCATTATGATTTCCGCCACGCACGAATCGTTTGTAGTTCCATATTTTATATATTAAAATATGAAAACCCTTGCCGTTTAAATGGCAAGGGTTATTTCATTTAAACTAAACCTGCTATTAATAGTTATTAATCTGATATTCGTTCATTTTATGAGCTAAACGAATTGTTACTTGAGCTAATTGTGCATACGTAACTTCACTAGTTGGCTTCAGCTGATTATTTTCAGCTTCAAGTAATCCCATTGCATATGCTAATGCCACGTGACCACGTAATTCCTTATCTACTAGTGCGGCATCACTGTATTTCAATTCATATATATCACTCAGTTGAGCAGGTTTATTTAGTTTCAATGTACCAATGACCCATTTAGCCAGCTCCTGATTTGTAAGAGCTGTCTTAGGATTAAATGTTTTAGTAGATGCATCAAGCATTCCCATTTGCAATGCACGTGTGACAAATGCATATGAGGCATCGTCTGGCGAAATATCAGTAAATGATTCGTCAGCTGTTTCAAGCTCATTGTAACTCGAGCTGTAATACATGTAGGTTACCGATTTCAGTAATACTTTTAATGCTTCCTCTTTAGTAATAGGGGCATCTGGGTTAAACTTTTCATTTACTTCTAAAATACCCGCATGAATTAAATAATTTAATTCTTCGGCAGCTTTTGGATGCTCGATTTTCGGCTTGTCCGAATTGGCCATTCCATAAGTATCCAACCATTCACCTGTTTTGGCATCAATGCCCGCGGACGCCCCTTCTTTGAAGACTGGCTGGTATGCTAGACTATAATGCTGCTCATTCCCCACTTTTGGATGATTCACATATTGCAGCTTCAATTTCATCTCATCTTTCAACATTTTTGTTGCTTCCTGTTCAGATAAAATATCAGTTGCTGCCGGCCACTCCAAATCACCATAATCGCTCATATATAAGTTCACTAAAGCACCTGTTTTGGCATCAACACTTACTGAGATATTGTCACCTACTACCGATAAGCCGTTCACGATGCGCGGGAACGTAAAGTTATAACTATTATTGTAAGTTTCGTGGTAGCCTTCATTAACAGGCAATGCATATTTGTGCGCTGATGAAGGAATCCATTCTTTCACAAGAGCAATCGCTTTATCCAATGCCTGTTTTTGTGTTAATTTCGCTTCTTCTTTACTGTCATCATTGTCTACTTCTAGATTACTTTTAATATCGCTGTAATGAATGAATTCACCTGTTGCTTTATCAATTGTTAGCACAGTTCCTGTTCCACCATTACGATAGTTATACATATATTGAATATTGAATACTTCTTTACCAGTCTCCGTTGTTGTTTCTTCAACTGCCCCAATCTCCAGTTGAACACCTTTTATATCTGTTGCAAGCAATTTCTCAGCCAATGCTCGTGCCTGATCTGCTGTCATGTTCGGCTGTTTTGCCGCTAATGGAGCAGAAACAATCGGTGTAATTGATTTAGCGGATAATGTTGAAGAGAGCCCGTCCAAAGTTAACCATTCCCCTGTTTGTGCATGGATTCCTGAAATAACCTGGCTATTTGGTTCATATACAAGCTTAACTTTGTGATTCCCCGTTGAATAATCCGGTATAATTGTGTATGACAACTGTGCTTTTAAGGCATCTTGCAAGCGATTAGAAATGGAAGATTCATCTTGTTTTTTGGATGGATCATCATACGTGAAATTATTTTTTGGAGAGGTTGTTCTATAAAATGATGATACTGTGCCATCTCCTAATACTCGGATATTAATAGTTTGATCTGAAATTGGAATACCTGAATTTTTCTTCTCATAAATAAATGAGTATTCAACAGGCTGCGTTAAAATAGATGGTGAGTAATAATCATGTGCGTTTGACACAAGCTCATAACCTTCGCCTTTATTGAACTTTTCCATAAATTTATCCGCTGCTTTTTGCGCTTCTTCTTTTGAATATTTCGCCGGGAACAATACATCCTTTGTGTTTACTGGTTGATAGTAGAATTGTTCTAACTCTAACGTATCTCCCACAAAAACAAAGTTTCCATGTTCATATTGGTCGTCGATATTCTTTGAGAAATACAGTTCATAACGCACCGTAGTGTCTGTTGGATGTGAGAATCCTGCCCCAGTACGAAAATCTTTTTCAGATACATTTAGAAACTCGTTTGGAAATAATTCTCGGAAACGCTTCATTAAATCAGCTTTTGTTACCGTTGTATTCGTTTGTGCGACTTGAATCGGCAAAGTCTCCATACGATCATTTCCAATTGTTGAAGCACTAGCAATTGGTGCTAATAACCCAACAGACAGTGCTGTTGCAGTTATCATGGCACCCGCCTTTTTAAAAGTTACCACTCTTCATCCCCCTATCTCTTTTTCGTAAACACCTGTTTACACTTACATATTACGAATTAAACTTACAATAAGTTTCACAATTGTTAAATTTTAACTAGATATTACAAATCTCCAATTCCTATCAACCATATATCTAAACGTTTTATTAATAACATAAAAAATATTTCCTCCCTTTTTACTCTTTTTAAAAACATTACCAGTTATTGTGGCGGTAATTTCAAATTATTCCTAAATGAATAAAAAACACCTATTTTGAAAAATAGGTGTTTTTAATCTTTCTTTTATTTTTAAGCAGCAACTCTTATTTTTTTTCGTTTTGTTGGATCAAGTCGTTTCTCGAGCCATAATAGTAAAACATCTGCCAAAATTGCCATTACAGCGGTCGGAAGTGCGCCCGCTATAATAATAGCTGTTCCGCTCGTAGCATTTGTACCTCGAATGATAATATCACCAAGTCCGCCTGCCCCGATAAACGCACCGATTGCAACAATTCCGATTGCCACGACAAGGGCAATACGAATACCTGTTATAATAACGGAGAGGCTCAGAGGCAGCTCCACCATATACAGGATTTGAAGTTTTGTCATCCCCATACCGCGCCCTGCATCAGTTAGGCTTCGATCAATATTCCTTATACCAACAAACGTATTTTTAACAATCGGCAAAAGAGAATAAAAGAACACAGTCACAATAACCGTCGTTTTTCCGAGACCTAAAACGAGCATAATGATCGCCATTAATGCAAGCGCTGGAATCGTTTGAATAATATTAGCAAGTGTAATGACCGGTCCTGAAGCCTTCGGAAATTTCGAAATCCAAATCCCTATTGGAATACCTATTATGGATGCAAGCAATACACCATACACAGACAACTGAAAATGTGCGAGAAATTGTGAAAATACATAAGAACCATTTTCTCTCATATAAAAGAAAAATTGTTCAACTACCGATAGCTGTGTCATATCTGTCATGGTGTATCATCTCCTGAAAAATAATCATGTTCCTTTAGGAATTCCTCAGCAACAACTGCCGGTTCAATTAAATTATTGTCAGCTAAGAAATTCAGGCGCTGCATTTCTTCTGTGGAAATTTTGCCAACTAGTCGTTGCAGAGCCTTTCTTACTTCAGGCTTTTTCTCCAATAATTCCGTATCTGCAAATGGTGATGCATCATACGCCGGGAAAAAATGCAGATCATCCTCTAAAACGGTTAAATCATAGGAAGCGATACGTCCATCAGTCGTATAGCCAAGCACGACATCTACTTCGTTTTGAGCAACCGCATCATATACTAGACCAATCTGCATCGGGAAGACGCGTCCAAATTTAAAGCCATAAGCTTCACTGAATGCTTTATACCCATCGCCATCACGGTTCATCCATGACGTATCAACACCCAACTGCAAGTCCTGAGCCACTTTTTTTAAGTCGCTGATTTTAGTCAGCCCGTATTTTTCCGCTGTTTCCTTCGTTACCATAAAAGCATACGTATTATTGAATCCATATGAATCGAAAAATGTCATTTGATAATCTCTTTGAAAAATTTCCTGTACCATCTTCAATGCTTGTTCCGGATCACTGACAGGTTCTTGTCCAAGGGCCCCCGTTAAATCCGTTCCGGTATAGCGCACTGCCGAAATATTCGCATCACCGTTTAGCATCGCCTGATGTAGCACAACAGCAGAGCCTAGATTTTTGATCAACTCTACTTCTTCATCAGTGTAATGTTCAAGCATCCCTTTCACAATATAAGCAGTAATTTGACCTTCTGTGGAAACTACCGATCCTACACGTAATTTATCATCTTCCTTCCCACAAGCGCTTAAAACAATGACAGACAGTAAAAGCAGTAAAAATTTTTTCATGATGTTCGCCCCCCTTGCATACGGAGCCCCTTCGGAATCATGAAGCGTTCAAAACGACTTAACAGGAAGTCCACAAGCAGGGCTAAGGCAGTTACTAACAATGCCCCTCCTACTATGAGCTCTGTTTTATATAAATTCAGTCCATTAAAAATAAAATCCCCCAGTCCGCCAGCACCAATATATGATGCTAGTGTCGCCCAGGAAATAACATAAACTGCAGATAAGCGGATGCCCGACATAATAATTGGCATCGCAAGGGGTAATTCAACCATTCGCATCGATTGCATCGGTGTCATGCCCATTGCTGTACCGGCCGCTTTAATATTTTGATTAACTGATTGCATCCCGATAAACGTATTATTCAATATTGGCAATAAAGAATAGATACATAAGGCAACAATTGCCGGCACTTTACCTACACCTAAAAAAGGAATCATAATTGCTAAAAGAGCAAGTGACGGTACGGTTTGCAGGACACTTGTAACCGTTAGAACGATTTTTGCAATTTTCTTCGTTTTCGATAACATTATGCCTAGAGGAACGGCAATGGCCACTCCTAATAATAGAGCGCTAAAAGATATGTAGAAGTGCTCCCATGTTTTAAGTAAAATATCGGCACTATTTTCCGTAAAAAAGCTCATCATGCATCCATCAGCTCCTGTTCCTCTTCTCCCCAAATCGTATCGTAAACAATATCTACGATGTTAGCGCGAGTAATGAGGCCAATGAGATGTTGCTGATCATCAACAACCGGAATATTATTCAGATTGAGATTTAAAATACGACGCACTGTGTCCTGAAGTTTGGAACCTGTCTTCATGAAAATAACATCCCGATTATAAACTTCTGATACACTTTTTTTCGTGCGCGAACTCCCTGTTAAACTTTCGACTGTTAAAAAACCGAGTAATCGATTTTGACCATCTGTAACAAATAACGTATCTACACGTGATTTAACCATTAAGCGAATCGCCTCATCCAAGCTGCGTTCAACGGTAATTGAAACCGGTTTAATCATCACTTCATTTACCGTTTTCACATTCGGTTTTTGCTGGATTAAACGATGGGAACCGATGAATTCTTTAACAAAGTCATTGGCCGGATTTGCTAGTATATTGTCAGGAGTATCAAATTGCACCAGCTTTCCTTCATGCATAATAGCGATGCGATCGGCAAGCTTAATCGCTTCATCCATATCATGCGTAACAAAAATAATTGTTTTATCCAGTGTTTTTTGGAGCTCTTTAATTAAGTCCTGTAATGTATCGCGTGTAATCGGGTCAAGGGCACCGAACGGCTCGTCCATCAAAATAATATCCTGTTCAGCTGCAAGAGCACGAATTACACCAATACGCTGTTGCTGCCCGCCCGAAAGCTGGGATGGATAATAATCCAGATACGTTTCAGGTAAGTTAACCAATGATATAAGGTACTTTGCCGTTTCGTCACGCTTTTCTTTTGACCACTGAAGCAGCCGTGGTACAAGCGTAATATTTTCACGGATCGTCATATGCGGCATTAAACCAATTTGCTGAATGACATAGCCGATACTTCTTCTAAGAGTGACCGGATTCATTTTCGTAATCTCTTTCCCGTTTATTGAAATCGTTCCGCTAGTAGGCTCTACCATGCGATTCAGCATACGAAGGGCTGTCGTTTTACCACTACCGCTCGTACCAATAAATGCGATAAACTCCCCTTTTTTAATATCAAGAGTTAAGTTATCCACCGCAACTTTCCCGCCACGGTATACCTTGCGTAAGTTTTCGATATGTAGCATAGAGCTCATTCCTTTTCACATGAATTATCGTATTTCCCTATTTTGATAAAATACTTTATTTATATACCCTGTTTTTCAAAATCGTAACAATGCAGACATTTAGTTGGCAATTTTGTAATGGTGAAATTTATTCCGTAATTTTTATTAAAATTATTTAATATTTAACTATTTTTTATATGCAATTAAATTTTTAGTTAAATTTAGAATTGACAAAAATATAAATTAAGTTAATAATTTATAAAATAAGTAACAACCTATAATATAAAACAAGTTGTTACATTCCAAAGGGATAAAGGGAGAGTACTATGTATTTGAAAAAAATAGGATTATTTTCAGTAGCAGTAACCGGCCTACTTTTAGCAGGTTGTAACAATCAAGAAGATAGCAGTGCAACAATTGAAGAAAAATTAAATTACACGATTAATGGTATTGAACCGGGAAGCGGCACAATGGAATTGGCAAACAATGCTTTACAAGATTATGAAAACCTAAATGACTGGAACCTTACTGAAAGTTCAACAGCAGGTATGTTGGGTGAATTAGATAAGGCTTATAAAAATGAAGAACCGATTATTATAACAGGCTGGAACCCTCACTGGATGTTTGCAAAATATGATCTGAAATATTTAGAAGATCCTAAAAAGTCATTAGGCGAAATCGAAAATATTAATACAATTGTTCGAAAAGGCTTTAAAGAAGATTTCCCGAATGCCTATACAATTGTGGATCGCTTTTATTGGGAGCCTGAAGATATGGAAACTGTCATGACAGATGCCCAAAATTCGGATTTTAAAGTGGCTGCGAACAAATGGGTTGAGGAAAATTCGGAAACGATTGCAGAATGGACTTCCGGGGTTGAGAAAGGTAACGGAGAAGAAATTAGTATTATTTCTACTCCTTGGGACACAGAGGATGCTTCATCACATGTCATCGAAGCCATTTTGGAACAGCATGGTTTCGAAGCTGAAATCACTCCTGTTGACCCTGCGATTATGTTCCAAGCAATATCAACAGGAAATGGTGATATTTCATTAGCCCCTTGGCTGCCAATTACACATGAATCCTTTTATGAAAAGCACAAAGATGACTTTATTGATTTAGGGGAAAACTTAAAAGGTGCACGCCTTGGTTTTGTTGTCCCGACATATATGGATATTGATTCCATTGAAGATTTAGCTGCAAAAGAATAATACAATTAGCTAAGGCATCGAGAAATAATCTCGGTGCTTTTTTATATAGAAGGGATGCAATGCTAAAACATACCGATGCCCTTTATTAATATCAGATAATTCAAAAATTTCCCGCGCAATAATTCTTGAAATCGTTAATTACTGGTGGATAACTTACAATATTTTGCGTTATGGCGAAGGAGTCGGGACCCGGTTTTCTAATAAATCCGGAAATCTGCTAATATATTTTTATTTGTTCTAATAAATTTGCGAAGTTCTAATATATTTCACGTTTCTTCTAATAAGAGAGTCAAATTTTCTAATATCCCACTCAGATCTTCAAATATCCAGCGCACTTCTTCTAATATACGTCTCAACTCTTCTAATAAAATCCCAGCGCCGTTCCCCAACATTCAAAAAAAGCTGCCCAAGTAACTGCTACTTGGACAGCTTTCTAATTAAAATGGCATTCCCATAATTGCTTTTGGCTCAAGAAATTCCTCGATACCATAATCGCCCCATTCACGGCCAATACCAGAATGTTTAAATCCGCCAAATGGTGCCGAACGATCCGTTTCACTATTGTTAATACGGATTTGCCCCGCTCGGATTGATAAAGCGACTTTTTTCAGTTCTTCTTTATCATTTCCGAATACATAACCGGCAAGTCCATAAATCGTATCATTGGCAATATCAATTGCTTCGTCTAAATCTTTATACTTGATGACCGACATAACAGGACCAAAGATTTCTTCCTGTGCAATTGTCATATCGTTTTTCACATTCGTGAATACCGTAATTTGTGAAAAGAATCCTTTATCGATTCCATCTGGTCTGCCATGGCCACCAATCACAATGGTTGCACCCTCTTCTTCACCTTTTTTAATGTAGGATTGAACAGTCTCCCATTGGTCTTTGGAAACTTGCGGACCCATAAATGTATTTTCATCTTGTGGATCCCCTACTGGAAATTCCTTCACTAATTCTTTCATTGCTTCAATAAATTCATCATGCATTTCTTCCGGTACAATCATGCGTGTTGCAGCCGAACATACTTGCCCTGTATTCATAGCAATTTGTCCTAATGCTGTTTTTGCTGCTTCTTTTACATCCGCATCTTTTAAAATTACGAAAGGCGATTTGCCGCCAAGTTCCAATGAAATATTTTTAATATCTTCTGCAGCATTTTTCATTAACCCGCTGCCAACTTCACCAGAACCGGTAAAAGAAACAATGTCTACATCAGGATGAGTACTGATTGCCTCACCTACTGTTGAACCCGAACCGTTGACAAGATTAAAGACACCTTTTGGAACACCTGCTTTATCCAAAATTTCCGCCAGAATGACTGCTGCAAATGGTGTTTGGGAAGCAGGTTTTACTACCATTGTACAACCGGCTGCCAATGCACTGGCAAGCTTTGTGGAAATCTGATTTGTCGGGAAGTTCCATGGTGTAATCAGTCCTGCTACACCAATCGGTTCTTTCTGAATATATGATTTCTCTCTTTCTTCAGTAAACTTAAACGTTTTCAATTGTTCTGCCGCCTCTTTAAAGTGCGTTAGCCCCATCTTATAATGGATTTCCTCCGATTTCGTAATAGGCGCACCTAATTCAGCGGTCATTATATTCACTAAATCGTCTTTACGATTTTCATACTCTTCAGCTATAGCTTCTAAAAGCTTAATTCGCTCGTTCACTGACATTTTGGAAAAGGTAGGAAATGCCTCCTTCGCCGCCTGGACTGCTCGATTCACATCTTCTTTAGTTCCGCTGCTAATCTTACCTACTACTTCCTCTGTCGCAGGGTTAATAACTTCAATTGTATCTGTTCCAGTAGAATCAACCCATTCTCCATTGATGTATTGTTTTGTATGATTTAGCATAATCAAACTCCTTTATAAATCGACTTATTAAAAATATTCCCTCTGTGCTTGTCAGTAAACATTTGAACTTCACCCTAAGTACAAAAAATTCGAAGACTTTAGTAGCACTTCGAATTTTTCAAACAGCGTTATCTATTCATTTATTGCAAGTAATTGCTTGGCGATTTCCTTCACATCCGGATCTTTTGTTTCTTTTGCAAAACGTACAACAAGCTGTTCGATTTCCGTACCTTGCCAATGTGCACGATCGAATGAATGCAATGTCTGAATCGCCATATAATGCAAATGGTCGTCAGTAGTTTTTAGTGCTTGCCCTATAAATTCCAGACCAAGCCCATTATACTGATCCAATTCTTCAATAAGAGATAAAACGATAACTTTCTGATCGTTTGTCAGTTCATTGAAATCTCCAAAAGAATGCGTAATTCCTATTAGCCGTTCGATAATTTGCGCATCCTTCGCGGCAAATAATGAATAATAATATTGTACGTTTTCCGGATTATTCTTTAATTTCTCAAATACGATGTCCGAAATATCTGCTTTATAAAATTTGGCTACTGCTAATGCCTTCTCCTCATTCTCTTGGTCATTTTGCAGTATTTCCAACGCTTCCTGCAGCCATAATGGATTTTGGGCAATTTCTTCTATGTTTTCTTCAACCGTACGCTTTTCATGCGGCTTCCAGTTAGAAGAAAAGCGATTTTCCCATATTTCCTCATCATATTGCAAGTACTCAAGAATTTGTGTCAAAATAAAAAACTGGCTGAATGTCAGACAATGTGTTTTCGCATGATGTGTATAACGCATCAGTACTTGACCTGCATACTCATATTCATCCATTGTTTGATAAGCCCCTTCGTATAAAAGAGCTAAAATTATTGTCCCTGCACTGTCAAATATTTTCCCGGAAATAATTTCTTCGTGCAGTTCAATATCAAGCTTCCCTTTTTCAGCACACATTAAAGAAGATGCATTACCAGGTACGGTATTTTTTAATCCTTCCAGCAATATCCACTGTCGGATATCTTCATTTGAGGCATCCAGGAAATTCAGTGCTTCGAGTTTCCCCCAGTCCGAAACATTTTGCGCAATATTCCACACCGTCGGATTACTGTTTATCGTGCCGTTTGTTAACGCAAATAAAGCTACTCCAGTGAATTCTTCATGTAATGCAATCACTTTCAATCGTTCCTTATACTCTTCACATTTAACTGTTCCTAACACAAGAAGCGCGAATTTCACAACTTCACGATGTGCTGCATGTTCTAGCAGCCAAATCGCCTCAGCTTTCACTCGATTTTCATCTTTTTCAGCTTCAGAAAACAGCTCCAAAAATTCATGGAAATAGCTGATAACCTTCTCATCTTTAATTTTTTCATAAGTTGCTTTCCGTGTTTGATCACCTGGATTTACGACCTGTTCTAAAAATAATTTGATCAGCTTTTTCGTATAAAATGGCGTTACTGCCTCCTGATGAAGCTGGTCAGCAAATCCTGGTGCAAATTTCGGATGATGTTCATCATATAAAAACTCGTCATCCGGCAAATCTTTTGTTATAAGTTGCTCATTCTGGTGAAATTGTTCTTCAAGGAATGGAACTATATACTCCTTATTTGCCCAAGGTAAAAATTGCAGTTTCATCGCTTCATGGAGCAGCTGTTTTCCATCCACTTTAACCGTTACATTCAATTTAACAAAGCCGCCTATTTTTACATAAACTTTATGGGTCTTACCGCTTTTGGATTGAAAAGTTCCTTTCATTATAGAAAATGGCATGATATGCGACCAAATTGATTTCCGCAAATTTTGTGCAATCATTTGACCATCTACCTTTAAAACTTCTTCCATCATGCCATTCATGACTTCTATTTGATGGCCTTGAAACTCCAGGACCCAGTGTTTTTCTACTTCTTTTGCAATGTCATTTTTGGCATTGCGCATTTCCCGCTTAAACTCTTCTTTAAATCCCATTTACTTGCTACCTATCCCT
Source organism: Solibacillus isronensis (assembly GCF_900168685.1). Classification (NCBI taxonomy): domain Bacteria; kingdom Bacillati; phylum Bacillota; class Bacilli; order Caryophanales; family Caryophanaceae; genus Solibacillus; species Solibacillus isronensis. Next base: position 1,126,272 of record NZ_FVZN01000014.1, on the reverse strand, counting down.
CTCGTTTCTATATAACTATCATAACAATTTTTGTTAACTATTTGTTAAATAGTTGCAAACTAACAAAATAATATTACAAGTATCGATTTTATTTATGAGAATAGTCAGATAAAAAGGACTAGCAAATGTACTAGTCCCCAAAATATATTATTGAGTTTTTATAACTACTTTCCCGTTATGATCTCCATTGATTACTGCATCAAATGCCTTGCCAGCCTGTTCTAACGAATAACTGTAACCTACAACAGGTTTTAGCTGTTCTGTTTCTAGAAGCTTTGCCACACCATATATCAGTTCCTTGTGTTCTTCTGCCGAAACATTAAACAGTACCATACCACGTACATCACATTCTTTTTGCATCACAAGACGAGGATTAATTTCAATTTCCCCACGGTTTCCAACGATAACGATGACACCGTGCTTGGCAAGCATCTGCAAATCGGTTTGCAGATTTTCGTTTGCCAGAAATTCGATAATGACATCCGGACCTTTGCCGTCATTGGCTTCAAGTACAGTTTCAATTGTTTCTTCTTTAATATGATCTAGCACAACATCCGCGCCCGCTTCTTTTACTAGTTGTTTCCCGGAATCACGGCTTGCTGTTCCAATTACTTTTGCCCCTAAAGCTTTTGCAATTTGAACAGCCTGTAAACCTACTGCGCCACTTGCTCCATGAATGAAAACCGTTTGCCCTGATTTCACTTGTGCTCTTCCTACCAACGCTCTGTAAGCTGTCAATGCTGGAATTCCTAACGCGGCTCCCTGTTCAAATGAAATGTGTTCCGGAATCGGATGAACGAAGCGGCTTTCACAAACAATCTGTTGTGCTAATGTACCAGTCGACTTACCATTCGGCAAGCTCGCGATAAATACTCGGTCTCCTGCTTTTACGTTTGTCACTTGTTCTCCAACTTGCTCAACAATCCCTGCCCCGTCCAGGCCTGGCGTATATGGCAGGTTCGGTTTAATCGCATATGTACCTGTAGAAGTATAAACATCGCTAGGATTCACACCCGCTGCATGAAGGTTGATCAGTACTTCATTTTCGGCTGGAGTAGATACCTCAGTTTGCTCCACTACTAAATTTTCAGATGTTCCAAATTGATTGATTCGTATTGCTTTCAATAACTTCACCCCATCATCTATATTATATTAAGAATATTAGAAAAATTACGTTTTGTATAGAGATAGCTTCGCTTAAATACATATTTAAATAACAATGTAATATTTTAATTGTTTCAGTTGTATGGATGGTATAGAGGAGGCGAGAAATAATAAAAAAAATTATTTTATTGTTAGCAGTAATGGTGCTATGTTACGTACCAACTGCTTCTGCAAAAGAAAGCATGGCTACACCGTCAGGGATTCTTTACACCGAGCTAAAGGAACATGTGGATGAATATGCTTCTAAATACATTGGGACGACTACAGCAGGAGCCAATGTGCTAATTGTGAAGGACGGAGAAATTTTCTTGAATACGGCGTATGGCTATGCTGATGTAGAAAATCAGGTGAATATCACAGCGGATACTGTATTTGAATGGGGTTCCGTTACAAAGCTTCTCGTATGGACCAGTGTGATGCAGCTAGCAGAGCAAGGAAAATTAAAATTAGATGAAGATATTCGCACGTATCTGCCGGAAGGATTTCTGACGAAAATACGGTATGATGCCCCTATTACCATGTTGAATCTGATGCACCATAACGCTGGGTGGGAAGAAAAATTTACAGATTTATTTTATATGTCAGCAAATGATATAAAACCTTTAGAAGAGATGCTTCACATTACTGAGCCTTATCAGGTGCATAAACCCGGAAGTGTTGTTGCCTATTCAAACTATGGTGTAGCACTCGCCGGTTTTATTGTGGAACAGCTGGCAGAACAGCCTTTTTATGATTATGTAAATGAACATATTTTCTCGGTGTTAGGTATGAAGGACACAACGCTTCATCCGACACAGGAAGATAACACGAATGTTGCTACAAAAAGAGATGAAATTTACGGTTATATTATTAACAATGGTGGCGAGTTTACTATTTCAAAAAATGAACGGATCTATATCGGTTTATATCCAGCCGGTAGTGCAATTGGTACGATAACCGATGCAGCTAAATTCATGCTGGCACTTATGCCGGCAGACGGAGCGAAGAGTCCTTTGTTTCAAAACAATCGGACATTAGATGAAATGCTGACAACTAGTGACTTTTATGACGATGGCATCTCACGAAATGCACATGGTTTTTGGAAAGGCTTATATACAGTTGATGTATTGGAACATGCAGGAAACACAGACAGCTTTTCAAGCAATTTCTCTTTTTCAAAAGATGAAAATATGGGAGTAATTGTTTTCACAAATCAGGGGGGTGAAGCCGGAATAAGTTATGGTTTGCCGACACTTATATTCGGTGAGTATTCTAAAGTAGAAGGCAAGCAGACAATGCCAAATGCGCAGGAGCTTGAAGGAAATTACTATATGGCAAGGCTACCTTATAAAGGTTTTACCAAGTTGTATAGTGCACTTAGTATTGGCCGTTTTAAAGCGACAGACTCAATCAGTATAGATGCTTTTGGGATGAAACTTGAACAAATCGCTCCGTATTTATATAAATCTTTAGATAATTATCGTATATACTTTCATGTCACGTTGAATGATGGAAATGTGGAAATGATTTCAATGCCGACAAGTGATATTCTACCTGTCACTCAAAAAATGAAAATACTGAATCTGTTCAGTATCGTAGCGGTAGCTTTTAGTGGTCTGTATACACTCATTATTTTATTAATTTTGTTCATCAAAAAGATTATAAACCGAAAAAAAGCAGTCCGAGCTGCTGTTGCAGAAAAATGGGAAATACGATTGCTATTCGCGAATACTATCCCTTTTATTAATATAATTGTTTTAGCTTACAGAACATTAAATTATGCGTCTTATACAACCTTGAAAATTCATTTTTGGGTCAACTATGGATACATCGCATTCGTAGCCATTAGTCTGGTAGCAATATTTACTGGTTGGAAAAAAACAACGACAACTCGTTCTCAAAAAATACGCTATGCATTTTCTTGTATTTCGGCGTTACTTCTTGTCATCTTAATTATAGGCTGGGAGCTTTACTATTAAATTGTTCTATTTCTTCAACATACAAAAGCAGATGTTCGAATTTACTTCGTCATCTGCTTTTTTTTGAGTTACTTTAATTTTTCTCCTCAAGGCATTGGTAGACAGCCATCATCTCTTTTTTATTTAACTCACGAATTCGATTAAAAATAGGAATTTCTGCAACAGCTTTTGTATAGAAATTGTTATCAACAATTTCACTTACCGTTCCGGTTAACCAAGTTTTCACTTGTATTCCTTCTACTAGTTCCTTCAAACCTTCATTATTGATGCCACTAGCATTACAGCTTACACATGGAATTGTTAATTTAGAGACCCCATCGTGCAGCCCATCTTCAGAGAGTGCTTTCTTTCCTTTACAGAAAGGACAAGGATTGCTTTTCTTAATTTTGTTTATTTGCGTAACAAGTTTTTTGTAACCGAATGCTTCATAAACATATGTTAGTTTTTTATACTTTCCATTCGTGAAATACTTGTCAATGATCGTTTCTCTCGTTTCATCGATATTACCAAAATCACAAATGGTTACGCGGTTATTTTTACTGATGGCCTCAATATTACCTTGAATGCTGTCCCAAAAAGGCAGGGCATTTTGTAAAACTACTTCATATTGCGCAAAACTTGCCACTTCAATTTCAAATAATTTCAATGCCACTTGGATTTCTCGAGGCAGTAAAGAGACATCTTCTGTTAAAACCATATCGCCACCAACGATTGATTTTATTTTGTCCAGTATCGGTAACGGACCTACTGTTTTTATTACTTTATCAAGCGGCAGCTTTATAATCTCACGAATATCAGTATCACTATACTTCAGCTGTTTCTGATGATTCAGCACAGAGCCTTCACAAACCGGACATGTAATCATTTCTTTCGATTCTTTCATAAGTTCTTTAATAGGTGATTTCGAAATAAACATATACATCCCTATAATTTGATTAAAACCTTGCCATGTTCTTCTTGCCTTGTCCGCTTTATCATAGAAGGAATTTTTCCAATAACCGTATAAAAAAGTGTCCTTTTCGGCTTCTGTCATCTCGTTATAACTTTTACTTATATCCTGACCGAGTTCGTTCTTGATTTCTTCAAAAAGGAATTCCAATTTCGAGTATTTATAATACTTTAATACTTCCATCACGTCCGGATGCAATAAGCCCTCCCAAAATGGGACAGTCTTGTCCTGAACAACAACATCAAAATCAAATTTCTCAATAACCCTGCGACCAGAACAGCTTGGACAATGATTGTCTTGATGATAAAGATCGAAGCTTCTCGTATCTTTGTTTGTTGGATGCGCGGCTACAATATGATTGATCAATCCACCCATTTCATATAGGAAGCTATATTGACTATATAATTGGCGTTCCAGATCAATCGCAATGACCGGAGCTATTGTAGCAGACTCGTATTCACCATAAATTAAACGAGCCATGGATGATAAGGTTTTGAGAATACCACCTTTATAAATATTTTCTGCATTTTTAAAATAGGCAACATGCTTTTCTTTTAAATAATGAACACCGTTTTGTTGGTTAATAGCTGAGGGAATTTGCTCCGGTACGTTATTTGTGCTGTTTTGCCCGCGATAATAATCATCATGACTCATTATCTCTAAATATTCGACTGGTTCAATTTTTCTTTTTCCAAAATCAACGATAAAATCTGAGTTCCCCAGCATATACGAATTGTGTTCAATCATTATGATCGAAACTGATTCATCTTGAAGTATGACTCTTATACTATCAATGAATTGATTTAAAATATTTTGCGACAAACCTTTTGAAGGCTCATCAAAAATAAATAATGTATGTGGATTTTTAGTATTGGCATAAAGCTCTGAAACTAAATGAACACATTGGAATTCACCATTCGATAAAGACTGCGTTTTTCTTTCTAATGTCAAATAACCAAGTCCAAGTTTGATTAACAGGCTCAAACGTTTATGAGTGATGTCTCCTTCAGGCAATTCCTCAATAATATCTTCAATCGAGCGCTGAAAGATATCCTCAATTTCTTCACTATACTTCGTTATTTTTCTTTTAATATCAAGAAAAGTGGCTACAGTTGAACGGCTTGTAATCGATTGGTTTCGATTTTGCCCGACCATTACAATTTTATCTTTCGGGTATCTTTTCAGAAAATCCTTTGCTATACACTCATTGACAAGTGTAGATTTACCACAACCGGATTCTCCCGTAAAAGTAACGATTCTATTTTTAGGAATCTGAATTTCAGCCATCTGAATATTACGGCTATATAACTCCTTAAAATAGTAGTAATCTGTTGGCATTGCCTTATTCAGTTCATAATTGATTGGTTTAGGACGAGGAGATTCTTCTACAATTTTTCCACCGTATTTCCCACTGCCCGGTCCGAAAAACAACTGCTCTCCCGTAACATCGAGCACTGTGTCTGAATGGTCAATGAGCCAAATTTGGTTTTTGTAACCTAGTTGTTTTATTTGTTCTAAAATTTTCAGTAATGTTTGATGATCAAGACCTACAGAGATTTCATCGATGATAATAACGGTATTTTCACTTGTAGCCATAAATTCAGCCAAGTAAAGTCGCGTTAATTCCCCCCCTGATAATGTGCCCATTATACGATTTAACGTTAAGTAACCAATATTCATATTGATAAGATTTTTAAGGATATGTTGTTTCTCTTCACTAATATGTAACACTTCTTTTAATGCAAGCATGGATTCAATACTTAATTCGTTAACATCAGCAATATTATGTGGTTGATTAAATAACTCGATTCTTTTTTGGAGAACTTCCGGATTATAGCGTTTTCCTTCACACTTTTTACATTCAATGTTCTTAGTCGTACCGCGTCCTTTACATGAAGAACACCAGCCTAGTTCATTATTAAACGAAAATACTTCAGGAGAAAGATCAAATTTTTCGGCAAAAACATCGCGAATCTCTTTAAACACGCCAGTATGTGTACCGATAGTTGAGCGTGGGTTAGAGGATATAGAAGACTTTCCGAGGAAAAGTACTAAAGGCAATTCTTCCATTTTAATAGCACTAAAATTTGTCTCCATTATATTGGGGAATAGATATTGATATTCGGACTTTGGCAATAATGAAACTAGTCGTTTCTTGGACTCTTCCCCGATCGTTTGACAAAAAGTTGTTTTACCAGATCCAGAAAGACCAGCAACACCTAACGATTTATCGACTGGTACTACTGTATCTAAATTAAAAATGTTGTTTGCAATTAGTTGATTGATTTTCATTTTGTGATATCGCACCCATTCTTTTGATTTAATATTACCGCGGTCCAAAATTCCTGAAAAACTACTATATCATAACACCCCTTCTATTACTCAGATGTTACTACACCTATTAGTAAAAATAAAAGCCCAATTTCCCATCATTGCGAAGGAGAAATTGGACTATTCCCGCTACACCTTTATAGACTGTAGCTATTGAAAATTTCTAAACAACCTTTTACTTAAAAAATTATCGGAAATGTAAATATAACGAAAGCTGCCCATAATCCGTATACCGGCAAATACTTTGTAACAGCATTTTGGATAGCGTTTGGACCGGATTTATTTTGCAGATAACGCATATAAGAAATCATAATCCATAGTAGATTTGCACAGATTAGTATATTTACACCTAAAACAGCAACCCTATTAGGTGTAATCCCATAAGAGGTAAGTCTGAACATGATGGCTGATAATGCGACACTGTCAATGATAAGCGCAACAACGATTAAAGCGAAATTGACATAGTCGAAGATGCTCTTTTTATCGTCCGAGTCCTTCTCGGTAATAGAAAATATTGTAACAGCCAGTACGCCAAGTAGTATTCCGTTGAAAGCGATCAGGAAATCTCGGTCCAAAAACGGATTTTTACCGACCGATAGGACAGTTACAAGGTATACAAGCAAAGTAATTAATACTAACGGGCTAAAAATTTTAGCTATAAATGGAGTTATATTTTTGGCAAGCTTCAAATTCATTGAAACGAGGTGAACACCTACAACTGCAAGTGCCGCTGCCCCAAATAAAACGATATTACTAAAGTAGAAGTCCTCAATATCTAGGCCAATGAAGCTGAATAACTGCAACGTTAATAATGCAAGAAACATTCCGCTAACTGCCATGCTGGCGTAAAGAATGCCATATTCTAAATTAAATTTGATATAAGCTAATCTTGTACTGCTATTTATATAATCATTTCCTGTATATGCAAGCCCTAATAATACCCATAAGAAAATCGGGAAATGTAAATATGCTAAAATAATGCTATCGTCGTTAAAATTTAATGGCAGCATATTCAAATAAATTCCTGAAACTAAGAACATTGCCACTAACGAATAAATGACACTTCTTTTAGGTTTATGCTTGTAAACAAAGTAGGCAGCAATAAAGGGAATAATACCAAATGCCAGATTAATCGGAGCAATCGATTCCTGTTCGACAAAATGGAATATAATTCTTGTGCATACCCCTGCCATGATCGCTAATATACCCATGAAGAAAAATCCATTTTGAAACGATGAAGATTTTTTTATATTTTCTTTTTCGCTGAAATTCAGTCTTTCATACCAAACACTTAATATTGGAGAATCAGAGTTTTGTTCCCAAGCCTGTTTGAATGACTTGGAAAAAGCTTTCGGGTCTTTTCTATACATTCTCTCTAGTACATCGGGTTTATTAATGTTTTCAATAACCAAATTATTACTTTCCATTGTTTTCCCTCCTCTAATTATTGTCTTACAAAATTCCCGATGTAATAGTTAACTGTCTTCATCACTTTTGTATTCTAAAATATCTCCAGGCTGACAATCCAACGCCTTACAAATAGCTTCTAAAGTTGTTAACCGAATTGCCTTTGCCTTCCCATTTTTCAATATAGAAAGGTTTGCCATCGTAATCCCAACCCTTTCCGAAAGTTCTGTTACGCTCATTTTCCTTTTTGCCAACATCACATCAATATTAATTATAATTGCCATTGTTATTCACCTCAGACCGTTAAATCGTTTTCAGATTTAATATTAATTGCTTCTTGTAAAAGTTTTTGAAGAACAGCTGCAAAGACTGCAATTACCAATGAAGCAAAAGGAACAATTAATCCGACAAAGATAACTCCCGGCGCGTCATCCAATTCCGCAAACACATAAAATAGCGGCAAAACTAATAAATGTAAAACACTAATCGTTATCGCACAATATTTTATTTTCTTTAGCGGTTTCACAGCTAAATCGGAGAACGCTTTATTATTGTCGATATAGCGTAAAAGTAGGAAAGCCTGATACAAAGCAAAGAAAAAAGGAATTGCAGAAGCATCGAAAACGATGTAAACATAATATTTTACAAAAGCAAACTCCGGAAGCATTTTTGCTGCTACACTTGCCAATTCAGGTACTAAAAAGATACATAGCGCCAAAACAGGAATTCCTAAAAAAACAACAGCAACTTTTAAAAACAACGTAGTTACTTTTTCCATAAATCGCACCTCACTTATTTATTTTCATTTTTGATTTTATTACATAATTTATCGTAAATCAATAAAATTATATCTATTTTCATGAAGTTTTTATTGCATATTAGTGTTTTTTATTTAATGTGAATTATGTTCTCCCAAACAAAAAGCTTGGAAAAAACCTTATTAATTAAGGCTTTCCAAGCTTTTACTTGTTGCTATTTATTATTTTCACTTTGCCCCTTTTATTTTAGGAAGCTTAAAAAGTTAGAGAATGACGCTACAAGGTCTTGGTAGTAACCAACCACTTTATCTTTTAGTGCGATTTTTTCACTTTGATCTTGTTCTGGTTCAGGATCTACACTAATTTCTTCCATATCAGTTTGTTCGGGGTTTTGTACCGGTTTTGAAACAGTATTCTCCACTTCTTCAGTTACCTGCTCTGGTGTTTCAACAGTTGAAGGTAGCTCCTCAGTTTCTTCCACTACTGGAGTTTCCAGATTTTCTTCAGTTTCTGTTGGTAGCGCTGTATTTTCAACCGGGATATCTTGAGCTGTATCTTCCTCTACAGTTGTTGGTACCGTTTCATCAATATCAGAAGAAACATCAGTTGCTTCATCAATTACTGGAATATTTTCAGATTGTTCATTTGATTGTTCAGAATCGACATCACTTAAATATTGTTCTATATGAGTTTGGTAGTAGTTTATTAAGCTTTGGTAACTGTTATCGATAAATTGATAAGATTCTTCTACCCATGTAGTAAAGTCATCATCTGGTGTACCTTCTTCTGCTTGATCATCATCAGTTACTGGTGCTGTCGGTTCTTCTACTTGCTCTTCTTCTGATACCGGTGTTTCTGTCTCATCAGTTACATCTTCTTCTGTTAGACCATCTTCAGTCACCGGTGTTTCTGTTTCTTCAGTTTCACCTTCTTCTGTTTGATCCTCTTCAGACACTGGTACGGCCGGTTCTTCTGCTGCATCTTCTTCTGTTGGAACATCATCAGTTACTGGTGCTATCGGTTCTTCTGTTGTATCTTCTTCTGTTGGTTCCTCTTCAGACACTGATGCTGTCGGTTCCTCTGTTACATCGTCCGATTGACCATCTTCTGATACCGGTGTTTCTGTTTCTTCAGTTGCACCGTCTTCCGCTTGATCATCATCAGTTACTGGTGCTGTCGGTTCTTCTGTTACATCTTCTTCTGCTGTTCCCTCTTCAGGCACCGGTGTTTCTGTCTCATCAGTTACAATTTCTTCTGCTGGTTCCTCTTCAGTTTCTGGTTCTTCTGTTACATCTTCAGCTTGATCATCGTCAACCGCTGGTGTATCTACGGTTACATCATCTTCAGTCACCGGTGTCTCCGGCTCTTCTGCTACACCATCTTCAACAACATCATTCGTTGTATCATCTGTATTATCTTTAACTTCTAATTCTTCCGTAGTTTCGGTTTTTTGCTGGGCAACTTGACTGACAAGCTTCCCTTTTTCAGGAGAACCTGGCAGGCTCTTTGCAAATTCAGACACTTTCTGACCATGATTTTTTGCTTGTTCAATAATTTCCGGATTAACTTCCTTTGCATCCAATTCCGCTGCAGAAATAGGTGCACCTGCCGCTAAAAACGATGCAGCTATAAATGACGTTGACATCACGAGTGGCGCTACTTTCTTAGAAAAATTTTTATTTGCTGTTTTAGAGTCCATTTGTTTTTTATTCATTACTTGATCGCTCCTAATTCGTATTTTGTACTGATAGGATGGATTTTTCATTGATCCAGGTATTGATCGTTTCACCTCTGATTGAACCGAGTAAAATGATTCCTCAATTTTTTTGGCAGCACCATCTACTGCCTGTCTAGAATATAACAAAATTATATTACGATATTGTTTTACTCTGATTAAAAGAGATGATGTCTCCGTTACGAATTTTTTGAATTTTGCAATATACGAAATAATAAATACAGCGAAAATCAAGTTATTTTTATTGAATGGTTACGCTTCCATATTTGTTCTCTAGGATATTTCATGAATTTCCCTTTACTATGTAACGTGGTGAATTTATTTTACATATATCACGAAACAGTAAAAATTGTCTAAACAATAAAGACATTTTTCTGCCTATTATTACCGATAAAAAAATAAAAAACTTAAAGCACCCTCAAAATATTAGTGTTTATCCCGTAACACACCTTGATTATTATGTATCATTCATTTTTACATTCCTGTAATACTGAGGATTTCTTTACATCATCCAAGTCCACATAAATTAAAAAGGCATTTTAATAATCCAAAGATGCAACTAACTCCTTAGATATCAAAATGCCTCGCCAACTATTCTATTCATTTAAACAATCCTTTTGGTTGTACAAAAACCGTATTTTTTAAAGTTTTAATGGTAACTTCATAAAGGTGCTGCTTAAGGTCATCCCGATTTTCCATTCTCGTTTGCAGTGAAGAATATGAAATGATAGGTTCAATTCTTTTTAAAACTTGAACAATTTCATTTGGATCAAATTGCTCGACCATAGTTAACCTCCCCTCTATTTTTTACTCCTTTCATGGTTTGTCTTTGTGAGGTCGTTCGATAATAAGTCAATTGAATTTCGTAATGAATCAATTTTGCCTTCGAATCGCATTAATAAATAAATCGCAATGGTAATTGGAAATCCGAAATTCCCTAATATTTGAAAAAGCTGGCCCTCAATCATTCCTCTCCCTCCCTTCTCTTAATATGTTTATTGATTTATGAATCATCTTAGAAATAGCTTGTTGGGATACATTGTAAAGCTTCGCAATTTCCTTCTCAGTTAACTCGTTTACATACCGATAATACAAAACTTGTTTTTGCTTAGTATTTAAACGTTTTAACAAAGTTATTAACATTTCATCACTCAACAAGCTCTCTAAGTCATTCTCAAAAATGGTTTCAAATTGTATATAAGAATTTTCATCTTGAACTGTGTCTACCATTGCCAGGCTTTCATTAATAGGTGCATCCAAATTTAATTCATATTTTTTATTGTACTCTCTTACCTTTGAATCAAATTTTCTGGATTCATATCTAATTGCTTTTTTTATATAGGCGATACGTATAATCAGTTTTTCAAAGTATTTGAACTGTTCATTAAGAGAATCCGCATTAGTACTTGTCGGATCCTGTAAGTATGCATTATACAGTTTGTTATATTCTTCAATCTCTAAGAACCTTTTAAACACATTACTATTCACGACATCAGGATTTAAAATCTTCATTCGTCATACCCCTTATCTTTTTAGTCATAAAACATAACCTCTGTTCGTTTTAAATTAAAAAGATCGAATAGAATGCTTATCCCTTACTATATAAAGGGGAATTTCCAAAGAATAATACAACCAAAATATAAAATTATAGGGTTTTAAAATTACTTTTAACGATTGTTATCTCCAAATAAACGACGCATTCGATTATAAAAGAGGAGCACCAGACGTAGGAGTTGGAATCTTATTACGACTGGTGCCATCATTTTATTACACCAAATGTTACTGTTCCTGTGAAAATATCATTTTATCCCCCACCAATTCCTACTATCCATAAATCCAGAGCGATAATAATTAATTCAATCATTTTCTCACCCCCCCTTTTTTACTTATTTTACATAAATTACTCTCTGCCAACTTATAATATTAGTAAATGAATATTTGGAGGGTATTATGAACAATTACGGGAAAACATTAAAAAAAATTAGAGTTGGCAAAGGGTTTTCACAGAAATATGTTTCCAACAATATTTGTACACAAGGTAATTTCTCCAAATTTGAACTAGGGGAAAATAAAGATATTAAACATTCAACCTTAAGTGAATTTCTAGTAAGAATAGAAACTTCATATGAAGAATTTAGGTATATTGATAATAGTTATACCATGCCTTTAAGGGATGAAATTATTAACAAATTTTATAATCAGACATATAATAATTCGGAAAATTTATTGCAATTACAGAGGAATTGTATGTCATATTTAAAGGAATTTCCTGAGGATAAACTTATTAATAAAATATTTATCATTATAAAAAGTTTAACAATACTAGCAAATACTAACGACATTCATCATGCAAAATTACTTGCCGAGCCCATTTGGATAGAATTATCTCGCAGAGACGAATTGTACTTGTCCGATATTTTTTTACTAAATTCTATACTTTATATTTTTCCAATTGAAACCGCTGTCGAAATGAAAAAATTTGCTTTTCGGCATATTGAAAAATACAAAAATTTCCAGAATATAAATCGTATAAAAATAAATTTTTTAATTAATCTATCCTTGTTATATCTAAAAAATCAAGATTATAATATGGCTTTAAAACAATTAGAAAACTCTATCGAACTATGTAAAATAGAAAAGCTTTTTATTAATCTGTCCATATGTTATATACGTAAGGGAATTTGTTTAAATAATTTGGGCCATTGCGGATTATATTGGCAAAATAAAGGGATGAATATGTTGGAAGCTTTAGACGAGATCGATTTGCTTTCTATTTTAGAGACAGAAGTCGAAAAATACTCAAATTAATTTTATTTTAATACAAGGAAATGTGAATCAAAATTAGTTGTTCAGAGTGAATGCGACAAGTGTGATTGCTGGTGCCTCATAGAAAGCGTCCGCCGTGAGTGAATAGAAAGGCTACAAAGCCACAAAAACAGCCGTTCGAATTTGAACGGCTTTTGATTTTGTATTAGTTTATTGTATCTTCCGGCAAATCTTTTAATTCTTTCTCTTTATACATCGCTCGATCGGCTTCTTTAATCATCTCATCTAAATTTGCATCTAAAACTTCTATTGTGAAGTATGATCCAATACTTGCCGAAACATTAATTATATGTTGATCTAAAATCATTGGTTTCTCAAGTGCAGATTTTATTCTATCCGTAATCTTTTTTACGATTGATTGATTAATATTAGCCGTTAAAATGACAAATTCATCTCCACCCAATCGGCAAAGTAAATCCGTCTCTCTTAATATGCCATCTATCCTTAAAACAATAATTTGCAATAATTGATCCCCAACTTCATGGCCATATGTATCATTTATTTTTTTGAAACCGTTCATATCAAGGAACAATAATGCAACTGAGTCGACATTTTCATGCTTCATCAAATCAAACTTTTCCTTAAGCATTAAACGGTTTGCTGCTCCGGTTAAAGGATCGTGGTAGGCTAAGTCCTGTAACTTGTCGTTGGCCTCCCTCACTTTAAGAATGAAAACAATGAGGAAAATGGTAATAAATATTCCAAACAGTACTAAATAAATAAAGTCTTCCTTGATGACGTTCGGAAAAATTTCATCGTGAAGGTAAAAAAATGAATAAAATGTAAGAATAATCGACGCGACCCCTGCCATCAAAACTGCTTTTATCTGTTGATAGATGGCACTTAACGGAAGTGCGAGCCACATGAAGAGATAATTTACTATATACGGTGAATCGTTAAGCAGGTAATAAAAATAAATATACATACTGCCGATCATTACATACATTGTAAATTTGGCGTTCACTTTCATCTGAATCAGCAATATCATGATGAGCCCAAATACTCCAAAAAAGATTGCTGGAGGAAATATACTCTCTATTCCTTCAATAAAAATATTAATTATTATATGTGTAAAATAAAAAATACTTATTAATAGAAGCAATAAGGAATTTCTCCGATGCATTTCAATCATAATTCACCTTCCTCTAACATCCGTATTGGGCAGAAATTATTATAATCATTTATTTTATTATAGCTTATTGAAGATTTCATTGCTGTTGAATAATAATTAACTAAAAAGAAAAGATCTCTCGACAGTTCATTGAAACTGATGAAAGACCTCCCTTAAAATCTATATTCGTATTTTAAATACTTTATTCGTAATCGGGGCAAGGAATTTAACCCCTTTTTTCGTCATCATATCGCCTAAAATATGAGATAAATAAGCCATAGTTGAGATAATCGCTAAATTTTCCGCACCCGTACTTAATTCCAGCAGATGGGACATATATGCCCAAAAGACCACTGCCCATATTGTATGGGTAAACCCTCGATGCGGTAACCATCCAGCTGCACCTATGTATACAGCAAACAATACGAGCCACCATAGCTCATCTGTAATTGCATAATATATAAGGAATAAACTTAACATAGTCATTAAAATATTTTTCAGTGTTTCCTGACTTCTCATGGACATTGCAATAATAATGGCCCCCAACGCTAAAAACAGCAGTTTATTTTGTTGGGTAAACCATTCACTATCAAGAAAAGGCAAAAGATTTAAGTAGGCTGCCAAGGACAGAATCATTATGATTCCACCGACCATTTGTCCGCCCTTTTTTATTTGTTTCGCCGTCTTCGTTACATGTTTATTCAACAGGTTGTTTCCGTCCAGATCCGGAGCAAGTGAAGCGACAGCGGAAACAGCTAAAACGACCGGAATCATTTCTGGTGCCTGACTGACTGATGCCACGGCCCCGATTCCTAAACCAATTGTTAAATGTGTTCGACCTTTCATGTTGTCACCTCTTTGTTGTAAAGTCTTTTAGCGGAATTTACCGCGAACTTCTTATGTATTCAAAGTGTTCATTGTACTTAACGAAGTTCTATTAATCAAGTTTTTTTCTTACAGGAACCTGCTTCACTTTATGAGCAGCTCTTTTGTTTTATTACTTACCGATTGTTCAACAATTCAAGTCAGCCTTTGAGCGCGGTTGTATATAAAAATACTGCAGAGCATGATTAATGAAATAATCGCAAACATATAATCTATATAAACTGTTAACAGCCAGCCACCGATAATAGGTCCAATAAATCCTCCTATATTTTTAAATTGTGATGCACCAAGATAGGTTCCCTTCTGATCCTCAGGTGCAATCTCCTCAATAACCGCATTCATCATCGGAAAACAGAAAATCTCACCGACCGAAAACACAATCATACTCGCAATGAACATCCAAGAGCTGTCAGAAACCCCAAACAGAAATAATCCGATCGCAAAAATGACGACACCGATTTTCAGCCTGTAAATTGAGATTTTTTCACTTAAAACAGTTAAAGGTAACTGAAAAGCCAGTACCGTAATGGAGTTTGCGACGATCACATAGGAAAAGAGCTTCACTCCATCCTCCACATTCATGTTAATGAATTGCGGAAGTGTCGAGTTGAACTGGGAATAACCGACCGTAATCAAAATACCTCCCGCGATAAACAGCAACAGTTTCTGGTCATGGATAACCGCTTGTAGTACTGTTCGGATTTGCTGTTTTGAACTAAGTCTTTTTTGCTTCTTTTCATAGCGATTTAACACGACGAGTAAAAATATGCCATACAACGCATACATTATACCGGTAATCATAAACGGTGTCGCTGGGCTTGATAAGCTTGCGACCCATACTCCGAGCAAGGGACCCATAACAGCCGCAATATTAATGGCCGTGTAGCGTACGGAAAATAACCGTCTTTTTTTTGCATCTTCCGTAAAATCAATCATCAGTGCTTGAGTACCCGGTTCAAAAAATGAGCGGCATAACCCATTCACAGCATTTAACACGACAAAGTAAACAGCTGAAGGAGCTAACGCAAATCCACCGAATGTAAGGCTCCATATAAATACCGTAATAATAATAACCGCTTTTCGTCCGAATCGATCGGTTAAATAGCCGCCGATTAATCCACCGAATGTTGAAAACAGTGGGGCAATTCCAATTGTAACCCCGATTAATAAAGGAGAGGCATGTAGTTCATTATGTAAATATAAAGCTAAAAACGGGATTGCCATAAAGCTCGCAGTCCGTACAAAAATCGTCCCACTTAATATGATCCAAACAAGTGGATGAAAATAGTTAAAAATCCTTGCCATAGCCTGCCTCCTGTAAATTTTTAGAGATAACTTCCATTATACAGAGTTTGCGTAAAGAATATTTCTTTAATATGAAATTTCTGTATGGTTTTACTTATCAATTTCAAGATAATGGTATAATGACTGAAAATAGTAGGTTGGGAGGTTTTATGTAAGTGAAGCTGACAAAAGAAGAAAAGTCTTGGATTTTATACGACTGCGGGAATTCTGCTTATTCCATTGCGATCACTACCGCCCTTTTCCCCATTGTCTTTGGGATGTTTCAAGGTGTGAACAACATGGATTTAGGCTATTTCAATTCACTCGCAAGTATACTTGTCGCCGTTCTTAGTCCTATATTAGGAGCCTTTGCTGATTATAAGGACAAGAAAAAACGTTTCTTCACATTTTTTGCGTTAGTCGGAATTATTTCTACTCTTTCTTTTACATTTATTTCACCGGATAGCGGGCAATGGCAGCTCTTAATCGTCATGTACATTCTTTCATGTATCGGCTTTGCCGGTGCCAATATTTTCTATGATTCTTTCTTAGTCGATGTAACGACTGATGAGAAAATGGATAAAGTATCATCCTCCGGCTTTGCTTTCGGCTATATTTCAAGTGTCATTCCATTTGGGATTAGTTTAGTCGTCATCTTAATTATGGGGATGGATGCAGCGATCGGTTATCAAATCGGATTTTGTATTACCGCGCTATGGTGGGGATTACTGACTATTCCGATGATTAAAGATGTCAAACAGCGCCACTATATAGAACCCGAACCAAATCCCATCGGCAATAGTTTCAAACGATTAGGTCAAACCTTTTTAAATATTAAAGACTATAAAATAGTATTCATGTTTTTAATCGCTTATTTCTGCTATATAGATGGTGTCGATACAATTATTAAAATGGTTGTTCCGTATGCGACAAGTGTTTTAGGCTCCGATGGGCTAAATACGTTTATACTTTTGGCCATTTTACTCGTAATTCAAATTGTAGCGTTTCCTTTTGCGTTGCTTTATGGAACGCTAGCAAAAAAATATTCGACACGGGCATTAATTATTGTCGGGATTACGACTTATATGATTGCTTGTATTGCAGCATTTTTCATTTCAGAATTGTGGCATATCTTTATATTAGGGATTATGATTGGATCTGCACAAGGAGGGATTCAGGCACTTAGCCGTTCCTATTACGGGAAAATTATTCCGAAAGAGCGCTCAAATGAATTTTTCGGTTTCTATAATATTTTCGGGAAATTTGCTGCGATTATTGGTCCTTTTTTAATGGCGCTTACAACAACGATGACCGGTGATGCCAGATACAGTATTTTATCAATTATCCCTCTATTCATCATCGGGCTCATTGTCTTTTTAATGTTGCCAAAGGATGCGCATGAACAAACTAAATTAGCAGGGTGATCTAATGCAGAAAATAAGTAATCATGTAATTGTCGTTTCATATGATGCCTTTTCTAAAGATAATTGGGAAAGTGCGGCATCGAAACCGAATTTAGCAAAACTGATTGAACGAGGGGCATCCACAAATTTATTAAAAAGTGTGTACCCTACCCTCACCTATGTCATACACAGTTCGTATGTGACAGGTGTCTATCCAGACCGGCACGGGGTTTTCCATAATAATCCGTTCCAGCCGTTCGTGCCTGAGCAGAATCAAAACTGGCACTGGTTCCGCAGTGATATCCAAGCTCCAACTATATATGAAGCAGCACGAAAAAAAGGACTCACAACAGCCGGTCTTTTGTGGCCGGTATCAGGAAAAGCGGATATTAACTTTAATATCCCTGAAATAAAAGCGGTTAAAAATGAAAACCAGGCATTGAAAATACTGAAAAGCGGCAGTAAATTTTTTACGTTGCAAATGGAAATGAAGTTCGGAAAAGTTCGGCAAGGGATTCAACAGCCTTATTTAGATGATTTCACAACGCTATGTGCAGTAGATACGATTAAAAAGAAAAAGCCGAACCTACTTTTAATGCACTTAATTGGCCTCGATGATACAAAGCATTTACATGGAACAAAAGGGCCTCATATTGAAGAAGTCATTGAACGGATGGATCGCCGGATTGGAGAGCTCGTTCAGGCAACAAAAGAGGCGGATATTTATGAAGAAACGACTTTTATAATTGTCGGAGACCATAGTCAGCTCGATGTTCAGTACAAAGTGTATTTGAATCGGATTTTATACGAAGAAGGTCTGATTTATGAGGAAAATGGCAAATGGCATTGGCGCGCGTATGTTCAAAGTGCAGGTGGAGCCGCTTATTTACATGTACAGCCAGGTGATGCGGAAGCAGAACAAATAGCACTTACTATTTTACAGGATGCAGCACGGAATGAATCTTACGGAATCGAAGCCATTTTAAGTACGGAAGAACTGCAGGAATTTCATATAGCCAGTCAGTTTCGCTATATGATTGAAGCAAAAGAAGGGTATGCGTTTGAAGACCATTTACAGGAGGCTGTCATTGACTTACATGCACTCGGAAAAAAGTATGCGACACATGGCTACTCCCCAAACAAACCCGACTATACGAGCAACCTGATTATTTCCGGCAATGGTGTTATAGCCGGTTCTAACATTGGCGAAGCTTGTGTCGTTGACATCGGTCCGACAATTGCGCATATTTTAGATCTGGACTTTGGTAATACTGATGGCAGAGCATTGACTGAAATTTTCAAGAGATAATAGAGCTTGGCAATCTTCCCTATTAAAAAGCTCTGTATAGAAAATCCCTTTTGAATGATTAGAATCAAAAGGGATTTTTATTTTATAAAATTTGTTAATGACAACCTCACCTAAAAACCTGTGGAACTATCTATAGGTGTATCCTGACCGTTTATTTTTACATTAATTGAATCATATTGTGCATCACCACGAGTAATTTTATAGACGTATTGTTTTAACTCGCTATTTTCTTCGTTTTCGGTATCCAATTTTATATCTAATATGTTTTCTCTCTCTTCAAGTTCAGCTGTTACTGATCCGTCAGATTGAAAAATAATATATTTTACATCGCTTTTACTGTCATTAACTAACTGCAATGTATAGTCGGTATCAATACTCTCTTGTACTTTTTGGGGAATCTTTTGAACTTCAGTAATACTTAATTCTGATGAATTACAAGCTGCTAATAATATTGCTGAAACAAACATTAACGATAATAGTTTTTTCATATTAAGTCCCCTTCCTTGATTGGCCATCTTTTTAATCATCTTTTATTTTGCTTTCTTGGAAGTTAAGCAATTTTTAAACGATAACTATTGTCTTTTGTTAACCTCCATTACAATGAACTGCGGCAAATAACTTGGCGTACATCCTTTTGCTACTTTATCATCTTTGTAAAGGCCTATATTTTTACCGAGTTCAATACAGCGTGCACGATACTTTTCCTCATATACACCGATCCAGCCTGCTGTAAGATTCATCGCCCATTGAACTTCCGATTCTTCCTTGCTAATGTTCGCTTCTATTTTAGAAAGCAAGTCTGCTGTATTATCAGGCGGTGTTTGTCCCGTCCATCTCAGTCGCGCCTGATAATACCAGAAAGCTCGCCTTTGAAGAGCAGAATCGCTGTTTTCCCATGACTCCATCATTGCGATTGTTTTCTTACCTTTCATAAGCTGATTTGCCATTAACCAATCCATTAAATTATTTCGCTCACCAAAAGCATGCATTTGCATATCCTGATCAAATTTAGTTAGCACCGCTTGTGAAAGAAGTTTTTTGTCCATAATTAAAATTGCCAATAATCGGGGCAAATACGCCTCAGTTGACCACAGTTCCATTGCTAATTCATGATCTTTTTTTATATCTTTGGCAATTTTGCGTAAGTCGCCTAACTTAGTTTGACTATTGATCTGAAGTAAGATATTTTCTGCTTTTGAAGAACATTTAATTTCACTCATTTTACATAGCTCCTCTACTAAAGAATCGATTCTTATTAAAAAGAACCAAACATATTGGTTATATTCAATATGTTTGGTTCAGAGAATTAAAAATATCACGTTTATGATTTCTTTTTCGGAAATAATGTATACGATAATGTAATTACAAAATCAACGGCAAGAATAAGCAGCCATACATGACTGAATTTATTGATCCCTTCATTGTCAAAAGGGAAATTACTTTTCTCTCCATCGAACCACGTTCCGAATAACTCATTCAAGGGCGTTTGCTGCAAACTGTCTGAAAAACCGACTGCAATAGCAAATCCTATATGAACAAGAACAAAAACTACGAAATGCCCCGCAAATTGCTTCCATTCTTGTAACGCATAAGCCTTACCATACAGTTTAACAGGTTGGATTGATTCATCGATTGGCTCTCCCCTTCTTTTAGCCACCCACCTTTTAATAAAGGCATCGAGTTTTTTAAAGTCGGATTTCCCGAATGTCATTGCGTATACAATAATGATGACGATGATAATTTGATAAATCGAAAATTCACCTGTTCGCTGATAATCGAAATAAGCCAAAAGTGCAATCCATAAATCATTCACAATAAAAATTACAAAAACGACTAAACTCAGCTTTTTCAGCTGAAACCAGTAGCGCAATAGCAAAAAAGCAATCGCACATACCCAGAAAACAACTTCTGCAGTAATGAGGAAAAACCACTTATAATCCAAAATAAAGTCCATTACTTCCTCCTTTAAAATCGGTTACTTGATCTATCCATTCTTATAATACTTGAAAATGTAAGAGATTAACATTTATTCCGCAAATTCGTTCACTTTAAATTCTGACTAATCATAGAAGAAATATTAAGGTATGATGAATGAGTAGAATACATTTTTACATTTTGATAGAGGAGCTGAATGTCTTGAAAAAAAAGCCGATTTATGTGGAAACCGTAATAGACAGCTCGATTGAAGAAGTATGGCATTATACACAGCAGCCTGACCTGCATGAACAATGGGATTTACGTTTTACATCCATCACCTACAATGAAAAGCAGCATGAGGAAGCACCTCAAACTTTTACATATACAACTAAAATAATGCCGGGACTGTCAGTAGGTGGTTGGGGTGAAAGTAAAGGAACACATGAGAAAGCAAGTGGCGTTAAAACCTCTTCTCTCCATTTCGGAACACCGCAACTGATTTCCCCAATCAAGGAAGGTCGCGGCTACTGGCAGTATATTCCGAATGGTGACCGTGTAACCTTTCTAACCCAGTATGACTATGACGTTCGGTTCGGTCGATTCGGGCAATTATTTGATCTGCTGTTCCGCCCCGTTATCGGTTGGGCAACTGCACTTAGTTTTAATGTACTGGCAAGATGGATTGAAAGTGGAGAAAAACCGGCAACCCAATACCGGCGATTTTTCAGCTATTATTTACTCTGCTTCCTGTTCAGTTTTACATGGTTCTATCAAGGTCTCATTCCGAAAGTGTTGATGAAGCATCCGCTTGAAATTGAGATGCTGATGAAACTGTCACCGCTAACGTTAGGTCAAGCATCAACGGCCATTATTTGGATAGGTATTTTGGAGATGATCATCGGGTTACTCTTTTTAATCCCGAAATTGCAACCGCTGCTGATAAAGGCGCAAATTTTATTATTCCCATTGCTGACATTAAGCGCAATTATTGCTGCACCTTCTGTTGCAACCTCACCATTTAATGTCGTTACATTTAACATTGGTTTATGGATTGCTTCAATTATTGCTCTACTGCTTACAAAAGAATTACCGACAGCAAGATTCTGCAAACGAAAAAGAGGTGCTTAATATGATTTACAAAACATTGCTGGCCAAAGACTTTCACAGGCTGCATCCAAAACTGCAGGAAAGGTACCGCCTTCCATTTGGCCAACCCTTTCATGCACAAGGAACAATGCAAGTCATTCATTCCGGACCGCGTTTTTTACGACCGATGTATCAACTGTTTACGAAAACAAACTTCCTTTTTCCCGAGTCCGGGAAAGAAATTCCGTTTACAATAACGAATACCGCAAGAATGAACAATGATAAGGAAGCCGAAGTCTATTGGGAGCGCACTTTCTATTTTCCACTCGCAACACGCAAGTTCAATGCGACGATGACAGTCGATTTGGAACGGCAAATCGTAAAAGATTATTTAGGGGATCCTGCACTCTTTTACTCCGATTTAAAAATGGATGTTACAAAGGACGGTTCCTTAATGATCCGCTCCGCAGAACAGCGTGCCGTAATCAGTCAGAAAGAAGTTGGTTTGCCAAAGAAACTGACAGGCCGAGTTGTTGTAACGGAAGGGTATGATGATGTGCTCGATGTGTATACGATTCATGTCTCCATTTATAATGATCTTATCGGAAGGATGATGATGTATGCTGGTCAATTTACGCCATGTGCTCAGTAGACCTTTAACAATCATTGGCCTTGTTTGTATGGCTTTGCTTCTATTATTTAACGAACCAACATCCATATATTATTATTTGACGCTAGCTCAACTTATCTTTGTACCAGTCATGCTGGAACAGTTAGTTTTGCTGAAAAATTGGCAAAGACTCATTATAGCAACCGGTCAGTTTGCAGTTACAATACTGTATTTCACACAAAACGATTTCCTCATCCTGCTTTGTGTACTTGCCTACTTACTAAGTACGCTTATTGTTGCCTCCTATGGGATTAACCGGTTTTTGAGAAGAGGCTTTGTCAATACAGCGGAAATGATGATCGATATCGGTCTAATTTATATTGTGATGGGTGGACTGTGGTTTTTGGCATTCCATCTGCAGTTGAATACAGGGTTCAGTCCGATTATTACATGGCTGACCGCTATTCATTTTCATTACTCCGCCTTTCTGCTATGCATTACAGTCGGATTGATTGGGCGTCTTCATATGACCCGCTATTACAAGTTTTGCTGTGCAGTCATCGCTGCAGGACCAATGCTAGTAGCAGTCGGGATCACTTTGTCAAGGATCGTTGAAATCATTTCGGTTAGCTTATATGTACTCGCCATTTTCAGCATCAGCTTTATGAAATGGCCATTGCCGCGTATGCAGCGTCTCTTCATCCGCCTGGCATTTCTGACATTATGCTTTACAATTATTTGGTCGTTTTTATACGCTTACAGCAATCTATCAGGAACGAATCTTGTAGATATTCCGGATATGCTGGACTTCCACGGTCTTTTAAATTGTTTAGGATTTGGTATCGCGATTGTGATTGGTTGGAGTCTTTTTGTCCCACCGACAAAGCATTACGGTTTTGCATTCCCGGTCAGTAAAATTCGCGGGCGATTTTCCCCAACAAACAAACCGGTACGTGGATTGGTCGATGATATGGCGTCTTATGTTAATAAAGAGGAATTTCCTGAATTAGTTAGTGAGTTTTATGAAAGTACTACACAATTTGAATTAAAAGCGTCTGTTCAATGGGCTACATGGTTTAAACCTTTTGCTTTTGTGTATCAGTTCATCAGCAGGAAAATGGGACAGCTGAATTTACCGTTTTCTTCAAAAACGATTATGATGGACGGTGAAATTTGGCAAGTTGATCCGCATCATGATGGCCGAGAAAAACCGCGCGTTTGGCAAAGATCGGTCAATGGTGACCCGGTATTCAATGCAATATACTCCACGCATCAAGATGCATCCAATACCTATATGAATATTGCATTGCCTCTGCCCTTCTCTTCAATGCACGGTATACTGCAGCTTTCCGTAAAAGACCGCGCACTGTACTTAACAAGTGATGGGCAAGGCGATGCCGGTACGTATTTGGCGATCGGTTCTTATATATTTAAACTGCCGTTACATGAGTATTTTGTAATTAAGGAACAACAAGGAGCCCTTACCGCAACCCATCAGATGACACTGTTTGGTATGAAGTTTTTACAGATTGATTACTACATACAGAAAAAAGCTGATAGTTAAGATACGACAAAAAAGCTACCATTTCCTAAAAAAGAAAATGGTAGCTTTACTTTTTAATGCCCTAATCATTCAATTATTTTGCTTCTTGTCTCTTAATAATAAAGGGTGCTGCCAATAAAGCAAGAATAAGGATAATGCCCAAATAACCGATTAGAGGATAGAAATAACTCACTAGGCCAGTAAAGCCCACAAAACTTGCCAAATAGCCCACAATCATTGTAATCGTAAAGAATTTTTTAAATTTCTGTGTCCCTGTTTCCGCAAAACGTGCTGAGAAAGAAAAGAACATTCCTACCGCAGTATTATATATCATGCAAAAAATAACTAATGACATGATAATACCTAGTGTTGGCGATAAATTACTAACAATTCCCAGCATTGGCATGTCCAGTGTACCAACTTCTTCGATTTTTGAGAAAATCGCTAAATGCATTAATAGAATCAGAATACCTAAAACAAGTCCTCCAACTAATCCGCCTAGCGCTGCTGTTTTTGGATTTTTTTCAGCTCCGCCCATCACAATGGACATCGAAGCTCCAACTGCGATATTAAATGACACGTAATTAATACTGGAAATAAACCAGTTTGGTAAAGTAGTCGGTGTTGCTTGCGCTACGTCGTTTAACGATGCAAAAGTTCCATTCATCGTTAGAAAACTGTAAATCGCAATAAATATTACAAAAAGAATGAGAAATGGTGTAATGCTTCCTATAATGGCAACAACCCGTTTTACTTTCAAAAACCCTGTTAATAATACGAGTATTGTCATAAGAGTCGTACCTACAAAGACCGGTAAGCCAAACTGCTGATTTAAGTTCGAACCGGCTCCAGCTAGCATCACGACACCTACGCCAAACAACGTAAAAATAAGAATAAAATCGATTACAATTCCAAGATATCGCCCGCTTATTCTGTAAATAACATCTTTATGTGATGTCGTTTTTGTATAACTGCCAAGCCATACTAAAAGCATTCCAATGCCTGAAAATAATACCGTTGATAAAATGGCTCCGAATATCCCGAGTATTCCAAAGCTCGTAAAGTATTGCAGTATTTCTTGTCCAGAAGCAAATCCGGCGCCTACGATCACGCCAATAAATGCGCTTCCAATTTTCAATATATTTTTCACACGTCTAATTCCCCTTTTAATCCTTCGATCAATATGTATTAAATTAAATGAATTACTAAGGCTATGTTGTTCCCCATTTCAAATTTTCCGATTATCATAGCCCTTTTCAGATTTCTCCCTAAATGCCCCCCTCCAATATAAATTTAACTACAATTTTTATATTATATCATACCACTATTACAATATTTTATTATTCCAAATATTCATTTTTTATAAAACGAGTAGGAAAATGGAGATAGAGATTCGTAAAAAAACATCTTTCTCAAATGAGAAAAATGTTTTTTGTTTGCGATTATTAAATTTTATAAGAAGAATCAACCCGTTGCATCTGTACGGTCAAAGTGGCGACCTTTTTTCAACGCTTCAACAAATTCTGAAATTCCTGTTGTGACACCAGGTGCATTCGCATAGCCTTTATCTAAAATTTCGGTTGAAGCATACCCCAATGCTTTATAGTGGTTGAAAATTTCATCAGCAAATCGTTGTACTTTACGTTTAGGCACGACACTATCGAAAGTCGCGGCAACAATTAGACCATCATAAAGTACAGGAGATGCGGTTTCCAGCGTGTGATCAATTTCACGCTCACCGATTCTTCCTTGCTTATCGCTGATCAACTCTACTGTAACGCCCTCGTTTTCCAAAGGAGTAATCAGTTCTTCCAAATTGCTGTTTGTATCAACAATAATACCGACTTTTTTCGACTTTAAGAATGGTATCTGATTTTTTAAGATACTCACAGCATCAGATGGCTGTTGATCGGCAACTTGCTGGATCGATTCGTCTGGTGGTGTAACACCGATATTTTGTGCAATTTGTTCAGCCATTGCACGGTCGACACGAGCAAACATATCGACTGCTGCTTTGCGGATTTCAATTGTTTCTACTTTCCCCAATTCAAAACTGAAAGCATTGATAATATGCTGTTTTTCCACATCTGTTTGGCTTAACCAGAATTGACGCGCTTGGCTATAGTGATCTTCAAACGATAAGCTTCGAGCACGTACTTTTCGACCTTCGATTTTTTCCTGGTAATGAGCATAGCCGCCTTCATTTTGCGTCACTACATGCGGTGTATTGTTTTGCAAACTGTTTTTCCCGTATGCAACACGCCCTTTATTAATCGTCATTCGACCATAACCATCACGCTGATTATTATGGAATGGGCATACAGGACGGTTGATCGGCAACTCATGGAAGTTTGGTCCGCCTAATCGAATCAGTTGTGTATCGGTGTAAGAGAATAAACGTCCTTGTAATAACGGATCGTTTGAAAAATCAATTCCCGGTACAACATGTCCTACATGAAATGCAATCTGTTCCGTTTCTGCAAAGAAGTTATCAGTATTTCGATTTAATGTCATTTTTCCGAGTTTGCGAAGCGGAATCAATTCTTCCGGCCAAATTTTTGTCGGATCTAAAATATCGAAATCAAACTTGAACTCATCTTCTTGTGGAATCAGCTGCACAGCAAGTTCATATTCCGGATAATTTCCGGCTTCAATATTATCGAAAAGGTCACGGCGATTAAAGTCCGGGTCTTTTCCTGCGATTTTTTGAGCTTCATCCCATACTAAAGAATGAGCGCCGAATACAGGTTTCCAATGGAATTTTACGAAGTGGGCTTCCCCATTGGCGTTGACAAAACGGAAAGTATTTACACCAAACCCTTCCATCGTACGGAAACTTCTTGGAAGCGCTCGGTCAGACATTTTCCACATAGTCATATGTGCGGTTTCTTCATTGCTTACGACAAAATCCCAAAAGGTATCATGGGCACTTTGCGCTTGAGGAATTTCATTATGTGGCTCCGGTTTTACTGCATGAATTAAATCCGGGAATTTAATTGCATCTTGAATGAAGAAAATTGGGATATTGTTTCCTACGAGATCATAGTTCCCTTCTTCTGTATAAAACTTCGTCGCAAATCCTCGTACATCACGAACTGTTTCTGCTGAACCTCGTGAGCCTGCTACTGTTGAAAATCGAACAAAGACAGGTGTTTGGCGACCTTTCTCTCCTAAAAAATGAGCCATCGTTATATCTGATGCATCGCCATAACTTTCAAATACACCATGAGCCCCCGAACCTCGTGCATGTACTACTCGTTCTGGAATACGTTCATGGTCGAAATGGGTCATTTTTTCACGAAAATGAAAGTCTTCCATTATTGTTGGGCCACGTTCACCTATCGTTAATGAATGCTCGTCATTCGTTAACTTTAATCCATGATTCGTAGTTAACGGCTGCCCTTCATCTTTCGTAGTAAACTGTTTCAATTGCTCGACTTTTTTATTGTTGTTCTCCAATTTACATCCTCCTCATTCCAAAAATAGCAAGTTCCACAAGATTAGTTATACTCAACCATCTCTGTTACTTTTCTACCCTATTTTCCGAAAAGTAGTCCTATGAAATATAATCGTAATATTTTAATCTTAGTCGAAATGGCGGAACATATTAGGTAACACCCCCGCCAGCAGGTTTCCCGATACCGTTGATGACGGACATGCCAAATGAGCATAGCCCCGGGTTATATGATTTGAATAATTAATTTCTGCTTTAGCATTTAAATCAGACCCACTCTATCACACTTCAAAAAATCATCCATTTACTGAGTAAAAGGATGATTTTTTGTACTATTTATTTCTTATTACTTGGCAATGCTATTTGATCAAATTTATCAACAAGTTTCCGCAGCCCCTCGCTTAGTTCTTCTCCGCTCATCGGCACGCCATGTCCTGTAACCGCTACAGAAGGATTTAATGCTGCCAGAATTTTTACTGATTCAAAAGCTGCGGCCCAGTCCGGCGTCAAATACTTCGGGGGTCCGTTCACTTCTTTTTCCTGGGTAAATACTTTATACAAGGATTCCTGTTTGACCGTCACAAATGCATCCCCTGCAATAAGTGCTCCGTCGCGCTCCCTAAATAACGAAACGTGTCCTGGTGTATGTCCCGGTGTATGAATCCACTTAAATCCTTCCATAAAAGGTACGGTTCCATCTGGAGGAAGCTCCTGGACAGATTCCCCTAAGTCAATTGCTTCATTCGGGAACATCGGGGACATTTTAGCGACTAATCCGCTATCAACAGTGGGGTCCGGCTCCGGATAATTTTCTAAGCCAGTTAAATACGGCAGTTCCAGCTTGTGAGCGAAAACCGGTACTTGCCAATGTTCAACAAGTTCAATGATAGCCCCTACATGATCAAAATGCCCGTGTGTTAAAATAATTGCTTTCGGTTTTGCATTTTTCCCATATCTTTTTTCAGCCACATCAATAATTTCTTGTGCGCTTTTCGGCATCCCGGCGTCTATTAAAACAAACCCGTTATTATCAGGACTGCTATAAAAAATAATATTTGCAATTTGAATCGTGTGAACATATAGGTCGGGCAATAGCTCTTCACTTACACCACTTTTAACAGATGAGGCTGGTATAAATTTATAGTCATCACCGTAATTCATTTGTTTATCCAAAATGAAAACCCCCTTCATAAAATTTTTTCTGAATTTTCAACAGTTATTCCAATATACCCGTTTTCACGATTTCTACATCTACTTTCGGGGAAATATCCTCTGATTTATTGACAAGTGATGAATAATAGCATAAAATGACATTTTCTTCTTGCCCAAGCTTAATTTCTTTGCGACAAAATCTGATGAATGGAGGAATTGCTTATTAAGTCGTTTACTTTCCTGCTTTATTTCCATTGTTTGTGTCAACAAGACTTTCCCCTTTTTGACACAGTATAGGAAATTAATAAAAGAGTTATTCATTTTAGTTAAAGTCGGGAAAATTGGGTAATATAAAGAAAAAGCGGTGCTATATTTAAAAGCGGATCCTAGTTATTATTATCCCTTTCGAACTAGTCACACCTTATTTCTACGCAAAAAAATAATCAAGAATGTTTATTTTTTTCAAACTGGGCAATACATTTATATGTCACTGAACGGAGGTTATAAAATGAAAAAAGTAGGCATTGTTTTTTGGAGCTCATTTACTTTAGTAATGCTGGCTGTACTAGTTGGTGTAATCGCTCCACAAACTTTAGAAAATGTCACCAAGAACATTCAAAATTTACTTACTTATAATTTTGGCTGGTATTATTTATTAGTCGTTGCAATTATTATTGCGTTTTGTGTTTTCCTCATATTGAGTCCTGTTGGAGCCATACGTCTTGGTAAGCCGACTGACCGGCCGGACTACAGCAATGCATCGTGGTTTGCGATGCTATTTAGTGCGGGTATGGGAATTGGTTTGGTATTCTGGGGAGCTGCAGAGCCATTATCGCATTTCGCTATTAGTTCTCCTGAGGCTCCTGAAGGGTCCCAACAAGCATTAAAAGATTCATTTCGTTACACATATTTCCATTGGGGAATTTCTGCCTGGGCAATATACGGAGTAGTCGCATTAGCATTAGCCTATTTCAATTTCCGAAAA
This sequence comes from Solibacillus isronensis, assembly GCF_900168685.1. Classification (NCBI taxonomy): domain Bacteria; kingdom Bacillati; phylum Bacillota; class Bacilli; order Caryophanales; family Caryophanaceae; genus Solibacillus; species Solibacillus isronensis. Next base: position 1,096,405 of record NZ_FVZN01000014.1, on the reverse strand, counting down.
GGCGCACCAGGTTTAATCAGCTCCACACTGTTTCCTCTTTTCGGTGAAAAAACAAAAGGTCCACTTGGTCACACAATCGATATAATTGCAGTTTTCGCTACCGTGGTTGGCGTTGCAACAACACTCGGTTTAGGGGCTCAGCAAATTAATGGTGGTCTTGCATATTTATTTGACTTACCAATAAACTTCACTGTCCAACTGATTATTATTGCAATTGTTACTGTATTGTTTATAATTTCTGCTTCTACTGGTCTTGATAAAGGAATTCAAATTCTAAGTAATGGGAATCTTTATTTAGCGGCGGCCTTGTTACTATTAACACTGTTTCTAGGTCCTACCGTATCCATTATGAATGATTTCACATCCGGTCTAGGAAATTATCTGCAACACTTTGTACAAATGAGTTTACGTATGGAACCGGGAGATGTTGGCAGTCGTGATTGGATCAACAGCTGGACGATTTTCTACTGGGCATGGTGGATGTCCTGGTCGCCGTTTGTCGGTATTTTCATTGCACGTATTTCAAAAGGACGAACGATCCGGGAATTTTTATTGGGTGTAATTTTAGCACCGACACTTGTTAGTATTTTCTGGTTTGCAACGTTCGGTACAACAGCGATTGATACGTATCTTAATAAAAATGAAAGTCTTGTTGATTTACCGACAGAACAAGTATTATTCGGTGTATTCGACCAAATGCCACTTGGCTTTATTTTATCGATTGTCGCGATGCTGCTCATCATGAACTTCTTTATTACTTCGGCCGATTCAGCGACATTTGTACTTGGTATGCAAACTACATTCGGATCTATGAATCCATCTTTTAGAATAAAACTGATTTGGGGAATTTTACAGGCTGCGATTGCGGCAAGTTTATTGTTCTCAGGTGGTCTGACCGCACTGCAGAATGCCGCCATTATTGTCGCCTTCCCGTTTTCGTTGATCATTTTGCTGATGATTCTTTCACTCTACAAATCGTTAATGGCTGAGCGTAAGAAATTAGGTCTCTACATCCGCCCCAAAAAACAGCCTCCAGCGAATGGCCAGAAAAAAGATGGTTGACCGATTCCATATGAAAAAGCGTCGCAAATTTACGACGCTTTTTTTATTAGAAAATAATTTTCCTCTTATTAAAATTAATAACTACTTTATTTTCCATTCACTGCAACCTGTTCATCCCTATTGAACTCCACTGTAACATATTTGCGTGGCTTTGCTGATTTGTACCATTGCCAGCAGAAAATAATGATTAGAGCCACTTCAATCCAATCCCCGGCATAGTACATGACCATACTTCCCATTTCCGCTTCTTGCTGTGAAACTCCAGCAGGCGGATTTGCATACATATACTTCGACAAAATATCATGACCGGCAATCGCAATAATTAAAACTGCTGCGCGGAATCGGTAGGAATATTGGTGGTAGACCGGATCGAAATAAATAATGGAAATCGTAAATACATAACCTGCAATAAAAAAATGCAAATGAATAAATAAAGCGAAAAGTGCATTTTCGTGCATAAAAGTATACAAATCCGTTGTATACAGCATCCAAAGTCCGCCTACATTTAAAACTGCGGCAGTGACCGGATGCGAAACAAATTGGAGCAAACCGCTTTTTAAAATAGTCGTCAGCTTACGCGCCACCGACGTGTTTGCTGTTCTGAGCAACAATGTCATCGGTTTGGCAATCGCCATAAATATCGGTGCGACCATGCTTAACAATAAATGGCTCACCATATGTGCCGTAAAATTAGAATGCGCACTGTTTGCCAAAGGACCGACAACTGCAGCAAGTGCAATAATCATACCAATTGTCCAGCAAATTGTACGGAAAATAGGCCATTTTTTATAGCGCCGATTCGTTATGATGACAGCGGTTATATATGCTGCCAATAAAAATATGAAAATGAACCCGAGAATTAATTGAAGGTTTATTGCAGGTACCGAATGACTTACATGTCCATGACTGTGCAGCAAGTATAGACTATTCATTTGCAGTCTTCTCTTTTAAAGTACTGTTTTTTGATGTGCGGAATAATAGATAAATACCGATTAGTAAAATAATCAGAGCACTGACATTCCACACAATATCGTACACAATGACATTGTCCACGTATCGGATTTGGTGGATACGCATCCATTTATGTTGAATGATACCGTCATACAATTGGAATACACCAACCCCTAATAATACGCCGCCAAGCCACCGTTGAAAAATCAGACCATTTCTCCGACGCAGATCTGCAAATAAAAATAAGCCCGCTATCGTAGCAAACCAGCTGAAGGCATGAAAAATACCATCGGAAATTAACCCGATATCCGTTGTCGATTTGTCGTAAAAATGATGCCATCTTAACAGCTGGTGAAAAACAGTTTCATCAATAAAGGCAATCAAACCGATGCCAAACAAGATTCCTGACCACATGTTCCGGCGCGAAACTTCTAAGTCGTTGTTATTTCTCATGTCAATTCAGAGCCCCTTTACGTGTAAATACTTACATCTAATCTCTCCAAATACATCACAACATATTCGATAATAGAAGTTCCCCTCTTACCTTATTGACTAAACCTAATTTCCTGCATATAATCCTTGTTCTTCGAAAGTTTTAATCAATTCGTTTATATAATCGTTCATCTCTTGCTCAGTCGGAACAGTTTCAAGCAGCTCAGGAACCGTATACAGTTTCCCGTCTTTTACTATCCGATCGATTTTCATTGTATTTTCTATATCGCTAAGAGGGTTTTCATTCAATACTAACAGATCCGCTGTATAACCTTCTTTTATATCGCCTAAATCAGCTGTTTTCAAAGCTTTCGCCGCATTTATTGTAGCTTGCTGAAGGGCCTCAAAAGGTGTAAATCCGGCATCAACAAACAGCTGAAGCTCCCGATGTAATGCAAAGCCCGGATATGTAAAGATTCCAGCAGGAGTATCTGTACCTGTCACGACAGTGCCGCCCATCTTATAATAAGTATAGGCAATTTTTTGAATCGTTTTCGTCTGAATACCTATCGTAGCCTGTCCTTGTTTTGCCTGTGCAGCTGATGGCCAATGCTTAAATAAATAGTCACTGTTCTCCATATGATCAATAACTTCATGTTTTGTTGTCCAATATTGGTCTGCTAATCGCATCTGATCATATAATACAATTGTCGGACAAAGCTTTATATCCTTTTCCACTAATTTTTTACATACGCTTTCTATCAACTTTTCATCAGGCTGATCCCACGGAATTGTATCCCAGACCTCTTTTGGCGCATCCATTGTCCAATGTGGATACATTGCCTGAATAATACCAGAGCAATGTTCAAGCCAATCAATCCCTATATGTGCCGCATGAAGTGCATCCACTTTTTTTGAATAAATTAAATCACTGCTTACTTCCAGATTGTATTTACGTGCTTCTTCAACAACTGTTTCCATATATTCAGGAGCAAGCCAGCCGTAAACTTTAATAAAATGTGCCCCAAGCTCTACTTGCCGCGCTACTTCCGTTTTTGCAAGATCTGCATTGTCGACATTGATGTTATAGGCCGTATCATCTCCCCACAAGCCTGGGGGTCCATCAATCATACGATCTGCAGAAATAACGCTCGGCTCCAATTCACTTCCATTCGCATCGATAAATGGTTTGAGTTCAATCATGCTCCCCGCAGTATTTCGAACCGTTGTAATACCTGCTGCTGTGAAGTAATTGGCAAAATGTTTTTTTACATGGACATGCATATCAATCAATCCCGGAATTAACCATTTATCCGTAAAATCCAATACTTCAACGTTATCCATTTGAAGATTAGGAGCCACTTTTACTATTTTATTATTTTCAATATAAACATCCTGTCTAGTAAACTCCCCTGTTTCCATATTGACGACAAACCCGTTTTTTAATAGTTTCATTTTCAGACCCCTTTAAATTTTATCCCTATATTAATTTTAGTTTAATTTAAATATTCTGGAAATTATATAATTTTATTACAATAAGAATGAGGTGAATCGGATGAACACAATCGGCGAAAAAAGTTTAATCAGAAAAGCGAACGAAAGTGATACGTCACAAATACTTGCTGTGATGAAAGATGCGGAACAATCAGGATTTATGCTCTTTGCACCGGATGAAAGAAACATGGCACCAGCTTCTTTAAGCAAGTTAATCAACTCCTTAAATCAGAGACCAACATCCGGTTTCTTTATCGCAGAGCATGAGGATGGAATATTAGGCTACCTCCTATTAAAAGCGGAAACGTTATCCCGTACTTCTCACAGGGCACAAATTGCTGTCGGTGTACATAGTAAAAGTCGCGGTAAAGGAATTGGTACCGCGTTGTTCGACTATATGATTCAGTGGGCAAAACAGGCGCAGCTCCACCGTCTGGAGTTAACGGTCATTGAGCATAATGAACAAGCTATCCATCTTTATAAGAAAATGGGGTTTGAAGTGGAAGGCGTGAAAAGAAATTCTTTACTGGTTGACGGACAATATGTAAATGAACTGTATATGTCGAAATTGCTTTAATCATAAAAGGGGCTACTCAAGTAAAACTGAGTAGCCCCTCACACTCTGTCCAATTTTTGTGTAGATAAATCCAGCACATGCCATAACATGTGCCAGACCGATATCGTCATTTAACGAATTGTTTTTAACGCTTTTGACCATGGAATTACTTGGTCCAGCATTTGGTTTACTGAATCAGCCTGCACATCTTTCGGCTTGAAAGTTGTACCGTTTTCGAAATCAGTAAATAATGATAAGGCTGGGTGTACACGCACATCCGCAACAAGTAATTCACCTAAAATACCTCGTAAATGTTCAGCAGCACGTGCTCCGCCTACAGAACCGTAAGATACGATACCCGCTGCTTTGTTGTTCCACTCATCACGTAAGTAATCTAATGCATTTTTAAGTGCACCTGTGATCGAATGATTGTATTCTTGAACAATGAATACGAATCCGTCTTGTTTTGCGATTGCTTCAGACCAGCCTGCAGCACCTGATGCATCCCCACCCGGTTCTCCTAGTAATGGCAATTTGAAATCCGCAATATCAATGATTGTATAATTTGCATCGCCGCGTTTATCTGCGATTTCTTTTACCCATGTACCGACTTGAGGGCTTACACGGCCTTCACGAGTTGATCCTAAAATAATACCGATGTTTAATTTTTCCACTTTAATTTCCTCCACTTTCTTATTTCCGAATAGTTTACTGATGAATCCCATTTCTTACACTCCTTCAATTATCTTGAATTCGAGATATCTATTGTACTTTTATGCATTCTTATCAGTAACGTAAATCATTATTGCCGTTTTACTGACAATTTATCCTTGCAAGTTCATTCAATATTATTAAGCTGCAGGGTTTAATTCTAACTCTACTTTAATTTTGATATCTTTCCCTACCAATACACCGCCTGTTTCTAAAGCAGCATTCCATGTTAAACCGAAATCTTCACGGTTGATTTTTGTTTCTGCTTCAAAACCATATACTTCTACACCCCATGGGTTCGTACCTTTACCACCGTATTCAACATCAAATGTTACCGGTTTTGTTACATCTTTAATTGTTAAGTCACCAGTCACTTTGTAGTCATCGCCATCTTTTTTAATGTTTGTTGCTGTAAACTTCATTTTTCCAAACTCATCTGTGCTGAAAAAGTCCGCTGATTTCAAGTGGTTATCGCGGTCTTCATTGTTTGTATTAATGCTTGCTACATCCAGTTCAAAGCTAATTGATGCAGTAGTTAAATCCGTTAAGTCTGCCGCTTCGACGTTTGCCGTATAGTTATTGAATTGACCTTTTACTTTTGATACCATCATGTGTTTTACTTCAAAACCGATTGTTGAGTGTGTTTGATCGACTGTAAATGTTGTCATTTTAAATTCTCCTCCAATTTATCTCGATTTCAAGATATATACTCAAAATAAAATTTCGAAATTAAGTATCTCGAACTTGAGATAAATATAACAAAGGTTTTACTTAACGTCAAGAGTATTTTTTTAATTTTTTTGTTTTAATTAATTTGTGTTTTAATGATTGCTATCGCTTATCTCGGCTAGAATACTTTTTTATAAAAAAAAATTCACTCTTTTTAAACTTTCCAACCACATACTGTCGTCTTATAATTGTCGACAGAGTAAAAAAGGAGCTTCAAGGAATGATGGAAGAATTAGAAGATACATTTATTACATTTATCCGTACCCAGCAAAATTCGCTATATAGACTCGCGTATAGCTATACAAAAAACGAGCAGGATGCGCTCGATGTGATGCAGGACAGCATTCAAAAAGGTTGGCTTGCACTTGATAGACTGACAAATCGGGATCAATTGAAAAGCTGGTTTTATACGATTTTAGTGCGAACGGCAATTGATTTATTGCGCAAACAAAAGCAGATCGAGCTCTTTGGAGACGATTCTTTACTGCAATTATCAGAACAAGATACATACTGCAATCTTGATTTACAGCAGGCTTTACATCATTTACCTCTGCAGTTGCGTGAGGTAATCGTGCTGCGCTATTTTGAGGATTTGAAAATCGAAGACGTTGCGCATATTTTGGCGATTCCTCTAAGCACCGCGAAATCCAGGCTTTATAAAGCATTAAAGCTATTAAAAATTGAGCTAGAGACGGAGGAGAATCCGAGTAATGAATGACAAATTAAAAAATTTAAAAGAACAATATAACAATATACCAATTCCTAAGGAACTAGAGTCGTTAATCGAAAAAAATCTGCAGTATTCTCCTAAGAAGAGCAAACGTAAACTGCCCATTTTTTTAACATCAGTTGCTGCGGCGGCAGTACTATTTACAGTAGGCCTAAATACAAATCCAGCAATGGCAAAAAGTTTGGCGGATGTACCAGTTATCGGTCAAGTCGTACAAGTACTTACATTTACTAAATATGAAATGGAAAAAGATGCTTATACTGCAGAAATTCAAGTACCACAAATTTCGGGCTCCTCTGCTGACATCGAGGCATTGAATGAAAAATATGCTGAGGAAGGTAAAACACTTTATGAGCAATTTAAGGCGGATATAGAGGAAATGGAAGCTGGGAATATGTCACTAAGTAGCGGCTATGTTATTGAAACGGATACAGATGAAATACTGTCATTTGGACGCTATGTAGAAGTCATTGTCGCATCATCTTCTACTGTTATGAAATATACGACGATTGATAAAAATGCTGAAACAGTTATTACATTACCCAGTCTTTTTAAAGATGATCGCTACATCGAAATTATTAGTCGCTATATAGAGGAAGAACTGCGCAATAGAATGATTGAAACAGAAGGGTCTGACATGTACTGGATTGGTGGAACAGAGTATCATGATGAATCATTCGGTGTGTTTGAAGGCATTACGCCTGACCAAAACTTCTATATTACCGAAGATGGTAAACTTGTGCTGTCGTTTGATGAATATGAAATAGCTCCAGGATATATGGGACTTGTCACTGTTGAAATTCCAACAAAGCTGCTTCAAGACATGCTTGTAAGCAATATATATATTAAGTAATGAAATAAAGCAGGTGTATCCTTTTAAATGGCTACACCTGCTTTATTTTCTTCTATGGTACGCCAGAATATTGGTGATCCTCGAAATAGATCTTTTTAAAATGTTATAAAATTACATCACACTAATATGATCCATTCTATTAGCTAGACATATATTTCCGATTAGATTTCGTATTCAATAACAACTTCTTTACTATTGCTAATATTCGGTGATGGCTGCGAATTATAAACACGTGAATACGGCGGAACCGAATATGTCAGCCAAATATTACTGCCAAGCACTGTGTCATGGCCAATTGTCGTTTTCCCGCCTAAAATTGTAGCACCGGCGTAGATGACAACATTATCCTCAATATTCGGATGACGTTTTACACCTTTAATCGGGTTTCCGTTCTCATCGAGCGGGAAGCTTAATGCACCTAACGTCACACCTTGATAGATTTTAACATTGTTGCCGATTGTGCACGTCTCTCCAACTACGACACCTGTACCGTGGTCAATGAAAAACGAATGGCCGATCTTCGCTCCTGGATGAATATCGATTCCTGTTAATTGGTGTGCATATTCAGACATGATACGTGGAACGATTGTTACATCCATTTTGTATAATTCGTGTGCGATACGATGGATAAATACTGCACGGATCGACGGGTAGCTTAACATGATTTCTTCTGTTGATGTAGCAGCCGGATCTCCATTATAAGCAGCTTGGATATCTGTTTGAATCGTTTCACGGATTTCCGGGAAACGGTCCATTAACTTCATCACAACATGATCCGCTTTTTCTCGGCATTGGCCATCACAATTATCAAAGTTTTGGTAGACTAACACTTTTTCGATAATATCACGCAAATCCAATGCTGATTGACGAAGGTTATTATTCAATTTCATCAATGTACGTGTTTCATCTACAACACCTTGATTATAAATCGTTGGGAAAAAAATCTCATAAAAACTATCTAATATATGATGAATCTGATCACGGCCTGTGAATCCAATCGATTTTTCAACTTCAATATGTTTTTTGTTATAGTCGATTAACTTATTTGCGATAGTTGATGTTTCTTTATTTAACCAGTCCTCGATTTTCATGTTAAAACTCCTTTTCTATTTAAAATACATAGTAATGAAGATTATACTACACAAATCGCGCAGTTTGGTCCTTCTTTTCAAAATTGTAAAGCAGCCCAGGAGCAATAGCCAGTAAAGAGCTTATACTCTATTTATCACGCAAGACGAATTGCGGAATAAGGCGAATATATATAAGTTCCCCTATAATCTCAACAATTGTCTGGGTTACAATAACCGCCACAACGAGCGAACGGATTTCCTCAGGCATTGCAAGCGCAAACGGTAATACAACAAGTGAATTACGTGTCGATCCGCTAAAGATCAGTGCACGACCTGTCCGGATATCGAGCTTCAGCCATTTCCCGATTCTCTTTGAGATAAATGGCATAATGATCATAAATGCTATGTAAACGGGTATCACTTTCAAAATCCATTCAAATGAACCCGCTAATTTGCCAATTTGTGAAGCAACTATTACAAAAAGAGTTAAAGCCATAAATGGTACCGGAAACCAGGAAGACAACTCATAAACACGACTGCCCTCTTTTTTTGATAGAAGCTGTACGATCAGCGCAAAAACTAATGGTATGACAATAAATGTGACAAACGCTTCAATAAATGGAGCGACCTCTACTGCATTTGCCGCCTGTTCGCCTATAAACAGCCATAAATAAAACGGCAGTAACAACATTTGTGCAACAAACAAAAACGGTGTTGCACTGAGCATCGCTTTTTCATTCCCCTTGCCAAGCGCTGTAAATACAATAACGTAATCAATGCATGGGGTGAGTAAAACAAGATAAACACCCAATAATAGTGGCGGATAATCTGGAATAAAGAACGTCAGCACCCAAACGACAATCGGTACTGCAATAAAATTCACTATACAAAGTGCGTAAAAGAAGCACCGGTTTGAAAAAGATTCTTTCAAAGCAGCAAAAGGAATTAGAACAAACATGCTGTACATTAAGATCCCAAGGAAAATCGGGATTAAATTTTCCAGCTGACTATGGAGCTGTGAAAAATTCAATCCTGTAAATCCTGCCAATAATAAAGTTATGATATATATTGATACTTGGTTCTTTTCCAGTTGATCTCTTGAAATCATGACAAAAACTCCTTTATCCGATCACTTTTAATAGAGAACATGTTATCCTTTTATTTCTTCATTTACAAATTGTCCAATACGTGCTCCAATGGCATCACGAACCTGCTGGAAAACAAGCCATTTTTCATCCGCCGATCCAACTGCTTTTGCAGGATCTTCAAATCCCCAATGCTCACGTCGTACATGTGGTGGAGTGACCGGACATTTATCTGCCGCATCCCCGCAAAGTGTTACAACTAACGTAGCATTGTTTAAGATTTCTTCGTCAATTATATCCGATGTATGATGAGAAATATCGATCCCGATCTCATTCATTGCTTTAATAGCATTTGGATTAACACCATGTGTTTCAATCCCCGCAGAATAGACTTCCCAATCTTCCGGTAAAAGCATCTTCGCCCACCCATCAGCCATTTGTGAACGACATGAGTTTCCCGTACATAAGAAATATAGAATTTTCTTCGTCATCTCGATAACCCCTTTTAATAAAGTAATAATGTTATGTAAAGTCCGATTAATGTGAAGAACAAAATTGGGACCGTCAACACAATACCTGTTTTAAAGTACGTACCCCAAGGAATTTTCACACCTTTTTGTGACAATACATATAACCAAACTAATGTTGCAAGTGATCCAATCGGTGTGATCTTTGGTCCCAAATCAGAACCAATGACATTGGCATAAATAAGCGCTTCCCGTATTGTTCCGCTTGTCGATGTTTCTGCAATCGCCAGTGCGTTCACCATTACTGTCGGCATATTGTTCATAATAGAAGATAAAAACGCCGCAATAAAGCCCATTCCGACTGTTGCAACAAATAGCCCTTGATCTGCTGTCCACTCAATGAAGCTGGCTAATGCCGGAGTTAGTCCAGCATTACCTAAACCATATACGACTACATACATGCCTATAGAGAAAAAGACAATGTTCCACGGTGCACTTTTAATGACTGCTTTCGTATTGACTACTGAACTTTGTTTCGCCATGAACAAGAAAAAAATAGCAATAATACCCGCAACGAGCGACACCGGTATACCGATAAACTCACTTGAGAAATAGCCTCCTACTAAAACTGCCAGTACAACCCAAGACAACTTGAACATCTTCAAATCTTTAATCGCCTTTTTCGGTTCCTTTAGCATCGATTCATCGTACGAACGTGGAATCAATTTATTGAAGTAAACGAGCAGAACAGTAATCGTAGCCACTAAAGAGAAAATGTTCGGGATAACCATCCGTGCTGCATACTCCACAAACCCTATTTGGAAGAAGTCTGCGGATACAATATTAACTAAGTTACTGACAACAAACGGTAAACTTGTCGTATCTGCAATAAAACCGCTCGCCATAATAAACGGGAAAATCATTTTCTCGCTAAACTGTAAATTACGTACCATTGCAAGGACAATAGGCGTTAAAATTAATGCCGCGCCGTCATTCGCAAAAAGTGCTGCAACAACCGCGCCTAGGAGACTGACATAGATAAACATCTTTACTCCACTGCCTTTTGCTGCGCGTGCCATATGAAGTGCTGCCCATTCAAACAGTCCGATTTCATCTAGAACAAGCGAGATCAATATTATTGCCACAAAGGACAATGTGGCATTCCACGTAATATCGACCACTGTACTAACATCGCTAAAATCTACGACACCTGATACTAAAGCAATCACTGCCCCTGCCATTGCCGACCAGCCAATATTCAATCCTTTAGGCTGCCAAATCACTAATATAAGCGTCACGATAAAAATAAGTGCCGCTATAACAAATAAACTCAAAATTTATTCCTCCATACATGTCCCGCCAATTTTACAATTACAAGTCGGCTGCTCTTCAACTGTGGCAAGAATATTATTCATCAATTCTGTTTGTTGTTCATGAATGCGATAATGCTTCCACGTACCGACTTTCCGCTCGGCAATAATGCCCGCCTCTTTTAACTTACGTAAATGTTGGCTGACAGCGGGCTGGGAAATATTCAAAACTTCTGTGAAATCACAAACGCAAACTTCGCCCCTTTTCAAGCACGCCAGGATTTTTAATCGATTTAAATCAGCAACTGCTTTTAACTGTTTTTCCATCAACTCGATTTCCACTTTCCTCTGCCTCCATCACTATATAAGAATATACTTATATTATAGGCAGGATGCTATATAAGCAAGCACTTATTTATAGAATCAATTATATTGCACATATTTTTCAAAAAATAGAATGAATCGGTAGCAAACTATAATATAATTAATTCATTAGTCAAAATAATCTGAAGGTAAAGGGAGAATTATTTATGTCTCAAGCGAAAAGTATTAACTATTATAAGGAATTAACTGATTTGAAAGATGTCGAAGGAATTGAAGCCCAGGTTCAACGTTTACTTGATGTTTCCATTGAATCCATAACTGATCTGGAGAATTGGATTGAGGATGAAAAGAAGTTACGCTTTGAAATTGAAGAAGCGTTGACAGGGCACCTGGTCGACTTTTACCGAAATACAGAAGATCCTGATATTAAATCAACTTACCTTCACGATCAGCAAGTCATTCAGCCTCTGCTAATGAAATACGAGGCAAAGCTAAATGAAAAATGCTGTGAATCACCTTATTTCAAAGAATTAGATGAAAAGCGTTACGGCTTAATGCGACGTTTTAGAGAATCAAAAGTAAAATTGTTTAGAGAAGAAAATATCCCGCTGTTTGTACAGGAACAAGAACTAAGCACAAAGTACAGTGAAATTATGGGCGGACTGACAGTTGAATGGGACGGAGAGGAAAAACCTTTCCCGTTTATCGAATCCAAGCTAGATAATTTGGACAGAAGCGTTCGGGAAAAAGCATATCATTTAATTAGATCCGCCTACCGTCAAATTAAACCTGAAACGGATGCACTCATGGATGAGCTCGTTCAGCTACGCCACCAAATCGCAATCAATGCGGGCTTTGATAATTACCGTGATTATATGTTTGTTGCAAAAAACCGTGAGTACAGTATCGAGGATTGTTATGACTTTCATGAAAATGTTGAAAAGCATATTATTCCTGCTTGGAACAGGCTTGCAGATGTTTTTAAGTCAAAACTTGGTGTCGATACATATCGCCCATGGGATAACACCGCAAAACTGCTGAAAAATCCGCCTTATGATGAAACATCCGCACTTTTGGATGGTGTTGCTGAAATGTTAGGAAAGACTGACCCGTACTTTTCAGACCGTTTGGAGTACATGAGAGCAAATGGATTACTTGATCTTGGAGACCGTAAAGGTAAAAGTCCGGGTGGTTTCTGTGTCCCTTTACCTGTTTCCGGGGATACATTCGTTTTTGCAAACTTTAGTCCTTCCTTTTTCTCGCTCATTGCATTAATTCATGAAATGGGCCATGCAGTGAATGGTTACCTCCAAGCTTCAGAACAAGGTCCTATTGAAGAATTCCAGTGGCGGGCGGAAGTAGCTGAATTGTATTCACACGGAATGGAATTGTTATTATTGGATAAATTTGATCTGTTTTATCCGGAAGAAGAGGAATTTAAAAGCGCGCAACGTGAAGAGTTGAGACGGGCATTTACGATGTTATTCGGGCCATTATCAGGGGACCTTTTCCAGCACTGGATGTATACAAATCCTCAGCATACTGCGCAGGAACGCGATGAAAAGTTCTATGAAATTTCAAAACGTTACGGCTTGAACCCAGTCGATACTACTGGTTTTGAAGAGGAAATTGGCATGAGCTGGATCGGTACGCTGCACTTCATTCAATATCCTTTCTATGATATTGAATACTCGATGTCAATGCTCGGTGCTCTTCAATTACTTGAGAAATATCAAAAGGATCCGCAGCAAGCTGTCGAATTTTATAAAAAAGGTGCTAGTGCGGATTACAATCAATCCATTGCAGCGATTTATAAAGAAACCGGCGTTGATTTTGACTTTTCAGAGTCAACTGTAAAACGAATGGGTGAATTTTTGGAGAAAGTTATTCAGGATATTAATTCATAACCGGTATGAACAACAATCGAGTAGGAGGGAGTGATTAACTCCCGACCTCTCACACCACCGTACGTACGGTTCCGTATACGGCGGTTCAACTAAGATGAATAACGTAAAGTTTCATAACGAACTTGCAGACTTTTCAGCCCTTGGCTCTCCCAATAGGAATTGCCGAGGGTTCTGTGTAATATGGGGCTATTTGAAATGCGCCAGTACCCTTTTCGGGTATTTCCCCATTCATATGCTTTCCCATAAGGTACTTTTAGGCGAATGAGATTTCTGACTCTTGTTCGAGGTTTCTTCCAATTCTTCCACAGACACATACGTAGTCTTCGTTTTATCCAACTATCTAATGTTTTAAAGATAGAGTGTGTATCCGCTAAAGCAAAATATCCACACCATCCTATTAAATATTGGTTTAACTTTTCGATTCGGTATTCCATGGAATATGGCATCTTACGTGAGGTAATTTCTCGTATTTTCTTCTTCATTCGGACGAGACTTGATTTCGCAATGCGAACCTTAGGTTCTTTATGAAATGTGAAACTAAACCCTAAGAATTTGCGTTTCCATGGGCGGTCTACGGCTGATTTCTTTTCATTAACTTTTAAACGAAGTTTTCCTTCGATAAATCGTTGTACGTTCTTCATTACTCGTAATCCTGCACGTTCTGTTCTCACATAAATATTGCAATCATCTGCGTATCGAACAAATTTAAGTCCACGTTTCTCTAATTCTTTATCTAATTCATCTAACACAATGTTTGAAAGTAATGGACTTAAAGGGCCACCTTGTGGTGTTCCTTCTTCTGTACTTGAAACTACTCCATTTATCATGACACCGGCTTGGAGATATTTGCGAATAAGTTTTAATAATGGTTTATCTGAAATTCGTTTCGCTAATGTTGCCATTAAACGGTCATGGTTGACCTTGTCAAAGAATTTCTCTAAGTCCATATCAACGACCCATCGGTGTCCCTCTTTTAGATAGCTTTTCGCTTTTCGGATAGCGTCATGAGCGCTTCGATTTGGGCGAAACCCATAGCTATGATCCGAGAATGTTTGGTCATATTCCTTTGATAAAATCTGCGAGATGGCTTGTTGAATCAAACGGTCTGTTACGGTTGGAATCCCTAATAAACGCACGCCACCGTCTGGTTTCGGGATTTCGGCTCGACGTACTGGTTGCGGTTCATAGGTTCCATCCAAAATCTTCGATTTAATGGTATCCCAATTTTCGAGGATGTGCTGTCGTAAGGTTTGTACGGGCATCATATCTACTCCATGGCTCCCTTTATTCGCTTCAACTCGCTTTAATGCTTGTATCATGTTTTGCCGTTCCAAAATTTGATTCAACATCACCATTTCGTTCCTTTCCGTGAATAGCTGTTCTTCTTTTGCCCAACTGGACTACACCCTCCGCAAATACCCTCGTGGGATTCACCACTACTTTCTAAGCGTGAGGTTTCCTCTGTTTTCTGTGTTCATACATCCAGTTGGAAAGCCAAGGGCTATTCTCTCTTAATCGTTCGGTCCTTCCAAGTAATTCTAGACTTACTTGTACTATGACCTCTGCTGACTTCTGACAGTTCAGCTACTTGTCACCAAGTAGGTTATGAAGGGTACTTCGCATTTCTGTCAGACCTCCCCGGGTAAGCGCATGCACTTTCACACCGTCTATCCGCCTCATTTACTCGATATGACCTTCGACAGAAGGAGCTTTGTTTTGTTCAGCAAACTCGCTCAGCCATACCTAGCCTTATATGAGATTCGTGTTCCTCGGACCGGTGTTTTGCCGCCAGCTTCCTTCAGATTCCGCGTCACCACGGACACCCTTGCTCTTGGCTAACCTCTACTTCTGTCTTCGGGGCTCGGGACTTGCACCCTATAGTTCATGCGCATGCCGGGCACACTGAAAAGAACGAATTCCCTTTACATGGAAATTCGTTCTTCTTTTATTTATAAGCATTTTGTTACCTAATTACTGCCTTTAACTATGTTCTTCACACCGACATATGTTGCATAGAAATACCCGCCATAAATGATGACAAGGATCACTGAACTGATTAGTATGCTTTCATAGTTGAAATGGAACATTCCACTGACCGCCTTGAGTCCGACAATGGAATGAATAACAGCCAGACCTAAAGGGAGTATAAAATAGATGAAACATTGTTTTAATATAGCCCCGTTTATCATTTTATCCGTGACACCGATTTTCTTCAGTGATTTATAGCGTTCCAAGCTGTCACTTGCATCAGATAACTGCTGCAATGCCATAACAGCCGCGCTCGATATAATGAAGATGAGCCCTAAAAACAGGCCAAGGAATATAAATAATGCTGCTTGACCACTTTCCTCCTCTTTAATCTGATCTTCTGTACTTCCGATGACTAATCCCGGATTTATGGTTCTATATTTATCTTCATCAAGGTCATTAAACAGGTTTGAAAATTTCTCTTCTGATTTTTCAATGTAGCGATCTTCATATATTACGTTAAAACTTGTGTATTCTAATTGAAGGTTTCCTGTAAAATTATCAGGAATGATAAGATAAAAGAAGTTACTGCCCTTGTTAATTCTTATATTTTCTTCAATAGGCACATCATTTTTTATTTGTCTGGAACATCGGTGTTTGTATCAGTTATTCTTGGAGGTTTGATTGTATACGCCAATAACTTTTTGATCAAAAAACGGAAAAGAGAACTTGGCTTATACATGACATTTATTTATGCAAAACCTAAAAGTGGCTATTATGTAGTGGATGATCATCAAACATCGGTCCATCAGGAAATTGAGATTGATTTCTTATCTGCTGGTCCGGATAAAAGGATTATGCCGTATGAAGATTTCCAACATTGCATTAACCAGGCAATCGATCATTATAAAGAACAATTATTTACTTATAGTGATCAACAGGGTCTTTTTTCTTTACGTAAGGAGCTTGCGAAGTATTTGCAACATTTACAAGTATTTACGAAACCCGATCGACTGGTCATTACATCCGGTTCACAGCAGGCTCTCCATATTCTTTCAGCCATTCCGTTTCCAAACGGGAAAAAGAATGTATTAATTGAGCAGCCTACATATTTTGGGATGATTGATGCTTTACAGGTAAACGGGATTACAACTTTCGGAATAGAAGTGACGATGGAAGGTATCGATTTTGAAAAACTGGAGAAGTTATTTCACACCGCTAACATTAAATTCTTTTACATCATTCCAAGATGCCACAATCCATTAGGACATCACTACACTAATGCGGAAAAGAAAAAAATCGTTGCTCTAGCAGAAAAATACGATGTATATATCGTAGAAGATGATTTCTTGGCAGAACTTGATACAGATTTAAAGTCCGATCCTTTGTTTGCATATGAACCTAATGAAAGAGTCATTTATGTTAAGAGCTTTTCCAAAGTATTTTTGCCGGGACTGCGAATCGCAACAGTGGTTCTTCCTAAAAAAATGATTTCTTCTTTTGTGCTCAATAAATTCAGTGCAGATTTTAATACATCGCCGCTTTCGCAGGGGGCTTTGGAAATTTATTTAAAAAACGGGATGTTTCAATACCATTTAGAAAAGGTGAAAAAATTATATTCTACTAAAATGAATCTACTATTAGAGGCTTGTTCATTGTATTTACCTAAATATGTACAATTTACAAAGCCCGAAAGCGGTTTTTATCTCACCATCTTCCTGCCTTCCGGTATTGATGTCGATAAATTGATATACATGCTGCATGAAAAACATATTTATGTAGATAATGCTTCGAGAATGTTCTTAAGCGAAAACAGACAGAAAGCAATTCGCCTAAGTATTTCACAAGTAGATGAAAACAAAATCCATCTCGGTATTCAGCAATTAGCCTCTCTGATAATCGACCTGTATGAAAGACGGAATTATAATCCGCTCTCGTTTAAAGCGTATCTTTAAATTCAATAACACTGTTCAAAATAAAAATGCCCGGTTCAATTTAGAACCGAGCATTTCCTAAATGAATTTATTTTACTTCTTCCACTTGATCAGCACTTGCTTTCACGCGGTCAAAGCCTACTTTAATCGCATTCACATATTCTTTAATCACTTTCCGAGCAAGCTCTGACTGAGGATTCAATGATTCAAAACCATGGTATGCACCAGGATATAAGTGGAATTCCACATCAACACCTGCCTGTGCCAGTTTAGATACATACGTAATTGTTTCGTCACGGAAAGGATCCAATTGACCAACACATGTATACGTATATGGAAGATTACGATAATCCTCTGCTCTTGCCGGTGCAGCATAAATCGGTACTTCATCATGTCCGTGCAACTCGCCTAAATAGCATTTCCAGCCAAAATCATTCGTTTTTTGGTTCCAAATCATGCCTTCCGTGATTTCGTTCGCAGAAGGTGTATCGTTGCTGTCATTAATCATCGGATAAAGCGGCATTTGGAAACAAATTGAAGGATACTCACGGTCACGCGCCAGCAATGTTAAACCAGCTGTCAAACCACCGCCGGCACTTTGTCCAGCTACGCCAATCCGGTTCTTGTCGATTTGCAGTTCTGCTGCATTGTCCGCAATCCATGTAAGCGCACTGTAGCAATCTTCAAGCGGTGCAGGATACGGATATTCCGGTGCTAAACGGTAATCAACGGAAACGACTACACAGTTAGCAGTTTCTACAACTTGTACACAAAGATGATCATTATCGTCAATGCTGCCTAATACATACCCCCCGCCATGAATCCACAGTAAAACCGGTAATTCTTGATCTTGATGGGCTGGTTTATAAATACGTACGCGAATTTCATTATCATCAATGCCAGTAATTGTTTTATTAATAATATCCACTGTTTCAGTGCTCGTTAAAGGCTGTACTGCTTGTGCCATACCTTCACGCATTGCTTCCAAGTGTTCTACTTTAAAATCAAAGTCAGTAAATGATTCTAACCCGGCTAAAAATTCTGGATTTACTCGTTTGATCATCTTCATTCCTCCATGTCACAAAAATTAAACTCACCCTACTAATCTATTCATTCACTTGAATGTTTAGAACATAATCAAAAATACTTCCGGAAATGTAATATGTACTTAATAACTCATAATGGTTTTTTTGATTACTCTTCGAAACCCTACTTTCAGTTACCTGTCAGATGGTAAGCGATATAGGAATAGTCATATACTGTATTTTAAAATACAGAAAGAAAAACGAGGTGATTTTATTTTAGAAAAACTCAGGAAAATTAATATGAGAACTGCTTTATTTATGGGTATTATTTTTTACTCTTTGACTATCTTAATCCAATTTCTTATTATAAACAAAATTATTCCATTCACATGGGTTAATGGGGGAAGGTCTGAAACATTAGCTGAACAGCTACCAATATCTTTTATAAATATCGGTATTTCTATTATTGGAGTAGTTTTTATGTTGATTGCTAGTAGATTTAAACTAGATAAATACAAAAGAGGAATAACCGTTATATATTGGTTTTTTGTTGTACTTTGGTCTTTTGGATTTATACAACAATTGTTTGGAACACCTTTTGAAAAAATGGTTTGTTCGGTAGTATTGCTTATCGGAGTTATCTCGAACTTGCGTATGGCGATTGAAAAAAACAAAAAGGGCCGTTAGTTCAATCAGGCTAATAGGACCTTACGCTAAAAAGCGCTCAAATTCTTGAGCGCCACATTGAATAACCTGTTATGCAAAACAGATATATTTTTTTGACAAATTAGAATTCTTTGCCCGATTGTTGAAGGTTGATTATTAAACCGCACTTATTTATGATAAGGTACTCCATAATGAAACTAAGCGCGGTTTTATTATCATTCAAATCTTACATCATTTGAATATTGTTTCATCTTTTCCCAATTTAAAATTTGAAGCGTATCACCATTTCGAATAATGGCTTCTTCTTCACTCCATTTTTTCAATATACGATTTAAATGTCTTTTTGTTGTGCCAATCAATGAAGCCACTTCATCTATACTGATACTTATAAAAAATAGCCAATCAACTTGGTGCTGGATATTTCTATATTTTTCTGTGTCCTTGTATAACTACATTATTTCCTCATATGCATCGATAATGAACTGGATTTCTCTTGTAACTTTCAAATCTTTCACACCATCCATTGCATATAAAATATCGCGTTTGGCGTTTTCTTTGTCCCCTAGTTTGAAATAACATAATGCCCTTACAGCAAACGCCATATACATCATGGACAAATCAAGCGGGTGCTGATTGTATTCTATTATTTCGATACCTTTTAAAGTTTGCAATGCTTCTTCATAACGCTCAAGCATGTAGTAGGCATAGCCATATTGGCCACTAAAGAAAATATCTGCGTTGTATGAATAGCCTTCTAAAACAAAATTATTTTCAAATCGGGTCGAAACCGTTTTCTCGTAATCTTTTTCGATTTGATTTGTATAAAGAAGCGTTACAAGCTGCTCCATGAGCGTTTCATTCGGGTCTTCCATAATTTCTGCAAATGCCCGGATTTTCTTTAAATAATATGCAGCCTTTTCCCCTTCTTCTTTTGAACAGTGAATGAAAAACAAAAAGCGGTAAAAATCATTTAACCGATAAACGATTTTCTTTTCTTTTGCTAATTTTAATGCTCTTTCCAAGTAATTCTCCATTTGCAGATCATCATTCAGCGCTGCATACGAAACCGTAATATTATAGTATAAATCGAGTTTTTCAAGGTCGTCTATCAAATCACCGTATTTCTCGATGTACTTTTCCCCTTCATGTAAATAACGTAGACCTTCCACATAATTATTTTCCAGAAACTTAATGTTCCCCATACGGGCATAAATCTTCAATATTTTTGAGTAGCCATGTACTTGCTCATACATTTTGATTAACTTGGCAAAAGGTTTTTCAGATAAATCCATTTTCGCAAAGTAGCGCATTGTTAAATACACTTCATAAATGCGTACTTCCTCAAAAGTTGCCCCTTTAAGACTGCCGTTTTTATAAAATGGATGGATGAGATTATACAGTTCGAGAACTTTTTCGTTTATTTTTTTATCATCATGCTCCTTATTAAGAGCTAAACGTTTTATTTCAACATCCCGGTATAATTCTTTCATTTGCTGATGATTTTCAGTTTGCATGAGCTCTGATACATCTATATCGAGCTGTTTTGCAATATGCTGAAGGCTTTCCATAGATGGCTGTGCCTTCCCGTTTTCAATCAGACTGAGCATCCCTTTTGTAATTCGGTCCCCCGCTACTTGGGCAAGCGTCATTTTACGCTCTTTTCTTAGTTCTTTTATTTTGGCACCAATATTTAACACGTCGTCACCTCATTAAATACAGTTTACCAAAAATCATATAAAAGGCGAATATTTTAACCTGATTAAATAATTTAATAAAATACCGCATTAATTCCCTTAATTAATTTTAATTAAATTAAACTTTTGTATTGCATTTTAAAACACCCCGCCATATAATAAGTTTAATTAAATTAAACAAAGGGGTTTTGTTTATGAATGAACAGCAGAAATTAAAAAAAGCAACGTATCATTTATACACGTTTCTAATAAGCAAAATGATTGGTGCGCTTGGATCACATGTTTACAGCTTTGGAATCAGTATGTATATTTTATCGATGACAGGCTCTTCGCTTAGCTTTGCGACAAATATTATTTTAAGCTACTTGCCGCGAACAATTATGTCACCGATAGCAGGTCTCTTAGGGGATCGTTTACCAAGAAAGTGGCTTGTTCTCAGCGGGCAGGCAGGAGTTATCCTGACAGTAGGCAGCTTATTGCTTTACACGCATGAATTTGGATTATCTTTAATCGCCATATATATCGCAACAGTGTTCAATAGTATTTTCAGTACATTTTCAGGTGTGGCATTTTCCGCTTCGATTGCCAATCTTGTCGATGAAGCTCGACTTCAAAAGGCAATGAGCTTTAATCAATTGTCCTATTCTATTTCAGGAATTGGCGGACCGATTTTCGGCGGGATGTTATTTGGTTTTGTATCGATGGAAATGTTCCTTATAATCTTCATCTGCGCTGCTGTAATAACACTTATGTTGGAATCTACGATGAATTTTGTTCTTTATAAGAAAGAAACAGTTAATGAGAATGCTGAAAAAGAATCGATGTTTGAAAGTTTCAAAGCCGGCTTTCGTTATGTCAATTCAAAACCGATTATAAAAGCAATTTTATGGACTGCACTTTGGATAAACTTATTTTTCACAGCAATCAATGTTGGCGGTGATTATATATTATTGACGATTTTGGAGTTAGATCCAAAATACATCGGATTTACAGAGGCTGGTGGTGCAATCGGGGTTTTAATTACATCTGTTTATTTTGCATCAAGAGCAAACGTCAAATTTCCTTTACTTACAGTTAAACGATCCGTGTTTGGCTCTTCTGTTGTTGTCATTTTATCGGCACTGCCGCTCATGATAACATTTTCTGCAATGATGAATTTCGTCTATTATTTAATCATTATGTTTTTATTCGGAGTATTGGGTGTTATTACAAATACCCCTCTTGGCGTATTGATGCAAACTTCCATTGAAGAAGAATACAGGGGTCGTGTTTTTGGGATAATCGAAATGATGGCAATGAGTGCTATGCCTGTCGGGACACTAGTTTTTGGGATTTTATATGAATTCATTCCGGCACAATATATTTTAATCGTAAGCGGGCTGATTTTAATTGGTATTGTACTATTATTACTTCGCCCTTCAATATTAGAAATGGCTCATCCTGAACTTAAAAACGTTAAGCTAGAAGCAGAACCAGTAACTGAATAATTTGTTATCTCTCGAATTAGAGCTAATATTCTATGTTAGCTCTTTTTTTATTTCATTAAAGCCTATATAAGTTTGATATACTGGCAAAGTTTCTGTACAATTTATATTGTAATAATTTTCATATTAGAGAGGCTGATATTTTATTGAATTTCCACAACTATTATTTTGTTCCAGAAGGTAAATATCTAGAATTTCAGCAGCTTCTGTCAAATAACCCGTCACTTAACGTCCAATTAGAAGATTATAATCAAGGTTATAATTTTTATTATCAATTTGTTTATAATCTGTATACATATTTAACTACGGATGATTTCGAATTAATAATGGATGATAACATTCGTTTTTACTATCCTTTTCAGTCGTATCTTCATGAAATAATCATTAAGCAATATGAGCTACAGAGATTTAAAATGAGAAAAAGCAATGATCCTTTAATTTGTTTACTATTTTCTATTCTTCTAAAAAATAAATTAAAGCAGACAATACAAAAATTTGTTGAGGAAACCGGTTTCGAATCGGAATTGCCGTTAGAGTTGATAAACTTTTACGACAACAATCTCATTACATCCCCATCCAGTCAGACCATCAATCATATTCATATTCAGTTTCTTCAACGATTAAAAGAACAAGTTTTTGTCGGCACTTACTTCAGTCAGTTGATAACAGATACTATTGATCGTACAAATCGGTATTATTTAATACATCAAAAGGAGTTTTAATATGCATACTCGTTCCGATACATCATTACAACATAGTTTGAACAATGATTTGCGATTGATCGAACGCTCGTTAACACTGAGCTTAAAGCAATTTAAAAGTTTTTATGCCAACAAACAGTTTGATGAAGCATTTGAGCAGCTTCAATTTATATTGGCAGTCATTGAAAGATCTAACAACCCGAAACATGTGACAGAAGCGCTGGTTTGCTGTGTTAATTTTGCTTCCATCGTTTCTTCCATTCCACAAAACGATATGCTGATCAACTCAATCATTCACACAATTGATACAGATTCTTTTCCTCAAAATTTATCTATGTGCCACTATTTATTAAGCATCCATGCACTTGAAAACAATAAAAATCTGGAAGCGGTTCAATATGCAAAAAGTGCATACTTTTATGCTTTGGAAATGAAAGAGGATCGATTATTTTATGAATGTAATGCCCAGTTACAGCTCGTTACCGCTCTATTGGAAACCGGGAGTTTTGAAGAAGCTAAGAAATATATTGACCAGTTCAACTGGTATATTGAACATTGTAAAAACGATGCGGAAGTTGTTTTTGTCCATTCTATTCAGGCAAGTACAAACTTCTTAAAGCAAAATTACGAAATGGCCGTTTTTGCAATGTCTTCGTTATTAAAAAGATTTAATGAATCGAACGAAATTATGTATACTTCTTTTTTAGCACGGCATTTTTATCGTATTATCAAGAAACATCCTGAGGCGAACTTACTATATAGCGATTTACTGACATTTTGCGAGCAAATAATCGAACGCCATAAGTCATATATTCCCGCTGAACTGAATATGACTCAAAATGTTTTGATTTATAACTCTAGGCAGTTTTATCAGCTTGCCAACACTTTTTTTAAAGAGCATCTTAAAGAAAATAACCTTATTTCAATGTATAAATTAGAGCTTAAAAGTCATATGAATTTCAGGAAATTATTTAATTTGATTGACAGTGAATCTGCCAACAATCAGCTCATTATAAACCCTTACAGTGAACAGAAGTTTTTACTGATCACAACAGAAAAATATAAAAATGTACTGACGAATAATAGGCACTTTAAAAATAGTGTAATTTATATCGGTTCTGCAGAAAATACCGAACAAAGAAGTTTTTACGAACTATATAGTGAACTGAATTTATCAATCGTCGATCATAAATAAAGCCGCTTCAATTAAAACGCTGTCTAGCAATAAACTAGACAGCGTTTTGACGTTACATACAAATCGATTATTCGATTAGCGTGATTCTTTCGGTGGCTGGCACACTTCGCATTTTTGCTGCTTGTTTTCTTTGAACTTTTTCCAAGGTTTTTGGAATGTGTTCCCACAAGCACATTGAAAGTCTAATTTTTGTGAAAAACCTTTAAATTCTGTTGATAATAATTTTGTATCTGTATTCTTTTCTACATATTCGCCAATCGAATGGATTGTCCATTTTTTTGACATTAACTACACCTCCACAAGCTATTTATTATAGCACGAAAGTTTATTATTTCCTTAATTAAATAACCAATCTACCACAAAATCGAAACCTTGAAACGCAAAATAAAGTAAAAGGACACCAACAACGATAAATCCTAAGCAGCCAAATAATCCGGAAAACATAAATAGTTTAATATTCGGTCCTTTCCGATTGCCCCACTCCTCTTTTTTATCGCTCGTGACAGAGTTGACAGTATGGCAATTCGGGCACTCCTTAATATATGTTCTTTTCTGTTGTTTTTTCCCGTTCAATATTTGTATTTGCGATGAAAAACTATCTGTAGAAAAATCTATTGTCATTCGTTCATGACAATTTCTACATTCAATTTCTACCTTTTTGCCATCCATGACTAACCAACTCCTTTTATTTCGTTACTAAACGCAGTGAAACCTGTAATGAAAATTTTTCAAGCGTATATACATAATGTAAGGGATCTGCCTAAGAATAGGAGGAATGCAATTGAAAAATGATATGGATGCTACATCGTCTTTGGAAGTAATCTCCGCCAGGCTTGCATATGCAGGCGCTGCAGTTACGACGATTGGCGATGTACTGTCTATGATTTCTGCCGGTATTGCGCTAAAGCTGATTGAGGAACAAAACGGCCAGCAAACATCCAATGGTAACGGTAATGAATCTAATTTTAAGCAAATGTAAAATGAAATTGATAAATTAATTCGCGAACTTCGGCAAATAAGAAAAATGATGGGTACACCCTAATCACGATTAAACAAATACTTTCTTGAATCTGCTTCAATCCGTCGTTCACAATCATCACAACTTATGCTCGCTTGTCGATTCACCTTAAATTGCTGATATTTTTTAGTGCCTTCCATTAATTTGAATGGCTTCCGGCAATATCGGCAAGTTGTCTCATAAAAAAACATTTTTGATTCATTCCTTCCGCAAAATCTTTTTTTATTATAACTTAAAATGAAAAAAACCTATTGCGAGAAGTAAAAGATTCTTCGCAATAGGCTTGTTTATGATTTTAAAATTTTAACAGTGACTGTTTTTCTTCCCCAATTTTTAGCTGTTGATTTTTTACTCATAAAGAGATCGATTTTCTTTCCTTTAATGGCACTGCCAATATCACCTGCAACTGCAATTCCATAGCCTTCCACCCAAACTTTAGAGCCAAGTGGAATGATTTTCGGGTCAACTGCAATGACCTTCAAACTAGGGTTTTTACGTAAGTTTAAACCTGTTTTCGTAATTCCTGAACAGCCTTTGCAACTAGCAGTGTAGGCTGTTGCTGACATTTTAATTGTCTTTTTTACATTAGATGGATGTGTAGCAGATTTTTTTGTTGTTGTTTTCTTTACAGCAGGTTTATTTTTAATATGGCTTGGTAATTTAAGGACTTGTTTAATTTTTACTTTTGTTGTCTTTAAATCATTCAATGCCATGAGTTCTTTTACTGATGTATCATATTTCTTCGCAAGCATTGTTAAATTCTCGCCTTTTTTAATTGTATGTGAAGCTGCTTCTGACGTTCCTACAAAAATAAATGTGCTTGCGACCATAACCGCAATAAATGCTACTACTTTCTTGATCATACTTGAATATTTCCCTCCAGAAAAAGTGTCGTGAAAAATCTTTTTGATTCAACATGAACTAGCATAACCTTTCAATATTTCAGTAAGATGACAACTTCATTCCGGCTATATTACAATTCGATAACAAAAAGTCGAATTATGTCGAGAACATATTACAAATATCTGAATTAAATTAATAGTCCAACTAAATATGCCCTATTTTTTTACAATTCACTCATGACTTTTTATCCTTTTTAAACCTATGAGTAAAAAACTATCCTACAGTAACAATTTATGCTAATATATTTTTTGTTTTGATTTAAACAATAGAAAGAGTGAACTGATTGGAAAAAAGCACGAAGGAATTAAGTTTATTTAAGTTAACTTGGCCATTATTTTTAGAATTGTTCCTATTTATGCTGATGGGGTTAGCGGATACATTTATGTTAAGTGCTGTATCGGATGATGCAGTAGCAGGCGTAGGAACGGCCAATCAATATATACAAATAGCAATTTTAATTTTGGGGGTAATCGGTACAGGTGCTTCCATTGTTGTTTCGCAATATTTAGGATCTCGCCTAATTGCAGAAGCATCACAAATCGCAGCATTATCGGTAACACTCAATCTACTCGTCGGGTTAGCTATCAGCGGGTTATTTATTTTGTTTTCCGATTTTTTAATGAAGATGATGAATTTGCAAGGTGCTGTATTGGAAGCAGCGCAAAGCTATTTAGTCATAGTCGGAGGATTTATATTCGTTCAGGCTTTAATTACTTCCATGTCTTCAATTATTCGTGTGCAAGGCTGGACGAAACAAACGATGTATGTGTCGCTTGCAATGAATATTGTGCACGTTGTTTTAAACTATATTTTAATCTTTGGTAAATTCGGAATGCCGGAACTTGGTGTGGAAGGTGCAGCGATATCTTCTGTTATTAGTCGTGTGCTCGCTGCCGCTGTATTTTTCTGGCTTTTATACCAGGCGTTAGAAGTTCGTATCGAATGGGCAGATTATTATAGATTGTCCAAAAACTATATTTCCAAAATATTGAAAATCGGGATTCCATCTGCGCTTGAGCAGGTGCTCTACCAGACAAATCAAATCGTCCTTCTCTATTATGTAACATTTATAGGAGCTGAGGCATTGTCAGCCCGTCAGTATGCTGTGAATATCTCGATGTTTACTTATCTTTTCGCAATGGCTATCGGGATGGCAACAGCTATTTTGGTCGGCCGGTATGTCGGGGCAGGCGAGAAAGAACTTGCCTATAATAAAGTATGGTTTGGTGTGAAATCGGCGTTAATTTTTACATTGTCAATGGTCGTCATCATCATCCTCTTCAGAGAACCGTTCATGGGCCTCTTTACTGATAACGAAGAAATTATTAAAATCGGGGCAAGTGTACTGTTATTAAGTATTTTCCTGGAGACAGGACGTACGATTAACATTACAATCATTAACTCATTGCGTGCTTCTGGGGATGCCGCTTACCCAGTCCGTATTGGATTTGTTTCCATGATTGTCATCGGTTTATCGCTAGGTTATTTATTCGTCTTCGTTCTGGACTTAGGACTTGTCGGTGTATGGCTGGCTATTGCATGTGATGAATGGATCCGTGCAGTGCTCGTTATTTTCCGCTGGCGCAGTCGAAAATGGGAACGCTATGCGATTGTTAGTTCAGATAAATAGGCATGAAAAAAACATCCAGTTCTTCCGAATAAGGAGCTGGATGTTTTTTTGTTGTCGGTAACTATTAGCTTGCACTGCATAATCGAAAAAACGCCTTCCGCAATATTTTGCGAAGGCGTTTCCCATTATTATTTAGATGATTCTTCAGTTGAAGCTTCTTCTGCTACAGCTTCATCAAGCTCTGCATTTTCTTCTGCAAGCAATGCTTCTTCAGCTGCACGACGTTTTGCTTCTTCAGCTGCTTTTTTTGCCGCTTCTTCAAGTGGTTTGTTGACAACACCTAAGCACCAAATAAATTCTTCCCATGCCATGTTCCAACCTTTGAAAACTTCTTCAGAGTCGTCCCATTTCACCGAATAAGCGATCCCATCTTCAGTTTTTACAATAGAAAGTGATAAGTCCGCTCCAGCACGGTCACTTAACAATTTAATTTTTCCCTCTTCATCAAAGCGTTCTTCGATATTATCCTTTTCTGTGAATGAACGGCTTTGCGCAATTTCAAAAAGAACATTACTATGAATTCGGTATTTATTTTTTTGCATTCTTTTCCCAACTTCCATTATTGATTCGTTACTTGTACTATCTTACAACGTTTCAAAAAAATTTTCGCGATTTTTTTCAGTTTAGCACTTTAAATTATTTTATCACAAGTCGGTACAGTTAAACCACTAACTATTGCATAAAACAGAACATATATTCCTTATTTTTTGAAAAAAATATAAAAAACCCGTGAAGTCTTTAAAACTTCACGAGTTTAAAAATTATAAAAGGGCTTAGTAGTAATACGAACCACTATTTCGCTTTTCTGCAATTTCGTAAGCAAGTTCAATAATAGATTTAGCCAGCTGTGCATATGTTACTTCCTTTTTTGGTAAGAACATCGATTGTTCCGCACCTTGTAGTCCTAACACATGGGAAATCGCCACATATCCGATTTTTTCCGGATCGACATCAGCCGCATCTTTAATCGTTAACTGATAAATATCCCGATGCTTTGCTGCTTGTTCAAGTCCAAGTGCACGGATGTACCAAACGGCTAATTGCTCATTTGTCACTTTTTGGTCGATGTTCAATTCATCTTCGAGAGGATTTAAAATACCTAAACGTGTGGCTGTTTCCACTACATTATAGTATGGGTGATCTGGATTGATTTCTTCGAACGATACTGGCGGCTGCTCCTGGCGATATGCATAATAATCCTCATAGAAATAAGTGATCGATTTAATAATAGTTTGCAGCGCCTGACCTTGCGAAATGGCCGTATCCGCATTGAAAGTTTTCGGATCCTTTACTTCAATTGCGCCTGCCTGGATTAAATAGTTCAGTTCCTTTTCAGCAGTCGGATGAGTAACTTTCGCTTTTTCAGTTCGTGCATATGGGCTGACAATCTCGCCACTGTTGGCATCAATCTGGTAGTACTCTTGCCCATTAACTGTTGGCACATAAACAAGCTCATATTTCCCATCTTCATTTTGCAGTCTATGGTAAACAAGCTTAACATCCAGTGCATCAGCAAACAGTTTCTTCGCCTCTTCGCTTGAAACTGATGCAGAAGCATCCGGCCATTCCTCAATATCTAATGGATAGCGGTAGAATGATTTTAATTTCCCTTCATCATCAATTGTCACCGATAGACTGTCACCATTTACAATCAGTCCATTTTTAATTCGAGGGAAATTCACATAGTGCACTTTCGATTCTTTATCATAAACCGGATCTGTATTTGCCTTTGCATATTCATGTACGGATGTAGGAGCAAGTTCCTTCACATACTTTTCCGCTGCTGCTAGGACTTTATCTTTATCCAGTCTCGGTACTGTGTTTTCCGTTTCATCATCTTCAAACGGCATTGGACTATAGAAGTCAGAGTAAGAGATAAGTTCCCCTGTATTTTTATTGAATTCGATCGAAGAACCGAATGAGCCGTTTCGGTAACGGTACGAATAAGAAACACTGATTACGGCTTGGTCGTTCATTTCATGTTCATAAGCATGGTCGATCGTGAATTTAGTTGTGTTTCCCTGGCTTTCTACTAACTGTTTTGCAATATCCTTTGCATCGTCAATTGTAATTGGTGATGGGGCTTTTAATTGCTTAGGAGCAAGCGGTTGTAGAGCTAACTTGTTATTTAAAGAATCCATTTTACCCGTTGTTGTAGCCCATTTATTCGATGTTGCATGCAATCCAACTACATTTGGCGCTGGCAAGTATACAAGTTTTACAGAAGGTTTAGAAGATGTTGACAAATAATCAATCGAATATTGCAATGTTAAATTTAATTGATCCTTCATCTTTTCTAAAGCGTCTTCTTTTGAAACAACATTTGTCGCCTCTTCAAATGACATCCGTTTTTGATCTGGACTTATCTGTGTGAAATACTGGATTTTCCCATCGCCAAGTACACTCACTACAATCGACTGATCCTGGATCGGAATATTTTTTTCAGTTGAGCTGAAGCTGTATGTGTACGTAATCGGTTCCGTAATTAAGCCGCTAAAGTAACTAGGTGTTTCATTAGATAATACGTAATTGGATGATGAAGCAACCTTTTTAACGAAATCCTCCGCAATTTTAAGTCCTTGTTCTTCCGTTATTTTTCCAGGGAATAAAGCATCCTTCAAATTAGCAGGAGTGAAATATAAATGCTCTATTTCAAGGTTGTCCGATCTAAAGGAGACACTGCCGCCTTCCATTTGTTTATTTACTTTTTTCTGGAATGTTAACTCGTAGCGCGTTGTCAAATCATCGGCATAATGATAACTCATCGATGTCATTTGGAAATCACTGTTGGAGTATCCAGCAAACATCTCCGGTAATTTCGTCTTTAAAATTTGAATCAGCTGTTCTTTTGTTACACTTTCATCTGTCATCGCCACATAGATGGGTACCCTTTCTTCTTTCGGGTTAACAGATGCCTCTGCAAGAGCAGGACTGGCAAGCAATCCTAGAGAAACAATCGACATGCCTAAAGCGGTTGTCCATTTTTTCATTTCAATTCCTCCTTTTATGTTCTCCTTATTATACGCCTAATTATTGGCAATAGTTTCAATATATTGTTTATTTAATTAAATTATTCCTTTTTACCCAACAATCGATGGAGAGATTGTGTTCGATTGTGAGTCATGATAGAATCTTTCAGAGGTGAAGTTCGTGAATATTGTAACAGCAGGAATGTTTGTATCATTTTCCGGCATTATAGTCGTTTGTTTAGGTTTGTTTGGCATCCTACCTAACACTAACCAAACATTGAATTATGTATTTATCGGCATCGGATGGATATTTATCCTAATCGGCATCGTCATCCGTATTATCGGTATGAAACTTGAACGGAAAAATAAATAGGAAATCCCGAGTACCACTTTAAGTACTCGGGATTTTTCCATTCACATATTTATTATTTAAATAAGTTCCTCTTCAAGCAAATAATATTTTGCTCCGTAAATATCCACTTCATAGGTAATGATTCCAGCTGTACTTATATGGATGTTCGTAATTTCCCCTACTTTATTGATAATATGGGCTTCATAAAATTTGCGATAATGATAGGTTTCACTATCCAGTTGTTCATCGATTAAGATTACCTTCACAGTATCCATCAATTGAAACTTCGGCTGTTGCTGTTCAAATTCCAGATCAAATAAATTTAGCTGCCGCAAAAAAATTCACCTGCCAACATGTATTCAACAATTACATTCGACAAGTGAATTTAATTTCCTTTATTTAGGTAAACCGTATATATAATTGATGCAAATTAGCTACGTTAATCCTGCATTTTTGGTAATGGCAAAATCGTTTCATTATTTTTCTGCTCTGGCTTTAAATAAATGACAAGCTCTTGCTGGTATGTACCATTTTCCAGTAAATAATGATCCAATGTGTGGCTGTCATACTGATAGCTGCCAAACGGGAACGAAACACTTTCTCCTTTTACAGCAGCGAGCAGTCCCGCAACATCGTTACTGACCATTTGCAATACTTCTTCAGCCGTTTCTGTTAATACAAATACAACATTCATCTTATTACTCTCCTATACCCCTATAAATAGTGTCGCCTGCGCAATGGCAATGTAAAACGCCGGGTCCTGTACCGGTGCTTCATCCCAAACAACTAGCTTAACTGAAAACATATCCGATTGTTCATTATAAACAGCAAGCCACCTTGCGATAACCTCGTCATCTATTATAAAGTTGGACCAGTCTTCCATTTCTTTATCAATTTTCATTTTAAATTTGTCGCTTGAAATAAAAAGTTCAGGAACGCCTATACGCCAGTTTTCATAATTAATGATATATTTTTCGTTTAGAACAAGATCTTTCCCTTCAAACCACACTTTCCCGCGTCTGAAAATCTTTTTCACTTCGAACAATGATTGTCCATCATTACGAAGCACCGCGTATTTCAAAAAATAGCGGTGATCGAAATAGCCGTCCAGCAGTTTTTTCAATCCGTTATCATAAATACGTTGAACCTTCAGGATCTGCTCCCCCGCTTCATTGTAAACTGGCTGCTGTTCCGTGGATTTTATATTCCCTAATACTTCGTACGTATAAGTCTGCATTGATTTCCCCTTAATAAATAATCTTAATTTTATTGAGTATCCGTTGTAAAAAATTTTGCTTTTCATCAAATTTTTCACGTTTAGAAAGTGCCTCATCCGGATGGTCAGTAATGACGCCATTTACATTTTTCTCATAAAATTTCTGCATATCCGACTCATCATTAATCGTCCAGACAAACAACTCCATATCGCGCTCTTCAACCTGCTTCTGAATATTCTTCGTCGCAAAGGACTGCTCTACCGAAATAAAGTCGGCGTTTGATTCAGGTAACTTACCATATGCGATAGAATATACATGACCGGTATGAATCCGGGGTTCCAGTTCTTCCAGCAATTCCATTGTCGGTAAATCAGGTGATTGAACATAATGATAATCCAAGGCATCATATTCATCAAGCTGATCAACAAAGCGCTGTAGAAAGTCTTCTGTTTCAAAACCATGTGTTTTCAGCTCAATAAGCAATTTTATATTTAAATCACGACTCATTTCAAGCACTTCCTCAAATGAAGCGATTGTGTCGCTGAACCCATCCGCCAAAACAGTTGTTGTGACTAATTCATTCAGCGTTAAATCATAGACAATATCATCTTCGCCTGCCAAACGTGATAAAGTTTTATCATGATAAACAACAAACTCCCCATCCTTCGTTTGCTGAATATCGATTTCCACTAAATCCGCTTCTGCTTCTTTTGCCGCTTCAATCGCCTTCACTGTGTTTTCCACACCACCATCCATAAATCCTCGATGGGATACGATGTTTGTTTCCGGCTCGTAAATCGTTTTTTCCAAATTGATCAAATTAAAACCGCTCATAAGGAAAAACGCGAATACGACAATAATAAAGGTCCATTGACGTATTGTTTCTCTAAATGGTTCTTCCTGAACAATTAACGGTTTATGGCGTGTTAACTGAAATGCTACCATTACGAGTAACTGAGTAAAGAAAACTTGCAATATTGTAAAAAACAGAATGATGACGCCCTGTGCAAGTGTCAACGTAAAGCTTGCGGTTACAAGTCCCCAGCTCGGTTTGAAACTTTCAATGATAAATAGCGGTGTCAATATTATGAATAAGGCGAACAATAAAAGCGTTAAATTGACGATAACAATAAGTCCGATCATTCCGACCGTCTCAAGTAGTTTTCTTTTCGAAAACTGCCAGCTCATCTTTAATGCTTTAAATATTGTAACTTCTTGGTAAACCGTAAAAAATGGCCAAGTAAAAATAAAGCGTAAGCCTATAAAACTCAATATAATTATTAGCACAACATATAAAATCGTGCCATTACGAGAGTTTAAAAGTTCATCTATAATAAAGCTTGGTACATTTATATTTTGGATCAATGAAACTGGTAATAATGATGAAATAAGCGGGATTAATAATAGTAGGTATACGACAATCAGTAAGGTCTGCAAACTGATAAAATAAACAACCTTCTGATTTAATCGTTTTAAGAGCTCTTTCCATGTATATGGAATGGCACGCTGCTGATAGTATGCAAGTAGTATTAAAAATCCTAATTCATAATAGATGAATACTATTCCGATAAATAGAATGATCCCTATTCCAAATAAAGCAAACGGATGTGTCAGTAAATAAAGGATACTGTCTTGCGTAATTACCTGCACCCCTGTGATATCCATGACAATCGCTGTTATCAGCCAAATGAGCGGCAATAGAATAAATGCCTGCACAATCCGTAGTATCGCAAACGTCCGTATATAATCGACCCGATAATAATATAGATTTCTGAAAATCAGTTTAATAACTCGTTTAATTCTATCCACAAGACTTCCTCCGACTAGTAAATTCTATCTCTATTTTTGGTTTTTCTTTATATATTCCTTTGTTTGAAGCAATGTAGCTGTAAATACTTCTATTGGCTCCACCCCTCTGATTCCGTAATGGTCTTCAAAAATGAAAAAAGGTACACTCGATATTTGCAGCTGCCGTGCATCATATCGATCCAGCAATAACTCTTCAGTGAATTGTTGTTCGTTTATTATTTTCTGTGCCATGTTCCCGTCAATGCCAATCTGTTCGCAAATGCCTAACAGTGCCTCCGTGTCATTTAAATTAAGACCTTCTGAAAAAAAATATTCCATTACACTATCTACAAACTCCAGTTCTTTTTCATAGAGCTTTGCGAGCTTAGATAAACGATGAGCATTTTTTGTATTGGCCAGCACTACCTTATCCAAGTTGAATTTGACTCCTGCTTCCTGTGCATGCATCTCCAACGCTTCCATAAATTCTTCCGTTTTACGAAGATCATTGTTTTTCTTTTTAAAGATTGTGTCGACATAAGATATCGTTTCCGACTTTGAAGCTGCAGGATTTAGTTCAAATGCCCTGTAAACGACTTCTGTTTCCTCGCCTAAATTTAACTGGTTAATTGCTTGGAATAATTTCGTTTTCGCGATATAACAAAACGGACAAGCGAAATCGGAAAAAATTTCTATTTTCATATTGTCTCCCCCTTATATTTATGTACTTATCCCTCTATTCTATGGCTTTTTTATTACATTACCCAAAATTCCAAAGAAAAAAGCCGAACCCAACATGGATTCGACTAAATATTATCTAAAACGAAGTAATTGTTGCAAAAAACTCTTCATAAAGTCCCTTTAAGATTTGATCTTCAAATTCCGAACGAACACCAAACACAAGGCTAACTTCCGATGAACCTTGATTAATCATTTCAATATTCGCACCTGTTGCAGAAATAGCAGTTGCAGCACGTGCTGCCAGACCAGTATTATGGCGCATGCCTTCTCCTACGATGACAATCATTGAAAAGTTATGGCTGAATTGAACGTCATCTGCACATAATTCTGTCTTTACACGTTTTACGATACGCTCTTCAATTTCAGGTGTCAGCTGGCTTGAACGCATAATTACTGAAATATCGTCTAAACCAGATGGTGTATGCTCATAAGAAATGTTTTCTTCTTCAATAATTTGAAGAAGCTTGCGGCCAAAGCCAACTTCTCGATTCATTAAATATTTTGATACATATAGAATTGAAAAACCACTATCCGCCGAGATCCCTGTAACCGGACGATTTGTTGCCGGACGAGTTGGTAAAATTAACGTCCCGGATGCAGAAGGGTTATTTGTGTTTTTAATATTGACCGGAATACCTTGTTTATAAACCGGCATTAGCGCTTCATCATGGAATACGGAAAAACCGGCATACGATAATTCACGCATTTCGCGATACGTAATTTCTTTAATATCTACTGGATCATTAACGACTTTAGGATTTGCAGCGAACACACAGTCCACATCCGTAAAGTTCTCATAAAGCTTTGCCCCAACGGCAGATGCTAAAATTGAACCTGTAATATCCGATCCACCACGGTCAAATGTACGTAATACGCCTGCTTTTGTATAACCGAAGAATCCAGGGAAAATAATAATCTCCTCTGTATTTTTCAATACACTTAAGTTTACGTATGCTTCTGGAAGTGCATACGTACGTTCCGGGAAGTCATTTAAAATTAACTTATCTTTTGGACTTACATATTTTGCCGGCATGCCAATTGCATTAAAATAACACGCAATCAGTTTTGCGTTGTTATCTTCACCGCTAGCTTTTATATTATCTAAGAATAAGTCTTTGTCTGACCAATTTTCTGTCACACGCCCGCGTATATCCTGTTCAATAATATCTGAAATTGTATTGTCTAAACCAAGATCTTCAGCGATATTTCGGTAACGATTTACTACAGCCTTAATTTTTGATTCAACATCGCCTTTATTAATCACGGTGTTTGCTAAATCTATTAATAAATCCGTCACTTTAATATCATCACTTGAACGCTTACCAGGCGCAGAAACAGCGACAATCTTTCTTTCAGGATTAGACTTCACAATGCTTGCTACTTTTTTGATTTGTTCTGCACTCGCGACAGATGTGCCGCCAAATTTACATACTATCATCTCATCATATCCTTACTCTCAAAATTGATATTTGTACTCACCGAAAAAACATTTGACTTTACACAGTGTACAAATTTATCCTATTTCAGTCAAGACTATTCAGTAAATTCATTAATCTATTTAGTCAAAATACGAATAATTCGTCATTTTGTCAATATATTATATGAGATTTTTATAAAAAATGATATTTATTTGTTCAATTTTATAGCATTTTTACAATAAAAAAATAATTGTACCGTGTTAGGCAAATGAAGTGACAAAATAGTTAAACAACCTTCCCGACAATCCATTGTAATGAATAAATGTTTGTTCCCCCATTCGGCTGTAAATTAATCTATAATTATTACAATAGGAGTTGTAATTATTATTAGTAGGAGAAGGATATATGAAAATAGTAATTGCAGAAAAACCAGATCAGGCAGCAAAGTTGGCTGCCCCATTTTCATTCACTAAAAAGGCTGGTTATTTTGAAGTTAAGCCAAACACATACTTTCCGGAAGGAGCTCTTATTACATGGGCAATCGGTCACCTTTGTGAATTGAAAGCCCCGGAAGAATACAACGCTTCATGGAAGAAATGGACGTTGGAAACATTGCCGATCATTCCAGATCGTTTTGAATATAAAGTAACAAAAACAAAATATAAGCAGTTCAATATTATAAAAACACTCGTGAAAAGGCCGGATATTCGGGAAGTTATAATTGGCGGGGATGCTGGGCGCGAAGGCGAACTCATTATACGTACTATTTTAAAAGTTTGCGGTGTGAATAAACCGATGAAACGATTATGGATATCTTCCTTAACTGAAAATGCGGTGAAAAACGGATTTGCAAACTTATTGCCGGAAGAAAAAACGAGGAATATTTATTTTGAAGCATTAAGCCGCTCTTGTGCAGATTGGCTAATCGGAATTAATACATCCAGATTGTACACGGTGCTCCTTAAACGTAATGGGGTAAAAGATGTTTTCTCCATTGGGAGAGTACAAACACCGACATTAGCGCTCATCGTAAAACGGGAGCATGAAATTGCGAACTTTAAACCTGAACCATTTTGGGAAGTGGAAGCAGAATTTAATTTTAACGGCAAAATATTAAAAGCAAAATGGCATAAAAACAACGTAACAAGGCTTCTCGAGGAACGCCAGGCAATTGCTGCAGCCAATTTTTGCATCAATAAAAATGTGGAAATTACAAATATCAAAAAAGAAAAGAAGGAATATGCACCGCCCCTTTTGTTCAATTTGTCTGCACTACAGGCAACAGCCAACAAAGCTTTTAAATTTTCACCGCAAATGACGCTCGATATTTTGCAGAAGCTTTATTTGAAAGGTGTCGTTTCCTACCCAAGATCGGATTCACAATTTTTGACGAACGAGGAAGCGAAAACTTTACCGGCGATTCTTGGACAGTTAAGCAAGTTGGAGCAATATAAAAATCTGTTACCGCCGCCTTCAACTTCACTTATGAACAACAGAAGATTTGTAAATGAAAAAAAGGTAACCGACCACCATGCCATTATTATTACTGAGCAAGTACCGAATATGTCAAAGCTCAGTGCCGAGGAAGCAAAAATTTATGATTTAGTAGCAAGGCAAGTTATTGCGGCCCATTATAATAATGCCGTATTCTCCTATACAACAATTCACTCGCTTGTCGATAAACGCGCGGAATTCATTTCCAAAGGGAAAGTGCTGCTGGAGGAAGGTTGGCGCAAAGTGATACATCATTCAAAAGATAGTGCTGACAAAGATGAACTGCTCCCCCTTCTTCAGGAAAATGAGCAAGGGACCGTTGTAAAAACGAATGTGAAGAAAGGTGAAACCCAGCCGCCTAACCGCTATTCGGAAGGTAATTTAATTACAGTCATGAAAACTGCAGGCAAACATTTGGAAGATGCGGAACTGGAAAAGGTTTTATCGAAAACAGAAGGATTAGGTACGGAAGCTACACGCGCCGGAATTATCGGGACATTGAAAGACCGGAATTATATCGAAGTGAGGAAAAACCAAGTGTTTGCAACGACGAAAGGAATGCTGCTCATTGAGGCACTAGGTGAAAGCATTTTAACGTCCGCATCAATGACAGCTAAATGGGAGCAACGCCTTTCTGAAATTGGTGAAGGGAACGCTTCTCCACAAGTATTTATGGAACAGGTAAAAAAACTGGCAGATAAATTGATAGTAGATGCCGGCGAGCGGGAAAAAGAATGGGCATTCAATCAAAACGATGTGGAGAAAATCACCGAAAACAATCCCTATACTAAAAAGTATAAGAAAGAAAAAACAGTTGTCGGGAAATGCATTCTTTGTGATGGTTCCATCGTCGATCACGGTACTTTTTACGGCTGTTCGAATTATAAAAAAGCCAGCTGTAAATTTTCGGTTTCCAAAAAAATACTCGGAAAAACAATTACGCAAACGAATCTGAAGAAATTATTAGCAGACGGTGAAACAGACTTAATTAAAGGATTTAAAAAAGGCGGTAAGGTGTTCAACGCCCACCTCATTTGGGATGAGAAGGAGCGAAAGACAAGCTTCAAGTTTACAAATACAAAGTAATCAACTCCATTTAAAAGATAACACCCCGAAAGTTAGCATCGAACATTTAACTTTCGGGGTGGTTTTACTTTTCTCTTCTTAAAACTCATCATTCTTTAATCATAATTTAACTTGTTATCATTTCTGTATTTTAACCATGCATCTATTTCTGTTTTAATGAATCTTTTCTGATTATCGAGCAAAAGGTACGGGATAAACTGATAAGTGTCATAGCTGCTCAATCCCTCCCTTTGCCAATCATCATGCGAAATAATAATTTCAATTGATTGTTCGCTTATTTGAAAATATTCAGCAAGCTGGGTTATTGTCATTAAATCAGGTATTGAACTGATGGCACTTTCTGAACCTTCACCGATATTAGTTGTGTTCGAAGCTGTATTACTTACTATAAAAGCAGCTATTATGATGGATAAACCCAACAGTACTATCCCAATTAAATATGTTGATTGTCTCAAATCAGTGCCTCCTACTTAAATACAATGTTAAAACGCTATTTCTCTACTTGATAAGGCATTTATTATAACAATCATTTTAAAGGTAATTGGATTGTTTCCGATTGAGTATCCCACTTTATAGTCGCTTTAAGCTCTGATCCTTCTGTTGCATTCGAACAGCCATAAGGCAGAAAAAACATGCCATTTTCATCTAAAGAAATGGAGGCCCCTTCTATCTTATCAACATTAAACTCCAACTGCTCTGGCATCGGATCGTTACCTAGGTATTTTATATAGCCTTTAGTAGAATTGCAGCCACTATCATCTGTCACTGTATATTGGACTCTCCAATTTTCACTTTCACCAAAAAACACATAGTCTTTTTGTATGCAGGCAGATAAAAGAGCAACACTAAACAAAATTAATATTCCAATTTTCGAACTAACGAGTTTCAATACAGCACCTCCACAATGAGATTTCAGTATGGCTTACTCCTTGATGAAACCAATTACCTGATCTATGTATTTCTCTAAAGGTTCTTTAGTATCTACAACGATATATGAACCTTCTTTTGGTTTCTTACTATTTTCAATGGTAAATTTAAATATTTCTTCAGAGCTGGCCGCTTCAATTTGACTAACCATTCTATTTCGGCTTTTTAATCTATTATTAATTTCCTGAAAATCATTCAGATAACACTCTACATACTTGTACGTGGCATTATACTTTTTTGACAACCATATGCCTCGATCCACCATTTCCTGATAAAGGCAAGGACTGTCTAAAACGACATTTTGTCCTTGTGATAAATGAAATTCCACTAAAGACCAATCCATATTATAAGCAACCTTACCAACAAGTTTTTTCTCTATTGATATTTCCTCAAATGACGTTAATAACGAAGATTTTACAATGTCATGATCTATTATAACTGCCCCTGTTCTCTTGGCAATTTGTCGAGAAAGCGTCGACTTGCCGGATCCCGGGAATCCGGACATTT
This sequence comes from Solibacillus isronensis, assembly GCF_900168685.1. Classification (NCBI taxonomy): domain Bacteria; kingdom Bacillati; phylum Bacillota; class Bacilli; order Caryophanales; family Caryophanaceae; genus Solibacillus; species Solibacillus isronensis. The sequence goes on along the minus strand of NZ_FVZN01000014.1, from coordinate 1,056,007 downwards.
GTACGAAAAACATGTTTAACAACTCACTTTTCCGAAATTTTATTGACTGGTCTACATTAAACTATTACGTCCCCAAATATTGTGCTGGGAGTTCCCTCTCAATTATATCCTTTTCCAAAAACACACTGTACGCCTTAGCATCAGGTCTGGAACTTACAATTTTATGAATTTCCTTCCCTTTATAATGAATCGCAACACCATCATCAACAGCAATTCCTGATTGTATTTTATTGGACTCAATCAGTTTATGATATGCAGGCCTTCTTTCCGTTTCTCCATCGTAATGCGGGCAATTACTCCCATCTAACAATCCCAAACAGGTTATTGGTTCAAGTCCATCCCCAAAGGAGTCTGTCACTCCCTGTTCAAACCAACAGATTGCCCCTGCACTTAACCCGGCTAAAATAACCCCCTCCTCCCAAGTTTTTCTTAAAATACTGTCTAATTCCCAATCCTTCCACAAAGCTAAAAGGTTTTTCGTGTTCCCCCCACCAACATATAAAATGTCTTTCTCTAGAATAAATTTTTCCAAATCCCGAGATGGCGGGTTAAATAGAGATAAGTGTGATGGGTCGCAATTTTGTTTATTAAAAAAATTATAGAACCTGGATATATATTGTTCAGAATCTCCGCTAGCTGTAGGAAGAAAACAGATTTTCGGCTTTTCCGTTCCCGCCTGTTTTAAAATATAACGATCCAATAACGGATTATCAGGTTCCATTGAAAAGCCCCCGCCGCCCATCGCAATTATTTGTCTCATTTTCATTTGTGTACTCCTTTCAGTTTATGAAGAGTATTTATTATTGCCAGCAAGTTTTCTATTTATTTATTAATATTCTATAAAGTTTGCGATAATCCTTGGATTAACTGTCAGATTTACTTATATTCATATTAGACTGATCGTAATTGCTTCCGCGAGCTGCATGTTAACACTATCCCTCTTTCGAGATAATTATTATCCCAATGTAGAAAATATTAACATTCCAATGTTATACTAATGATACAAAAAGGGGGATTTATTTCATGGAGAAAAGAAAGCGGACGATATTATGGATCATACCAATCGGGGTAATTGGTGTATTTTTTTACTTTTTCGGTCCACAAAAAGCCGTAACAGATAATGACTACATTACATATGTTCATGCTACACCCGTCATGGAAAATAGCGATATTACAATAGAAGAAGCCCTCAAAAACTATTGTGAAGAAAGCCGCTGGGAATATTTCCAAACAAAAATGATGGAGCATGTTGTGGAATTTAAAGGTAAATGTAAAATCGATAACAAAGTACAGCCTGTTAATTTACAGTATGTTGTCGAAAAAGAACAAACAGATTACCGTATTGGGGCAATGCTTGTTAATGGCGAACAGCAATCCGAAGAGCAGCGAACAGAGTTTTTGAATACAATTCAATAAGATATTACAAAGTGGAAACTTAATAAGCTTCCACTTTTTTTATCCCAAAAAATCTATATTAACAAACCCCTTAACTTAGTCAGTAATCGTTGATGTCTTTTCTTTATTGTTTCATAACTCAGCTTATACTTGTCAGCAATCTCCTTTAACGAAAGCTCTTTTTCATACAAACCGATTAACAGAAATTGCTCATCTTTATTTAATTCCTCAAACCATTCCGGCCATTCCAAACTTGATGTAACCATATTGTGTTGCTGCGAATTAACGATAATTACGTCTTCTTCCACCGCTAGTTCATGCTCCGTGACGTGATTCGCTTTGGATAGTGCTCGAATGATAGCATATTTTACAGTCATGTAAGCAAACATCGTAAAATCCCCTTTAGTATCATCGAATTTCTGCAATGCCTGCCATAAAGCTATCCTCCCTACTTGCATGTATTCATCCAAATCTCGATAAATTTTCAGTTTATAGATGACTTTTTTTATTAATGTTTCATTGTCAAAAATAATCTGTTCTACATCCTGCATTTTTCCAAATCCTTTAAGCTGTGCACAACTGATTATTCCTAGGTACTACAAATTTAAAAAATAGCTGAGAAAGAAACAAAGTACGGATTTATCATGAAAAATCACATTTACATAGAAAATAGTCGTAAAATTCACACTTTTATAAGGGTAAATAGGTCCAAAAAGAAGTTTTTCGCATAGTTTTCAAATAAATCAGACTTAACGATATTGACAAAAAACGTGCTATCATGCATGCTATTAGAAAATATAAAGGCATATTGAAGACGAGTACGTAGCAATTGGCTATACAAGAGAGCACATTCCACAGGCTGAAAGAATGGCATAGCAAAACCTGCCGAACCTACTTCAACAGCTCCTACAAAAATAGGCGCAGACTCAGCGTTATGAGATGAAGTGGAATGCAAGTATTGGCATTCAATTTAGGTGGTACCACGGAAACAGCACATTTCGTCCTAATCGATAGGATTGAATTGTGCTTTTTTATGTATTTAAGTCGATCAATAGTTTATATACATTCCTTACTGATTGGGAAAACAAAAGTTAAAACCGTCAATATCCTGTAACAGCACTTGTATGAGCAACATTGTATAGCGGGATTATTCAATATTTTTATCGAGGAGGATTTTGGGTGGAAAGAAAACGTGTTGTAGTAAAAATCGGAAGCAGTTCATTAACCAATAATAAAGGGGAGCTTGATCATGAAAAATTTCATGATCATGTTGCTGCCATTGCTACATTGAAACAAGCAGGTCATGAAGTTATTTTAGTCTCTTCAGGCGCAGTAGCAGCAGGTTTCAAAAAGCTTGGCTACCCTTCTCGACCAATTACGCTAAAAGGAAAACAAGCGGCCGCTGCAGTTGGTCAAAGCATATTAATACAAGCGTATGCAGATGAATTTGCCACATATAATGAGACGTCCGCCCAAATATTACTGACTCGCTCTGATTTTAACGATAAGCAACGTTACAGAAATGCTTATGAAACATTAACAGAGTTATTGGAGCGTTCAATCATCCCGATAATAAATGAAAATGATACTGTATCTGTTGCTGAATTGACTTTTGGCGATAATGATATGCTCTCAGCTTTAGTAAGTGGTCTTGTTCATGCAGATCAGCTGATTATATTAACGGATGTCAACGGGCTTTATACGGCAAACCCATTAACAAACGCAAATGCCATTCGAATTGATCACATAGAAAAAATTACAGAAGAAATGCTTCTATTTGCGACAGGATCAGGTTCAAAAGTCGGTACAGGCGGCATGCAGTCAAAGCTGGCTGCAGCCAATTATGCGATTAATACAGGTGTTGAAGTTTTTATCGGCACAGGGTCCGGCCATACAAAACTAACTGAAATCCTTGAAAACAATGGTGACGGTACGTATTTTGAACGCAATGAAAAGTATGTTCCTACAAATAAACAGTGGGTCCAGCTCTCAAAATCTTCCGGAAAGATTTTTATTGATGAGGGTGCGGTCCAAGCATTGCAGTATGGAGGAAAAAGTTTACTGCCAGCCGGTGTGTATGCCTATGAAGGACAATTTGAAAAAGGCGATGTTGTAGAAGTTTTTGACCGACATACATGTATCGGTCGCGGAGAAATTCTTTATTCTTCAGCTGAATTGGAGCAAGCGATGGGTAAACGGACGACAGAGCTCATGCATTACCCGATTGAAGTTATTCACCGTAATCAATGGGTCAAAATTTAAGGAGGTTATAGTATGACAAAAACAATTGCAAATGAAGTAGTTGAAAAAGGCAAGCGTGCAAAAAAGGCAAGCTATTTAACGAATATCAAATCGACAGAAGAAAAAAATGAAGCATTAAGAAGTATTGCCCACCAACTCCTTGCCGATATGGACATATTACTGACGGAGAACAATAAAGATATTACTGATGGAAAAACAAACGCACTCGATCAAGCGACACTGGACCGCATTTTACTGAATGAAAACCGCATCCAAGCGATGAGCGATGCCATCATGCAGCTAATCGAATTAGAGGATCCTGTCGGTGAAGTAGTCGAAAAAATTCCGAAAGAAAATGGCCTTCAAATTACTAAAAAGCGTGTACCATTAGGAGTAATTGGCATGATCTATGAAGCACGCCCGAATGTTACGATTGATGCAGCAACACTTTCAATTAAAACCGGTAATTCGGTACTTTTACGTGGCAGCTCATCTGCAAAATACTCAAATATTGCACTCGTTGCATCGATTCACCGTGCCTTAGAAGCTGTCGACTACCCGAAAGATTCCGTTTTGCTTATCGAAGATACAAGCCGTGAAACAGCGAAATCTTTATTTACGTTGACGGAATACTTGGATGTGCTAATTCCGCGCGGAGGGAAAAAACTGATTGATTTAGTCGTACGTGAATCGACGGTTCCTGTACTTGAAACCGGTGCCGGGAATTGCCATATTTATTTGGACGAATTCGCTAATTTTGAGATGGCAAAATCCATTGTAAAAAATGCGAAAACACAGCGTTTATCCGTATGCAATGCTGCGGAAAGTTTATTAATTCATCAGGAATTTTTCCAAAGTCATGGTGCAGAATTTTTGCATTACTTACAGAATGAACTTGAAATAAAAATCTATGGAGACGAAAATGTGTGTGCTGTATTGCCAGAAGCAATTGAGGCAACAGAAGAGCATTACGCTGAAGAATTTTTGGCTCTGACATTAAGCATAAAAGTTGTTGAAGATGTATTGGAAGCGGTGCATCACATTAATCAGTTCGGGACCAATCATTCGGAAGCTATAATTACCGACAATGTGCAAAACGCTGAAATCTTTTTAAATTCGGTTGATGCGGCAGCTGTGTATCATAATGCATCGACACGCTTTACGGATGGCTTTGAATTCGGATATGGTGCTGAAATCGGTATTTCAACTCAAAAGCTTCATGCTCGCGGACCGATGGGTTTACCAGCATTAACATCAACGAAATACTATATTCACGGCAACGGTCAAATTCGTGAATAGTACCCACCTTCTCTAAAGTGAAATGAATCGGGCTTTTACGGATAGTTAATCTCCCGCCTATCCTATGCGCCCTGCTACAGTCTGAATGCGGGAGTTTTGCCTCTGCCGATTTGCATTCAAGGCAGATAAATTACTACCCGTTACTGCGGGATAAAGAAAGCAGGTTCACCAAATGAATGCACGCTCAATGCTTAAACTTACTCTTTCCATGGCTATTTTCGGCTCTATCGGTTTCTTTACAACACAAACCGGCTTGCCTGCAGTAGAGCTCGTTTTTGTTCGCTGTATTTGTGCGACACTCTTTTTAGGCGGATTATGGTTTATTACAGGCGGTCACAAAACTGAAGTTTGGAATAAAAGCGAAGTGATGAAAACAGTTGTATGCGGTGTATTTCTTGTATTGAACTGGGTGTTTTTATTTAAAGCGTTCGAAGTTATGTCGATTTCAATCGCCATTTCAATTTACAATTTGGCCCCGATTTTTGTCTTAATATTAGGTTCGGTTTTCTTGGCTGAAAAAATGGGGATACGCGCAATTTGTGCAACCGTTATTTGCTTTTTCGGTAGTATTCTCATTATCGGAATTGAAAGCTTTACAAGCGTCTCCCAATTTATGAATTCAGGTTTTATATGGGCATTACTTTCGGCCATTTGCTATGCACTGACAATGTTCACGAGTAAAACGATTCACGGTATGTCATCCTATGTATTAACATATATCCAAACGATTACCGGGATAATAATGTTGCTCCCATTTTGCGATTTTGCAGCATTTGAAGGTTTAACGAATACAAACTGGCTATACATACTTGGTACAGGCTTAATTCATACCGGATTTGTCTACTATTTATTTTTTGACAGTGTCCGAGATCTTCCTACTGTCATCGTTTCGGTACTCGTATTTGTAGATCCTGTAGTAGCGATATTATTGGATGCTGTATTGCTTTCATTCCGACCAAGTTTATTCCAAATGCTCGGAATTGTCCTGATTTTCGGAAGTATTTTGTACACCATTTTCGCTCCTGAGCAAACCGTGAAGAAGCTAAAAACAAGTAGTTCACAATAAACCGAAATAAACTCTAAATAGGTGCGATATGAATCCGCACTATTTAGAGTTTATTTTTTCTATTTAAACTGAGCCAGCTGTTTTGGTATCAGTATTTTATCTGCGAACCATATTTGCTGAAGTTTTGTTTTATCGCCCATATAGATGACGACAATTTCAATCTTTTTCAGCTTTTTGTAATGTGTAACAGCTGATATCCAATCTTCTTCATTAGGAAAATCGTCAAATAGTAATTCATTGCAGATTAAATAGATTTTACCGCTATTGCTATGAGATAATTCTAACTTTAACATCGTAAAGGCATAATTGATAACGCCTTTATAATTAATCGGTTCCGTTTTGAGTCCGAATGATTTATCGAGCTCGAAGTAATGATTAAAATCTATCGTCTCTTTATGGGAAATCATTTCCTGATCGATTGCTTTTATGAATGATAAAAAAACAAAATTGTGTTCATGTTTTTGTGAAAATTCAGAAACGGCCAATGCCAATCCATTTTGTAAAGTAAGGCTACGTTTCATCGATATATCTTTTTGAACACAAAATACATATGTACTGTTCGGATCGAGTCCAACTTTTAAAAATTGTTCTGTCTGAAATTTGGATTTCCAAAACAAAACTTCGGAAAAGTGCCTCGATTCAATATAACTCATAAATTTCCTTAAATTATCATTGCTGATTGTTTCCCATATGTTGTCACCGAAAAGCAGCTCTACCGCTTTCGTTTCTTCCAGGACTTCTTCGAGAATCCTGTCATAAATGGAATTGAATTTAAATAAATTCATATACCAATAGCTTTGAATTTTTAAATGGATTTCATGATAAATATCCCTAGTATCTTGACTATCAGCAAATTCCTTTTCATATTCATTTTTTAATTTTTCGATCTTCAAAACTTTACGCATATCATAAAAATAATCTTTTTTAATTTTTTTCCATATGTATAGTGCTACAAAAAATTTTTTTACAGAGGAATTCGTTAAGTACTCAAAGTGCAATTTTTCTAAATTTCGAGCTGAGAAAAATTCCAACAGGAAAATTCGCCATTCTTTCAGCCTAATATCTTCTTCTACAATTTCGCTTTCGTACTTTTCCCCAATTTCAAAAAGTGACCAAATATCATGAAAAAATAAATAAAAATCATCACTTTTTAATAGTATGGAGTCATTACAATGTTCGGAGTAAAGTAAATCTAACAGTGCCTCTTTACGCTCATCACTTAATGAGCTGGGATTTTTCAACAATAGCTCCTCCATTATGGACCCACCTTTCTTTAGTATATTCCTAATATATACCATTTCATCGAATTATACCATTCGATAAAAAAATAATGTAATAATGTGTAATATTGTTTAACTAAAATAAAAAACTGCTAACGATTATTTTCGTTAGCAGCATAAAATTTAAGCTTTACGGCTTTCTGTCATTTGTTTCCACACAGAACCTTTTGCCTCTTCCCCGCCTTCAATACGGGCAAGTGCCATTTTTGCCTGCAGCTTTACTTCGAATTCTTTATCTTCACTCGCTGTTTTTAATGCGTCAATTGCCTGCTCCGTACCCACTTCATACAAGTACATTGCCGCACGCCAGCGGACAAGTTTATTTTTGTCACCTAATGCAGCGATCATCGCAGGCTCAAATTCAGGTAACCCTAAATCACTCATACAGTCGCCCGCTGTACGGCGAACCGCTGCACTTTTATCATTCAATGCCTTCGTTAAAGCCGGTACAACCGCAACATCTTCAATCATTCCTAAATAAACGGTTGCTAGGCGACGGATGGACATTTGCTCGTCTTCCAGCGCTTTTTCGAACAATGGAATATCCTTCACTTCCGGATCCGGTAATTGATCTAGCAACTGGAAGCGTTGTTGCCAATCATCAACTTGCTCATATTGCTCTAACGTCACTTCTTTACGCTCTTGAGCTGCTGTGACAACTTGCTCATTTGCCGACTGAACAATTGTTTCAACACGGTCTTGAGGATATAATGCATCCACCTCTTTTAGCACTTCTTGTACAACTTGTTCTTTATCGCCATAGCGAACACCGAAATCGACCCATTTTCGTTCAAAAATATAGTTTTCATCAGTTACACTGAATTGCAGACGTTTAAAAGCTGTCGTGAAACGGTCTCCTGCGCTTATTCGCACTTCCCCTTCACCGTCAAATGCTTTGATCTGCAATGGTATCGCTTTGTACATTTGAACATGAACATTTACTTCCCCATAATGTTCGTTCATCTCGTATTCCGTGCTTTCAGTCGCCTCTCCGCCAATTGCGCGGCGAATATCCGCTAAAATATTCTCCCATGCAAATTTTGCGTTTCGTTCAATAGCCAGGAAATTCGATACATGATAAATGCCCTTTACCCCTTCTACCGCAAAGATGGCCTGCAGTTCCGGTGAAGCTTCACCAATATTGTCTTTCGTATAATTAAAACTTTTACCAAATGGTAAATCCTGATCGATAATTACTTTCATTGAATTTGGACTTGGTGTTGGTTCAATTGATAAAATTTTCATTGTTATGCTCCTATCCGTTTGCAATTTCGTCTAAATAGCTCCAGCGCTCGATTAATTGTTCATATTCCTGGTTTAGCTTTTCTAAATCGGATGTTAGTTGCTGAAGTTTTGTAAAGTCCGAACCGGCTGAAGAAATTTCGTCTTCTGCCGTCATAATTTTTTCTTCAACTTGAGCAATTGTGTCAGCAATAGTTTCCCATTCTTTCTGCTCTTTAAATGATAGTTTTTTCTTTTCTGATTTTTGCTTTTCAACTTTTGGCTTTTCCTGCTTCATTTCTTTCGCTTCCTGCTGCAGTTCCGACTCGCGTTTTGCTAAATAATCAGTATAGATATCCAAGCTTTCCGAAACGCCGCCTTTTCCATCCAATATCCATAGCTTTTTCGCAATACGATCCAGGAAGAAACGATCGTGACTGATTGTAATGACAACACCAGGGAAGTTTTCGATAAAATCTTCAAGAACGCCTAATGTTTCGATATCCAAATCATTCGTCGGCTCATCTAAAAGCAAAACGTTTGGCTGTTCCATTAATAGTCGAAGCAAGTGAAGTCTTTTGCGTTCCCCGCCTGATAACTTGCTGATCGGTGTACCGTGTGTATTAAGCGGGAATAAAAAACGTTCGAGCATTTGTGATGCAGAGTAACGAACCCCATCAGAATCGGTAATATCATTTGAAGCTTCACGAATATAATCGATCATTCGTGCATTTTCATTCATTGCTGGCAGTGCCTGCTTGAAATGAAGACGTTTTACTGTTGAGCCGACAATTACCTCGCCTTTATCCGGTTCAATTTCACCTGCGAGCATGTTAAGGAGTGTTGATTTTCCATACCCATTTGCTCCGATTATGCCAATACGGTCCCCGTGCTGCAGTAAAAATTCAAAATCCCGAATAATGATCCGGTCTCCGTATGCTTTGGAAATTCCATCTGATTCCAACACTTTTTTTCCTAAACGTGTTGTTGCCAGACCCAGTTCAAGATCAGACTGATCATTCGAACGATCGATAGACTCATCCAATGTTTCGAAACGCTGAATACGTGCCTTTTGTTTTGTAGTTCGCGCTTTTGCCCCGCGACGAATCCATTTTAGTTCTGAACGATAACGATTTCGTAATTTGGCCTGTGATGCTGCATTCATTTCTTCACGAATTGCCCGTGCTTCAAGAAAATCACCATAAGATCCTGTATGGCGGTACAACGTCTTATCTGCCAATTCATATATATGTGTCGCGGTTTCATCAAGGAAATAACGATCATGGGTAATAAAGATAACCGCCCCTTTTAGGCGTGACACCATTTCCTGCAGCCATTCTGTCGATGTAACATCCAAATGGTTCGTTGGCTCGTCCAGTAAATACAGATCTGCCGGTTCGATTAATACTTTTGCCAATGCAACACGTTTTTGCTGTCCACCCGAAAGACTTGTTACTTGCTGGTCAAACATATCGATCCCAAGCTTCGTTAACGCTTGCTTTGCCAATGCATTGACATCCCAGGCGTTTTCCGTATCCATTTGCTGCTGTAAACGAAATAGTTCGTTTTGCAGCTTTTCAGATTGCGGATTTTGAGATAATGCTGCTACCGCCTCTTCATAGGCACGGTTTAACTGTAATATCGGTGAATCTCCGCTAAATACCGCTTGTAAAACTGTTAAATCTTGCGGAAATTGCGGGTCTTGTTCCAAATAGGCAATGCGGTATTTATTCGGATGGTCAAATTCCACTGTATCCGCATCTTGTTTTTTTGCGATAATCGATAATAAAGTTGATTTTCCTGTTCCGTTTATCCCGATTAAGCCTGCACGTTCACCTTCATAAATGGTAAATTCAATATTTTGAAATAGCGTTTTATCGCCTACTGTTTTTGTTAAATCTGATACGATTAAATGACTCATGAAATCCCGTCTCTTTCTTTTTTTAACTGCTCTAAAAATTGTACCATAAAGGCATGACGTTCTTCAGCCATTTCGCGTCCTTTTGCGGTTACCATTAAATCTTTCAATAATAAAAGCTTCTCATAAAAATGAGTAACAGACGCTGTGGATTGACTACGATATTGTTCTTTCGTCATATTTACACGCACTTCTTCTGCATCATCATACAACTTACGCCCTTTCGCACCACCGTATGCAAACGTACGTGCAATCCCTACCGCACCAATTGCATCCAAACGGTCTGCATCCCGAACGATTTTTGATTCTACTGTTGTAATATCCCGTTCATTGCCCCCATTAAATGAAACCTCTGCAATGACTGTTCGGATATGCTGTTTTTCCTCTTCCGTTAAATCAAGTTCATCCAATATCCGTTGTTCCTGCTGTTTATCCGCAGCATATTTTTCATCACTGACATCATGCAGCAACACAGCTAAACTTACGATTTTTTCATCTGCTAAAGGCTCGGACTTAAGTATTGTCATAGCGTTTTGATAGACACGCTCAATATGTTGAAAATCATGGCTTGCATCCATCGTTTCATAAATTTCTTTTACTAATTGTTCACATCGTACGATTATTTCGGACATGTTACATTCACCATTTTCTTTTTAGAGTTTACATAATTATATTACCACGAGAAGTAGGATGACTTCAGTTATTTGACATGTTTATTGCTAAAAAATTCCGTCTTCCCTACTCTTGCCCTAACCCCCTCCCTAGCAACTTTTACACGAAAAATCAAGTATCCTTCATTATGCGGAGATAATTTTTGTCTAAAATGTGAACTAAATGCTTGTATTTTACAAATTTACATCATATAATAGCAATAAGAAAACATAAAACAGAAAAAAGGAGTGTTAATTATGCAAAGAATGATGCAAGCTGTAGCACCAAATATGAACGATAGCCAACGTAAAGGTCTAATTGTTATTTCACCAATTTTAATTGGATCGGTTGCATACGGACTAAGTGCAACTTTTATGATTGCGACTAACCTTCTACAAATCATGTTTTAATGAACGAACGTAAATTTCAACAAATTTTCCAATGCAAATAAAAGAAACGTATTCGAATGAATTATCAAACGAATACGTTTCTTTTACTTTTACTAATCGCTCCGGCGTTTTTGTCCTCAGTCAAAAATATTGTCGGTTGCTATATGCTGTTCATATTAAAATAATCCGAGTGCACTTCCGTCTTCGGCTACATCCATATTTAGTGCTGCAGGCTGTTTCGGCAAGCCCGGCATCGTCATAATATCCCCTGTTAAGCATACGAGGAATCCCGCACCTAACTTCGGAAGAATTTCACGAATTGTCACAACGAAATCGGTTGGTCGGCCTACTAAGCTTGGCTGATCCGATAATGAATATTGTGTTTTCGCCATACAAATCGGTAAAGTGTCCCAACCATTTTTTTCGATGACTGCTAACTGTTTTCTCGCAGCATCCGTTAATTGTACACCTGCACCGCCATAAACCTGCTGTACAATCTTCGTTAATTTTTGTTCCACTGTTTCTTGCAGATCATATAAATGATGGAAAGTATTTGGCTGTTCAATTACTTCGAGAACCTTTTCAGCAAGTTCAATACCGCCTTTACCGCCTTCTTCCCATACATTCGTACGGGCAATCCGAACTTCATTCGCTTCCGCCCATTGTAAAACAGCTTTCAGTTCCTGTTCCGTATCCGTAATAAATCGGTTCAAAGCAATTACCGGCTCCAGTCCAAAGTTCCGGACATTGGCTACATGCTGAGCTAAATTGGAAATACCTTGTTTTAAAGCTTCCACATTTTCTTCCACTAAGTTAGCTTTTGCTACACCGCCATGCATTTTCAGTGCGCGGATTGTCGCAACAATAACGACAGCGTTCGGTTTAAATCCTGCTTCACGTGCTTTAATATTTAAAAACTTCTCCGCACCTAAATCAGAACCGAACCCTGCTTCTGTTACAACGATATCCGCAAGTTTACGGGCTGTTTGAGTTGCAGTAATCGAGTTGCATCCATGGGCAATATTAGCAAATGGACCACCATGAATTAATGCGGGTGTACCTTCAATTGTTTGAACCAAGTTAGGATTCATCGCTTCCTTTAAAATAAGAGCGAGTGCTCCTTCTACTTGTAAGTCACCAACTGTCACCGGGTTCCGGTCGTACGTATAACCGATTACAATACGTGCCAAACGCTGTTTCAAATCTTTCATGCCTGTTGCTAAACAAAAAATGGCCATAATTTCAGAAGCGACTGTAATATCGAACCCGTCCTCACGAGGTACACCTTGCATCGGACCACCTAAACCAACTGTTACATGGCGCAGTGCACGGTCATTTAAGTCCAGTACACGTTTCCAGACAATTCGTCTCGGATCAATATTCAATGCATTTCCTTGATGGATATGATTGTCAATCAATGCAGATAATGCATTGTTTGCTGTCGTAATCGCATGGAAATCGCCATTGAAATGCAAATTGATTTGCTCCATCGGCAATACTTGTGCATATCCGCCGCCAGTAGCGCCGCCTTTCACACCCATTACCGGTCCTAATGAAGGCTCCCGTAAAGCAACCATTACTCGCTTATCCAATTGGTGCAATGCATCCGCCAAACCGATTGTTACCGTTGATTTTCCTTCTCCTGCTGGTGTAGGGCTAATCGCTGTTACAAGCACCACGTTTGCCGTTGCTTCACCACTAATTTTACTTGTATCAATTTTTGCTTTATAGCGACCGTATTGTTCAACTGCATCTAACGGAATGTTTGCATTCTCAGCAATTTCCAAAATCGGCTTCATTGTCGCTTGATTGGCTATTTCAATATCTGTTAATGGTTTCTTCGTAGTAGTTGTCATGCTTCGCCCTGCTTTCTTATATGTAATCACTTTATTATAGTCTGTTTTATCTGAATTAATAAATATAAAAAGTGAGTTAAATCGACAAATTATTGACAGTTATCATATGTATAGTATATAGTTTATTCGTAATATTCTGGAATCTTTATGTTTCATCAATTGATTTTGACAGTATCGGAGGAGAAAGCGGATGCACCAAGGCACTGTAAAATGGTTTGATAATGAAAAAGGTTATGGATTTATAGAATCTGCGAATGGTGAAGATGTTTTTGTACACTTTACTGGCATACAAGAGGAAGGATTTCGTTCACTGGATGAGGGACAAGTGGTTGAATTCGATTTAGTCGATGGCATCCGGGGTCCACAGGCAGCGAATGTTATAAAAAAATAGACAAAGCTGTAAACGAAATGTTTTAGTCGTTTACAGCCTTTTTTTATTTCTTATTTATTTCGTATTGTGCGCCATCAATTGTAAAATGCTTTTGCTCCGTCGCACCTGAAATGACGACCTTTTTTATGCCATAGCCATGTTCGAGCATATAATTCCAAGCCATTCCTTCACCAACTGGCTTGACAAAAATAAGTTTTACTTCATCGAGTAGAATAATCGAATACTCCACGTTCTCTTCCTGATTTTCCTTTTTTAAAATGGTCGCACCACATAATTGGGCAATTTGCTCCACGGCATCAAAATTCGGTACAACAAAATGGACAGCTTGGAGCGTTAAATCCCCTAAAGGATGTTTTGCTATAATACCACGGTCCGTTAGTTCTTTACGCCGAATTGTATCTGCTTCATCCCATTGAATGAAAAATGGGAATTCAATTTTCGATTTCGGGTGACCAATATAAAGCAGTTGCCAGCTTACTTCAGAGCCATCTTCCCGTTTTCTGGAAAAGCGTTCAGGTCCAACTACTTCCAACCCGGCTTTAGCAAATAACTTCGCATCTTCTTCGATTGTCGTTGTACGAACCGCAAAACGCGTCAATCCGTCACGTCGGTGATTTTCTTTATAACTCGCATGTAATGAATACTTCTTTTTGGCTGCTTCCTGAAACTTTTCCTCATTTTCAACGCCGATCAATTCAATATAAGCTAAATCAAAATAGCTTAGTGTATTATATGTACCCCACGCTTCATGACTTCCTCCCGGGACAACATGGAGACCTTCTTCTTGGAGTTTTAACAATGTCTGTTCTGGATATGGGACAAAATGGACGAGATGATCGAACTGGTACATGCTTCAACCTCTTTTCAATATTAAATAGATTAAATATTCTAAATTATAACATATACAGGCAATTGAAAAATGAACAAACTATATTTAGGATAGAACATTAATTAATGCAGTTGCAGCTGCCATTTTTCCGTCGACTTTAACTGTCTTCCCAGATTTATGAATAATATAATGGGGCTCCATTGCACCGTACAAAGATTTGGAGCTATTTGCGACCATATAATCCGCTTTTGCCGTTTCCATTCTTGCAGAAGCTCTTTCCAATAAAAACGATTCATCTTCTGTCGCTTCCAGTTTAAAGCCGATTAATGTTGTTTCCGGCGACCAGTTTTTAATTTGTGCCAAAATTTTCGGCGCTTTTTTAAAATGGATAATTGGAGGTTCATCAGATGGCATTTTCCCTTTTTCAGTCAGCTCATTACCATGCTGATCAAACACTTTGTCAATAAGCCAGTCAGAGCCGGCCACAGCCATAATGACATAATCGATTTCCTCGGACTCAAGAATAGTTTTTAGCTTATCGCCTAAATCCTCGATACCTTCAAATTTAATAAGCTGCATCTCATTTTGATGTTCCGGCAGCTGTGTAAATACACCATGCATATAAATGACGTTCGCACCTTTTTCAAGTGCCGCTTCTGCTAAATAGCACCCCATTGTTCCTTTTGATAAATTCGTATGGCCGCGAACATTATCCCATTTCTCGAATGTTCCGCCACTCGTTATTAAAACTTTTTTTCCTGTTAGCATAGTTGGTTCCCCTTTTACTGTTCTTCGTTTTCCAGCCACTGTTTTAATATTTCCACAAATTTTTGCGATGCCGGTGAAAGCTTCTGCTTTGTCGACAGCCCGAGGATTCGGTAACTTTCCTGTACAAGAGGCAGGGCTTTTACAGTATCCGGCAGCATCGAAATCGCCATTTCAGGCAGTATGCTAATGCCTAGATTATGTTCCACCATTGATACGATGGCCTTTTCGTCATAAAGTTCAAAACGGATATTTGGAAATACACCATATTTTTCAAATGTCGTCATCACATCATTTGTCCCTTTATAAGAAGGCATGATAATCGGCGTTTCTTCAATTTCAAATAAATCGATCTCTGCTCTATCATATAGCGGACTATGCGACGACACAATACATAACAGAGGATCCCTTTTTAGCGGTATAAATTCGAACTGTTTGGAGCTTGTCCGGTTTAAAAATCCGCAGTCCACTTCACCTTGTAATAGCCACTGTTCAATTTCATAGTAATCCCCTTCACGCAATTCAATGCGAATGCCCGGATATTCTGAATCCATAATATGAATGATGTTCGGCATCCAATGTGTAGAAATCGTCGATATTAGCCCAATTCGCACTGTCCCCTGACTTACCCCTAAAATATTTGACGCGGTCTGCTGCAGATGTTCTTCCGCCAATAACACTTTGCGCATTTCATAAAGCATTTTTGTACCGTCTTCTGTCAATGTTACTCCTGTACGGTTACGATGGATTAAATTAAATCCAAATTCCTTTTCCAAACTTGAAACTGCATGACTTACAGCTGATTGTGTAAGTCCTAAAACCGAGGCGGCTTTTGTAAAGCTATGTACTTCCGCCACTTTATTTAAAATTTCATACTTGACTAAACTCATGATAATTCACTCCACCAATCAATTTTAAACATGAATTATTTTCATATCATTCATTATAAACATTCGTTTTACTAATCACAACTTCCTGTTTATACTGTTTTATAACAGATCGGATTTGTAGATGATAATATATTTTAAGTCTATTAATCCTATAGTTAAATTTGTCTTCTATTACATATTTTTACTGACTATTTAAAACTTACTTTTTAGAAATGTGGTGACATCTTTGAGTTTACAGGGTAAAGCAAATATTTTAATGGTGATTGTTACAATGTTTTGGGGGCTATCCTATACGTTTATGGTCATGGGCCTGGAAAGTCTGGAAGCTTTTAATGTTGTAGCACTTCGATGCTTAATCGCATTTATCATTGCAGGGCTAATCTTTTTACCAAAGATGTTGCGTGTGAATATCAAAACGATTTTATATGCATCGGTTCAAGGTTTTTTATTGTTTACGATTTTTGCCTTATCACTGTTAGGTCTGAAAACGACTTCAGCTGGTAATGCAGGCTTTATACTTAGTTTAACAGTTGTATTAGTACCGATCATGACGAGCTTTATTGAAAAACGCCTTCCTTCACGAGCAGTGAGCTTTGCCGTTGTTGCTACAATGATTGGAATTACCGTTTTAACAATGAAAGATTCTATGACGTTCCAGACTGGAGATCTTTTAGTTGCGATCGCAGCAGTTTGCTATTCAATCTATTTAATATTAAATAGTAAGTTCACTAAAAACGTTGAGTCCATTTCTTATGGAGTCTATCAGCTAGGTATTGCCGGCTTGTTTGGAGCAGTGTTCACTATGATGTTCGAATCTCCCATGTTCCCGTCGAATTCTTCTAGTTGGATTGCTGTACTTGGATTGGGTATTATTTGTACCGCGTTTTGCTTTATCGCGCAAGCTGTTGTACAACAATACACTTCCCCTACCCATACAGGACTGATCTTTTCTCTTGAACCTATTTTTGCAGCCATATTCGCGATGCTTTTCCTAGGGGAAGGTTTAACTGCACAACTTGTGATTGGTGGTGCGTTTATTTTAATCGGGAATACTGTTGCTCAACTCGAACAATTTATAGCAATGAAAAAAATCCCAGCACCTACTCACTCTGAAACTACGTTATAATAGGAAGAGACATCGCATCGAAGCGTGCCATGTCTCTTTTTTTATAGATTATTGATAGAATTAACTCTATTATTGTTCTATTTTTATGTAAAGTTTAATATAATGTAAAATGCAACGATTTTTCTGATAGTTCTAAAAACATAATCAGTTTTCATAATAACAATCTGACGTTATTATTATTAGTAGCAATACTGCGACATTAGTATTTAAAAGTTGTATTAAAGGAAGTGTTACAATGATTGGACGTAATGACCCATGTCTATGCGGTAGTGGAAAAAAATACAAAAAATGTTGTGAAGGAAAAAATCAAGTAACTTCACAAAACGTTTTCCAGGAAGAGATTGAAAACGTATTACAAACTTTCTATAGTAATTACCCAGAACGAAAAGATATCCGTGAATTTATGGAATTGGTTCGTAATTGGGCACCGAAATTAGAAAAGAAATTACACAAGGAATTAGTGGAAGCCGTTGCTTTGGACGAATATTTCTTCCATCAACGACCTGATATTTGGCAGAACTTTTTAGCGAAAACAGCGAAAAAAGTGCTTCGCCCATCTATGATCGAATTATTGAAATCATGGGAACAGCCGATTTTCTTCATCGGAACTGTTGAAGATGTGAAAGATGATTACTTTACAGCTATCTCTGCATTAACTGGCACAACCTATCATATTCAGCGTGAAAGCCACAAATCAATCCCTCTAGGAATGCGTGTGTTCGCCTTTTTATTACCGGATGGTTCAAACAAGGAAAACCACGTATTAGCTGTCTCTACACTAATCTTCTTCCATAAAGAACATGCGATTTCTTTTGAACAGTTTACAGAAGCTTACAAAGCAAGCCGTTTACCTGTTGAGCAGTTCACAAAAGAAAACCATTTATTATTATGGGAAGGCCTAGTTGAAAACGGCTATGAAGGGGAAGAGTTTACACCTTTCGAGCAGGAAGTCGTGGAACAGTTAAAAGCATTTATGGCGGAAAAAGCGATCAATAACGAGAGCTTCGTAGCAATGGTTGAAGACTACTTAGTCGAAAAACAGCCTACAGCACGTAAAGCAGGCGCTATTGCTGCAGGTGCAGTAAGATTCGGTCAGGATAATGATTTATTCGATCAAAAATTCACTGTAAAAGAAATCGGCGAAAGCTTCAGTGTTTCCCCATCTTCTTTAAATAAATATTATCAAGAATTAAATGCTTTCTATAATGAAAAGCAACTTGTTAATAGTTAACAAAAGAATAAAAGCTACTTTCGAGACGTCGAAAGTAGCTTTTTCATTTGTGCTGATTTTAAATAAGACCATAAAAAAACAACTTGTAATATAGTAGTTATGCGCTACACATAACAAGTTGTCTCTCCCTTTTCAGCTATAAAAAGGTTATAAAATGAAGAAATTTTTCAACGGTAACCACTCCGCTGAAGTCATTTACCTGTTAGAAATAAATCTGTACCAGAGATTTAAACTAGGTAAATAAGAAATACTTAATTATTATATCAAAAAAACATTATTATTCAATAGTAAGATGAATGTTCTAAAATTATTATTTTTCGGAAACTTTCATTATTTCTTTACCAAGAAACTGAAGCTGTTCCCCTACTGTACAAGATTCAATGCAGAAACGGTGTGCACCATGTTTACCGCGTTCTTTGCGAAGGTCCTGAATGACTAGACAATCAGCGCAGTACATATCCATTAATTCATCAATATCTTTCATAACATCTACTTTATTCAAGTCATGTACCTCCCGATAATTTGTTTTACTATTGTACGCTATTTTTTTATTTTCTCCAACTTACATGTATTTGTTATACTTAAACGAACAGAACATTAAAGGAGCGAAATTATGTTAGAAGTCTATATAGATGGCGCCAGTGCCGGCAATCCCGGTCCTAGCGGGATTGGCATATTTATTAAAGGTGAAGGACAGCATGTAAAAATCAGTGAACCAATCGGCATTACAAACAACCATCAGGCCGAATTTATTGCGCTTTTACGCGGTTTGGAAGAAGCTTTGAAAATCGGTTCATCGTTTGTTTCAATGCGCTCCGATTCAAAAATTGTCGTAAGCTCAATCGACAAAGCATATGTGAAAAACGAGGAATTCAAACCTTATTTAGAGCAGGCACTCTCTTTAATCGAACAATTTGACCTATTTTTCATAAAGTGGATTCCCGATAAAGAAAACAAAGCAGCGGATGTACTTGCCCGTGAGGCGATTTTAAAAAATAGTTAGATATTTGCACTTCACTGGAAAGACAGGAATAGCACCTTTCAACCCATTTCCCATACCGAAAACTCCTAAAACTAATTGTGGCAAAAAACGATCCATCTATCCCACTAATGGAACGATGAATCGTTTTTCTTATTGTTCTGTTTTATGTTTTTGACGATTGAGTAACAGCATATACAGTGCGAATACGACAACTATTATGAATGCCGCAATGTAATACACATATTCATAGCCAAGACTCACCGCTACCATCCCCAGTAAGTACGATCCAATAGCAATCCCTATGTCAAACAGCGTAAAATAAGTGGCCGTAGCGTATCCGCTGCGCTGGATTGTCGTTGCTTGGATACAAAGTGACTGGAAACTTGTTGTTAACGTACCGTACCCTGCACCAATAAAGATCGCCGATAATAAGAACGGAATTTCCTGATCTGCATTACCAAGAATAATCAATCCTAATGCAAAAATAAAGAACGACGGAATAATAACAAATTTTGCGCCCATTGTATCATAGATTTTCCCTGTGAATGGACGAACGAAAATCATCGCAACAGCAAATACCGCAAAGAAATAGCTGGCAACACTCAGTAAATCTTTCTGTTCCGCATAAAGTGATAAGAACGATAAAACACTCGCATAAGAAAATGCGACTAAGCTAGCGAGTGCAGCAAGCGGTAATGCACTTCGTTCAAATAAATCATTGAATGAAAATTTAAAGCTTCGGTCTGCCACGACTGGTTTTGGCAAATCATTCGTCTGAATAGTTAGTGCCAGCAAACTGCCTATTGCCACAAAGACAGATAAGGCGATAAACAACACATCAAAACCTGAATATTGAATAATAAGCAACCCGATAAAAGGACCGAATACAACAGCTAAATTTGTGGACATCGCAAAATAGCCCAATCCTGCTCCTTTACGTCTTTTCGGTACAATATCGGCCGCTAAAGAGCCTGATGCTGTTGTTGCAATACTAAACCAGATGCCTTGAAAAAAACGAAGTGCCAGTAAAAGCAGAAATGGTTTAAAAAATAAATATAATACCGTACATGCAAAATATAGTATAAGACTGATAATCAGCAAACGCTTCTTGCCAAAAAGATCCAACAGTTTTCCACTGAAAGGACGAACGATAATCGCCGAAATTAAAAATACAGTTACGAGCAGGCCCGAATCGTCATCCGATTTTCCTAATTCACCGATTGCATATAACGGCAACGTTGTGATCAACCCGTAAAACACAAGAAATATCGACATATTCGTAAAGAATAGACTTATAAATCGTTTTGTAAAAATTTTATTTGTTTGTTCTTGTAGCTCCATTTATTCTAACCTTCCATCTTTTTTAGTAATTGAATAAGGAGCACCTGTTCTTCCTCTGTTAGATGCTCAGCCATTTTTCGCTCAAATGAAACGACGGATACTTCTATTTGAGGAAATTGTTCCATTGCTTTGGTCGTTAAATCAATCATTTTTTCCCGTTTATCCGTTCCTTGAACCCTTTCCACCCAGCCTAGCGTCTCCAGACGAGTGACAGTTCGCGTAACAGTCGGCGCTTCAACATCCAGGTATTTCCATATCGCTGTAAGTGTCATCGGCCCGTTTTGATGCAATAAAAAAAGAACCGTCCATTGTGAGCTGAATAGTCCGTGTTGTTTTAAAACATCATTTAACTGTTTTACTAAATAACGATTTTGCTGAAAAAGTATATGAAATAACGGATTCATCGCAATCTCTCCTTATTTACCTAACTAAATAATTTACTTTCACTATTTTACGCCTCATAAAAATCTATGTAAAGTAATTGAGATAAAAAAGGCAAAAAAGAAGCATTTAAACTATGATGCTAGCCTAAATGCTGTCCTTTATCTTATGCTGTGCTCACGGATATTCAGCAATGCACCAATCGCACCGGAAAATCCGCAATCCTTTAAGAAAATAGGTTTATGTTTTTTCAATATAGTATAATGTTCAATCACCTTTACAAGCTGTTCATTGTCGATTAGCGTTGAGCCGATATATACGATATGATCTGTCTTATATTGTACGGCTAGCTGGATACTTAACGTGGATATTACTTCACCGATCAGCCCTTGTGTTGTGGCCAGTACATTATTCTGTTCAAATTCACGTTGATCGGTAATACCGACCTTCCCAAAATTACTTGCAGTTAAATTGCCGTCAATCGGCGTATCCATACCTTGATAAATATCTTTTACAAGCAAATCAATGCCTTCTCGCTTCCCTTTGAAAGCGTTTGCTTTAATTTCATCAAAATCTGAAATTCCGGTCATAATTGTCGAAAGTCCGATTAAAGTACCTCCGCCAACTCCTGTACCGCCAACTCTGGCATGTGTATAGCCATCCATATAGTGAATCGATGTGCCTGTACCGATATTAGTAATAATACTTTGATCAATTGTGTGGCCTTCTTTCTCCAGCAAATAGCGCACACCTTTTAATGTTGCTTCAAATTCAACAATATATTCAATCGACTTCATTGTTTTTAAGACGTCCAGTAATTGCTCTGTGCGTCCTCCAGTTAAGCCGATTTCTTCAACTTGAGGATGATTTTCCAACCATTCTTTTACTAAATGCATTTCGTTAGATGGAAAGACCGTTAATTTAAGCTCCTGATGTTCATCTAAATAGGCAAGCTTTGTTAACGTACCCCCTGTATCAATTCCAATCCATGCTGACATAAATTAATCTCCTTTATTATCCCACGAGTGATTCGTACCCCCCTATCATAACGTAATAGGAGTCGGCATTAAAGAAAAAATTCTCCTAAAAATGGAGAATTTATTATACTTGTATTATATTTTTCTCGATTAATGCACGTTTATAAAACTCAGCAACAAACATATGCTCATACTTATTAAGCAAACGCAAAACCCTTGCCTCATATGTATTGGTTGGTTCATCATCCAAATTAAATCTTGCAATAATCTCTTCTTTTTTCAATAAATTTACTAATGTCATTACTTCAGTTTTCGGTAAAGTTACTTGATGTAATTTCAATATTTTTGACATTGAACGTAATGCCGTGCGTGAAATTAAAATTTTACCGTGCATATTCTCGGAAATTTGCTGCAAGAACTGTTTCGCCTGCGCATTCGGTTTTATCGAAATCTTTTCCATTGTTGTTGTTTCCCCGTCTTCTCCTTGACGTTCAATCATTTGAACAGTAAAAGGAAGCTCCTCACGGAAAGTCTTCATTGATTCAATCGTTATCCGATCATCCTCGATTTTGCAATTCGTTGCTGAAATGACAAGTTCGTATGTCGTTTCCAGCATCCGGAAATTTGTCAGTAATAAAATAAAATCATTCGTTTGCTGCTGTTCAATTAACTGATCTCCATCAACTTTTACAAAGATTGAGAGCAGGCTTGCCGCATCGGCTAATGCACGGTGCTGTGTTTCGTTTTCCAATCCAAGCTGCGCCATTAACCCACCTAATGAAGGCTGCTCTTTTAACCCATTGGCAATCATATATTTTTGCTGAAAGTCGATCATCGGATATAAGCAATCATTTTTTATGTAATTGCGCGACAGCTCTTCTTCAAGCACTTTCCGATCAAATTCACCAAATGTCAAAAATACATAATCCTGCTTACACCAGCGTTTAAACTTATTAAAAGCTTCTTTAAAAGAAGGCGCATCAACCAGCTGTTCTGTAGTGATACCTGTCAGTTTTTGAATATGCGCATTCAGCTTTTTGAATTTATATGGCTGAATTAGCTGAGTAAACGTTTCTGTCGTACCATCCGGTAACCATTTAACCGCACCAATTTCAATAATATACTGCTTACCGCGTATAAGGGCGGCTTCTATATCTATACTTATATATGTTTTCGTTCGTCCCAAATTTTTCACCTACACCGAATCTATCTAAATTTAACAGGATATGATCTTCCTATTAAAGATTAACCTCTCTCATTGTATATGAAAATATGGGATATGACACGATAATGTTCGTTTATTCCACACAATTCGTGTTAAAAGGCTTGAAAAAATGTGATTTTCTTATAAATTCTTATCAATGCTATTAATTCACCTGCAAATTTTCAATAAATTAATAGACGATCGATGAACATAGCTTTAAGTTTTTCCCAATCTTCCAAAATTACACTATACATAACGGTATGACGAATGATTCCTTCTTTTCGAATCATATGATTACGCAAAATTCCTTCTTTCACTGCGCCAATACGTTCAATGGCTTTTTGTGAACGGTAGTTTTCGTGTCCTGTTTTAATTTGAATACGATTTAATTTAAGTACTTCAAAACAATATTGGAACAATAGAAACTTGCAATTTGTATTAATCGCAGAACGCCAAAGACTCGGATTATACCAAGTCGCCCCTATCTCAAGCCGTTTATGGGGAAACGAAATATCAAGAAAAGATGTACAGCCTACAATTTCATCTGTTTTTTTATCGACAATCGCAAACATATACGAAATACCTTTTTCACGCTCTTTAATCGCATTTTCGATATAGTTTTGTACCGCTTCTTGTGAAAGCAATGTTACCGACATATGCTCCCAAATCCGCTCATCATTCGCGGCATTTGTGATTGCTTCGATATCACTTAATTGGACTGGCCTTAGTTTGATGATTTCATTTTCTAATATTATTTCTTCCATATAATTCTCCCTTTTCACTAAATCAAATTGGATGTTTCCCTTATGAACGTAAAGAATGAACTTGAGACAGATTCCGCACAAATTCCGAGAATTTTTCTTCTTCCTCAATAACCGGATGATGATTACTTTCTGCAAATGTCGTCAATGTCGCATTCGCCAACAAATCCGCCGCTTCCACTGCAAATTCATACGGACATTGGGCATCGTATAACCCGCCATATATATAGGCTTTCGTTTTCACTGTTGGTAATTGCGGTCGCAAATCGAATTCTGGCAGCTCTTTATACGAAAAATAGTCCAGTCTTTTCGAAACGGTTTTCCCGCTGTTCGGACGGCTTATCATATTTTCATAGCTTTGTTCTTTATATAACGACATAAGCGCCCATTCTTTAGAGCCAGCTCTTCTTTGCTCGATTGTAGATGATGGATCAGCCAGCATCGCTAAAATCTCAAGAATCCTTTTATTGTTAGGATTTTCCTTGCAGTAAATGCTCGCAGGATGATGCATATATTCTGCAGAAGCACAGAGTCCGCCAGCTACGATAAACTCCACGCTTTCCGGATGCAAAATAGCATAATCTAATGCAAGCATCCCTCCTGTTGAATGCCCCGCAAAGCCCCATGCATCATAACCCAATGCTGTACGGAGGGCCTCCAGATCCGCTACACTATCCTTCATGCCATAATTAAAGACAGACACATCATCCGTTGAATTTCCACAGCCACGCAAATTCACTAAATGCACTTTATAATACGGGACAAACATTTCCGCAAATCGATTTCCATTTGCATTATATTCACTGTATAAATGCGTCACACAGAGCGGTTTCCCCTCCCCTTTTGTAAAAACTTCGAATATTCCTCGCGTTGTTTCAATTAGCTGCTGTTCCCACATAGTACCACTCCTTATTTTTCCAATATTCTAATAAATTTTCGCATAGTTAATGAGTGGACACAATGAGTATTTATATCTTTAGAGAACCTTTAAAGCATTCAAGTCACCACTAAGTTCGTTATAATTACATACTTTCAGGAGATTGGATTCCTAGTAACTTCAAACCATCCTTTAATACAGTTGCCACTGCAAAACATAGCTGTAAACGGCTTTCCCGCTGTTCATCTTCTACTAAAATTTTTGTATTTGCATAATATTTGTTGAACATCCGTGCTAATTGCAATACATATTTCGCAATTAAGGACGGATCCACTTGTTCAAAACTATCTGTGATCACTTGTGGATAATGTTGCAACAGCTGAATTACCGCCCAAGCCGATTCTTCTAATTCTTTTACGGGTATTTCCTTGTTAGCTTTAAATTTTGCCTTTTGTAAAATTGAATGGATACGGGCATGAGTGTATTGTACATATGGTCCTGTTTCACCTTCGAAATTCAACATTTGAGGTAATGAAAATTCAATATCGTTTAATCGGAAGTTTTTTAAATCATTAAATATAACCGCGCCAATTCCTACTTGCTCAGCAACAGTTTGTTTATTATTTAACGTTGGATTTTTCTCCTCTATATTTCTGGTTGCCGTTTCCACTGCTTCTTTTAATACGTCCTTCAATAAAATGACTCTACCTTTACGAGTCGACATCTTTTTCCCGTCTTTCAGCATCATTCCAAATGGTACATGCTTCAGATTTTCCGACCAAGGATACCCCATTTTCGAAATCACTTGAAACACTTGTTTAAAATGCAGTGTTTGCTCATTTCCTACTACATAGAAAACTTTAGAAGGTTCATAATGCTTCTGTCTGTAAAAAGCTGCGGCTAAATCACGGGTTGCATATAATGTTGCACCGTCCTGTTTTGTTATTAAACAAGGTGGCATGTCTTCAAGCTCCACAACATTTGCGCCATCCGACTCTGTAAGTATTTGCTTCTTATTTAATTCATCAACAACAGACTGCATTCTGTCATTATAAAAAGCTTCTC
This sequence comes from Solibacillus isronensis, assembly GCF_900168685.1. Taxonomy (NCBI): domain Bacteria; kingdom Bacillati; phylum Bacillota; class Bacilli; order Caryophanales; family Caryophanaceae; genus Solibacillus; species Solibacillus isronensis. Next base: position 1,029,871 of record NZ_FVZN01000014.1, on the reverse strand, counting down.
CCTCATACATATCAAACTCAATATGAAGCTGATCATAAATCTGATTAAATTCTTGTAAAGAGGCACTTTTAAACCAGGTCCATAATTCCATTGATTGAGGGTCCTTATCTTCGAGCGCTTTAAAAGCTGATCTAGCTTCCTCATTTAGTGTTTCATCTGTTTCTGCTTCATCATGGAACTTCACGTATAGCTTTAAAAGTTCTTCAATAGGTGCTTGTTCAACACGTTCTTTATCTCCCCACAATCGGAATGCGACAATCAATTTTCCAAATTGGGTGCCCCAGTCGCCAAGATGATTTACCCGAACGACACTGTATCCGTTTTTTTCTGCAATATTTGCAAGGGCATTGCCAATAACAGTAGAACGTAGATGTCCCATGGAGAATGGCTTTGCAATATTCGGTAATGAAAAATCGATTACGATGTTTTTCTGCTGGGTTTCTTGTTGACCGTATGCTTCTGGGGCTTTCATAATTTGAGTAATGACGTCTCTCGTTACTTGTAGCTTATTTAAAAATAAATTAATATAGCCTCCAACAACTTGTATTTCCTGAACGAGCTCACTTTTAATACTGTTGCTTATTTCCTGAGCGATAACGTTCGGGGCTTTCTTTAAAGTTTTAGCAAGCGTAAAGCATGGAAAAGCTACATCCCCTAAATGCTCATATTTCGGCTTCTCCAGTAGTCGTTCAATTTCATTATTAGTTATTATTTTTTGCGACAAAGCCTCATAAATAATTGATGCAATACTTTTATACATGTTATCCCCTCCCAAAATAAAAAAGCCCCCGTCTCAAATAATAGAGACGAGAGCTTTGAATTCCCGTGGTACCACTCTAGTTGCCACAAATCGTGACCACTTTCCATTAGTAACGGGGTGACTCCCCGGCAGATCCTACTCATGTTCAGACCGCTTCTCCAAAGTGCGCTTCATTTACATATTTTGCACCAGGCTTACACCAATCCCCGGCTCGCTTTCCAAAACATCTGTAAATTACTGTCTTTTTCATCGAATTTAAATTTATTGAATTATATCCATTAAAGGTGATTATTGTCAATGTTATTTCTGTAGTTATTAGATAATCTCGGACGGATATTAGACAATAGCGACTTAATTTTAGAAAATCACTTGATATAAATGCATGCTGCTCAGTTATTTCCTTACTAAGGGGGCTTTTAGAGACGTCGAATAGCCTTTATTAGAACATTTGATACGTTTATTAGATGATGCTTGTGACATATTAGAATAACCGGAAGCTTTATTAGAAAATCTCAACCACTTATTTGAACAACCGGCAAATATATTAGAAGATAAGGATTTTATTAGAACTTTTTAAAATATATTAGAACAATCTGCCAGTTTATTAGAAAATCCAATCCCCCCAGCACGCCCGAACGGCAAGCATAAAAAAACTACTGAAATCATCGTCTCAGTAGTTTTAATTCAGTAAGCCTTTAGCAGCGGCATAACTTGCATTTATTCATTTCCCTTAGTTTCAGGAACGTTTGAGAAAAATTTGCGTCCAATGAAGGTTTGGACAATTAAGAATAACCCTCCGACTGCCCAGTACAGTGGAAGTGCAGCCATCGAAGACAATGAAATAATGACAATCATAATTGGAGATACGTAAATCATCAGTTTCATTTGGTTCTTCTGAGCTTCTGGTACGGTTTGAAGCGATACTTTTGCTTGTACAAAATAAACGACACCTGCAATGGCAGTCATCCAAATATCTGTAGAGCCAAGGTCAAACCATAGGAATGAATGTGTTTTAATTTCAGTCGAATATAATATCGCATAGTATAAGCCCATAATAATCGGCATTTGTATAAGCGCTGGTAGGCAGCCCATATTTAACGGATTAATATTATGTTCTTTGTAAAGCGACATCATTTCCTGCTGAACCGTCATTCTTTCTTCCGGAGTTTTTGCTGCTTTTAAACGTGTCTGGATATCCTCCATTTGCGGACGGACTAAATCCATTTTCACTTTCATTGTAGCTTGACTGCGGTAAGTTTTAAGCATAAACGGCATTAGTACGAGACGAATAATTAAAATAATCGCAATAATAGCTAAACCATAGCTGCCGTTAAATAATTCACCAAATGTGTTTAACGTCCAATCCATCGGACGTACAAATGTTGAATAGAAGAAGCCTTCTTTGTTTTCAACACTTTCACAGCCTGCCAGTAAAAGTGGAACGGTTAGAAGGAAAACACTAAGTTTTAAGTTTTTCATAGTTCACCTGCTCAACAATCTTGTAATTCGTTTATATCTTAAAATATTTTTCAAAAAAAGAACAGTAATTACTCTTATAAATGTTAAGTTTTTTTAATATGAACGTAATAAAACTTAATATTTTTTATATATTTCAATCTATTTTCTGCTTCAGCAAGTTACCCTTCCCTATGATTTCTTTACCAGATCCCCCAATATTTCTTCATTATGTTTCCCTGCTTTAACCCCGATTGTCCCATAAGAAGCCTTGAAAAGATTGGACTTAATCGGACATGCAATCTGTTTTTGTGTAGTTCCGTCCGGCTTTGCTATTTCCACAAACATTTCCCTTTCCTTGAAAAGTGGATGTGCAACCGTTTCTTCAAAGGTCAATACCGGCTCCACACAAGCATCTACTTCGGAGAAAATAGATTGCCATTCTTCCAATGTCTTTTGCTTAAAAGTACTTTGCAGCTGTTCTTTCAGCAATGCTGTATCATCCGGTTTATTACTCATTGCTAATCGAAGTAAATCCGGGGATCCGATCGCCTGACATAAATGCTGCCTGAATTTCGGTTCCAGACTGCCGACAGAAAGGTACCGACCATTCAACGTTTCATAATAACCGTACAATGATCCCCCGTTTAAGACGAGCTCTTCACGCACAAGCGGTTTTCCTTCCGCTAAATAATCATGGGCAAATAAGGCGTTTAACGTTAAAGCACAATCCGTCATACTAATATCTAGATGCTGTCCTATCCCTGTCTTTTCACGATAAATGACTGCCGATAAAATACCGATTACCGCATGCATTGATCCTCCAACCAAATCAGCCACCTGAAACCCGATATTAGCCGGGCCATTTTCTTTTGTGCCTGAATAACCTTGCAGCCCGGACAAAGCTACATAGTTAATATCATGCCCGCCGCGTTCACTGTACGGGCCTGTCTGACCATAGCCAGTAATGGAACAGTAAATTAAGCCAGGATTGATCGCTCTTAATGTTTCATAATCGAGACCAAGCCGCGCCATCACGCCAGGGCGGAACTGTTCAACAACAATATCGTATTCCTGTTCCTTTAAGAGCTCCTTTAAAGATGCGACAACTTCCGGTGATTTCAAATCAACCGCCAGCGATTTTTTAGAGCGCTGCAAGTACTCGTCCGGTCCCCATTGCCTGCCTTCTTCTACCGGTTTTGTGACATGGACCACTTCCGCTCCGAGATCCGCCAGCATCATCGTCGCAAACGGACCTGGCAATAATGTAGAGAAATCCAATACTTTTAATCCTTTTAACAACATTACCTCTTCATCCTTTCATAATAAATTAAGGCCGTACTGAAAGCTGAACTTTCAACACGGCCCCCAATTGTCCTGTTTATTGATTTGTAACGGGCTTTAAAAAATTCGGAGGGCGTTTCTCAAAGAACGCGCGGATGCCTTCATTTACTTCCCCTGTAGTAAATGTTTTCGCAAAGGCTTCCCGTTCAACTAATAACCCTTGTTCTAACGGCAATTCTTCTGCGGCCAAAATACTCTCTTTAATAAGCCCGATTGCTCCTACCGCACTTTGGGCAAGCTTATTTGCGAATGCAATTGCTTTTTCTTCCAACTCTTCCGGAGCTACCGCTTCTGTAACTAAGCCGATTGCTGCCGCTTCTTCAGCTTTTAAACGTTTGCAAAAATACATCAATTCGCGTGCTTTTGCTCCGCCTACTAACCTTGTCATTCGCTGTGTGCCGCCAGCACCAGGCAATAAGCCCAATGATGCTTCCGTTAATCCAATTGTGCCGGCACCCATAATCCGGAAATCGCATGCAAGTACGAATTCACAACCGCCACCTAATGCATGGCCATTAATTGCAGCAATTGTAGGTACCCTTAATGCTTCCAGCCGATTGAAAATATCCTGCACATGTTTTGAGCTTTCGGCAAAATCCACGTTTTCATCAGAACTGCCCATTGCACCCAGGTCAGCACCTGCTATGAAGATTTTCGGGTTGGCCGATTTGAACACAATGGAACGGATTTCCGGAGTTTTCTCAACTTCTTCAATCAGCTGCAATAAGTCCTGTTGAATTCCCGCATTTAATGTATTGGCTGGCGGGTTATTAATTGTTACAACGTGTACTCCGTAATCTAATTTTTCTATCGTCATTGTTTCAAGATTCATCCGTTATCCTCCTTATCGTGGGGCCATGCGAATCGCACCATCGAGTCGAATTGTTTCACCGTTTAACATTGGATTTTCAAAAATGGCCTTTACTAAATGTGCATATTCATCCGCTTCACCTAAACGGGATGGGAATGGAATTTGTTTTCCTAACGCTTCCTTAAGCGCTTCAGGTGCACTGTTCATTAAAGGTGTATCAAAAATTCCCGGTGCAATCGTCATAACCCGGATGCCATAGCTTGCCAGGTCCCTTGCGATCGGCAATGTCATTCCTACAATTCCACTTTTAGATGCAGAATAGGCAGCCTGGCCGATTTGTCCATCGAATGCCGCTACAGAAGCTGTATTTACAATAACCCCGCGTTCCCCGTGTTCATTCGGTTCATTTGTCATCATGGCAGCTGCCGCTAAACGGATGACATTAAATGTACCGACTAAATTAACTTGAATAATAAAGTTAAATTCATCTAATGGAAATATACCTTTTCTGCCTACTACACGTGTAGAAGTACCAAGACCGGCACAGTTTACGACACCCTGGATCGAACCGTACTTTTCTACGGCACCGTTAATCGCTGCCTGTACATCTTCTTCCTTCACAACATTCGTTTTATAAAATAGGCCATTTATTTCTTCAGCAACCGCTTGACCCTTTTCTTCATTTAAATCCAAAATGATCGGATAGCCTCCAGCAGCTGCAATCTTTCTTGCAGTCGCTTCACCTAACCCTGATCCTCCACCCGTAACGATAATTGCCTTTTGGTCAAAATTCATTATTAATCCCTCCTTATTCGTGTTCAATCTTTAACCTATTTGCCATTTCTGGACATATACAATTCGCGACTCGTCCATAACCGCATGATCTGCGTTCTAGTTCATGTACTGAAGTTTAAGAACTCCGACCAACCGACCGCTTTTTATTTAGGCAGTGCATTCTTATCCAAGTTTTTCAGTGCTGTCTTTAAAATCTTACCTGTTCCCGACTTCGGAATTTCTTCGATAAAACTTACATAATCCGGTACTTTGTATTCGGCAAGTTTTACTTTGCAGTAGTCTCGAATATCTTCTTCTGTAAGATCGGTGTCTTTCGATACAACATACGCAACCGTCTTTTCACCAAAAAACGGGTCCGGCCTTCCGATCACAGAGCATTCTACGATAGCCGTATGCTGATACAGCAGTTCCTCTATTTCCCTTGGGTAAATATTAAATCCGCCCCGAATGATAATGTCTTTTTTACGGTCAACGATAAAGTGATAGCCTTCTTCATCGCGGTACGCCATGTCCCCTGTATACAACCAGCCATCCCTAATTGTATTTGCGGTTTCGTCCGGCTTTTTGTAGTAGCCTTTCATCATGTTCGGTCCTCTAAATAAAATCTCGCCTACTTCATGATTGGCCACTTCATTGCCTTCCGGATCGATTAGTTTCAAATCGATCCCCGGTAACGGCATGCCGACAGAATTGACTTTTTTCGGTAAACTTCGATGTGTTGTCAGCCACCAGAACCGGCTGTGCGTAATTTCGAGAAGTCCAGCTGTTCTACTAAATGAGGAACTTGGGCAAAAAAGGCATACATTGTCGGAACACCTAAAAATATTGTAATTTCATGTTCGGCAATCGCTTTTAATGTTTCTACCGGGTGGAACCGTTCCTCTAAATAAATCGCACAGCCGTGAGCAATCGGTGCAAGGAAGCCTTGAAGTTTTGCATAGGCATGGAACAATGGTAATACACATAGTACACGGTCACTCGGAACTAACTGATTGTAGACGGCTGCTGTAATCGCCATCCAGTTTAAATTTCCGTGTGTAATCATGGCGCCTTTCGGATTTCCGGTCGTTCCGGAAGTGTAGATAATTTGTGCGACGTCAGATTCATGTAGGGGGACAATTTCTGTAATAGAAGCGGATGTATCCAGTTGATGCCATGATAAAAATTGTTCATCAGGTGTATCACTGTAATTAATAATTGCTTTGACTGTTTTCATTTGAGCCATTGCGTTTTCAATAACCGGTTTACACGCATCTTCGATAATTAATAATTCAACTTCAGCATCGTTAACGATATACGTAACTTCCTGCTCTTTAAATGTCGGGTTGATCGGAACGACCGTACCTCCATTTGCTAAAACAGCAAAATACGTAATAATATATTCCGGACGATTGGTCATCATTAACGCCACATTTGTACCTTTTGTGACACCTTGTTCTTTTAATCCTGCAGCGATATTGTAAACTTTGTCTTGCAATTCTTTATAAGTAAGTTGAGCCCTTTTGAAGTGGATGACAGGTTGATCTGGCAAACGAGAAGTTGTTGAAGTAAGCAATTCAACAATGTTCATAATGTAACCTCCTACTATCAAATTATCGTCAAAGGAAAGGAGGATTCCCCCCTCCTCAAGAGCGCTTTCTTTAAATTAAATACTTACTTTAGAACTGATTACTTCTTTAGAAACGTTTACAATGATGTCATCCGGAATACGGAAACTTAAAGACGACGGATCGTTTTGAACAGCAGGCACAAGTTGCGGAATATCTGCCGCATCAATATTAAACTCGTCAAAGCTTGGCGGCAGATTTACTGCATTTCTCAAGTCAACTATTACATTGATGCACTCATCCAATGTTTCTTGCGGATTTTCTGCATTCGGAATGACCCCTAATGCAGAAGCAAATGCATTAACTTTCGGTAAATACATGTTGGGCATGTTTTTCATGACACTTGGCATGAGAACTGCATTTGCCAATCCATGCGGAATGCCGTATTTTGCACCATACGTATGGGCTATATTGTGGATTGGTATATTGGCCATCGCCGCCTGGAAGCTTGTGATAGCCATTGCACTCGCCTGAAGCATATTTGCACGCGCCGCAACATTCTTCCCATCATGCACTGCTGTAGTTAAATTTTCGACGATGATTTTTGCAGCATGCAGCGCAAATGCATCCGAGAAATTCGTGGATTTTGTTGAGAAAAATCCTTCTACAGCATGTGTCAGTGCATCCATACCGGTAAATGCTGTTACTCTTGGTGGTAAACCGACCGTTAAATCAGGATCTAAAACCGCAATGTCCGAACATAAATACGGATTCATTAAGTTGCATTTCAAATTCAGCATTTCATTGAACACAACGGAAATACTTGAAATTTCAGCACCTGTTCCAGCAGTTGTCGGTATCGAAATATGTGGAATACCGAATGGATTTGCATCCGGCCATACTTCCAAAACATTCCCGGTTAGGATATATTCAACTTGATTCACTCCATTATAAAGGGCCCATTTAATTGTTTTAGCCGTATCTAAAACACTGCCTCCGCCAATAGCAATAATGGAGTCGCCATTGCATTCTTTAAAATACTTCAGACCTCTGTTAATATTGCTTGATTTCGCATCTTGCTGAATATCATCAAATACACCAGCAAGCTTTATGCCGGGTACCATATCAAATAAGCTTTTGATTTTTTGCGTTAATCCGGCATCTGTTAGTCCTTTGTCCGAAAAAAGAACAGGGCGCTTTCCGCCTAACCCTTGAATTAAATCCGGCACTAAAATATGTGAACCTGCACCACTTCGGATTTCAGGGCGATGCGTGAATTCAAAATAGGAAGTCGTTTTCATCGTATCTCTCCATTCTTTTTTCGATTAAAAGATTAAACCTAATGCTGGGCGCTGCGCATTTTCCGTCGTTAAGGACGTGCAAATATTTTTAAGCTCTGTGTAGTCATCAAACACTTGAGCCCCCTGTTCACGACCTAAACCGCTTTGTTTATAGCCGCCGAATGGAGCATCTGTACGGAAAATGTGCCAGTCATTGATCCAAACTGTTCCTGCATTTATTTTCGTAGCAATTTCATTTGCTTTCGTCACATCACGACCCCAGACACCACCTGATAATCCGTATTCTGTATCATTTGCGATGGCGATAGCTTCTTCTTCTGTAGAATATTTAATGACGCATAATACCGGACCAAAGATTTCTTCTCTCGCAATCTTCATATCATTTGTTACATCTGCGAAGATTGTCGGCTCGATGAAATACCCGTAATCCAGCCCTGGACCTGTTGCCCGTTTACCACCGCATACTAGCCTTGCACCTTCATCAATGCCCGACTGAATATAATCGAGGATTTTATTCATCTGTGATTCAGAGATAACCGGCCCCATTCCAGTCGTCATATCAAGCGGCTGGCCTAGTTTAATTTTCTTCGTTGTTTCAACGAGTTGTTGCACGACGATATCATAAATGGATTCATGGACGATGAGACGTGTACTCGCTTCACATACTTGCCCGGAATGGAAAAATACACCGAGCAGAATTCCCGGAATCGCCACTTCGAGATCTACATCCGGAAGTACGATTGCAGGTGCTTTCCCTCCAAGCTCAAGCGTCACTTTCTTTACAGTACCTGCAGCTTGCGCCATAATTTTTCTGCCTACTTCGGTAGATCCAGTAAACGCCACTTTCGATACATCCGGATGTGTGACAAGTGCATCACCAACTTCAGCTCCAGGACCAGTAATGACATTGATTACCCCTGGTGGAATACCTGCTTCAACTGCTAATTGTGCAAGCTTCAATGTACCTAATGGTGTATTTGAAGCCGGCTTAATAATGATGGAGTTCCCCATCGCAATTGCCGGTGCGATTTTCCACATCGCTAAAACTAACGGGAAATTAAATGGTGTGATCGCAGCTACTACACCGAGTGGTTCGCGAACGAGTAAGCTTCGGTTGGGACCGAGCTGCTCATTAACAGGAAGCGCTGTCACGGCTTCATATTTCAACGATAAATCCGCTGTTTGAGTAAGAGAAAGTATTAACTGTCGGATATCCGCGCCACCCAGTTTACGAAGTGTCGCACCCGTACTAATACCCTCCAAAAATATTATCTCCTGGGCATGCTCTCTGATTTTCCCCGCAAATTGCAGCATGATTTGTGCACGCTCCGCCTGCGTTTTCCCTGACCAGACACCCGATTCAAAAACTTCTTTCGCATTTTGAACCGCCTTATTCACATCTTCCTGGTTTCCTTTTGATACTTTCGCCACGACTTCTGATGTAGCCGGATTGATTACATCAAAAAATTCACCTGAAGCTGGTGGTGTCCACTCCCCATTGATAAACTGCGGAAAGATTTTTACCTGTACGTCTGTCGTCATCTTTCATCCCCCTTTAAATAGCAAACCGTTTAGTTACAGCATCTGAATGTTTACTTCCTATACTTCCTCTAAAGCAATGTCCGTATTATAGATTTCTTCTAAAGTCTTTCCTTTTGCTCGGGAAAGAACTGTCAGACGTGCCTGCAATTGCTTCATTGCAAATTCCATCGATTTCCCTCGTTCGATGCCAAGGCTTGTTACTACTTCGCCTTCTTTTCTTTCCGTTAACATCATCGCAATTGGTAACAGCTCCTGCAGCCTTTGTTGTACGCGTTCAAACAGCTCCAGTTCCGGATTTTCACTAATTAAGCGCTGAATGAGGAATGTACCGAAACCAATATGACGTCCTTCGTCACGCTTTACGTTTCTAATTCCTGAAATAAACCCCGGGAACAGATTTGCTCTTGATAGAGCTTCATGGAAGAACCAGTAACCTGTTTCGGCCAAAACACCTTCCGCGAAAATGTTGTAAGTAACCGCAGCATCGATCATCGCTTCCGGTGATTGATCTTCAAGCAATCTGCCCATCACTGCCGGCAATGTTTCATCAAATAACTTCCGGTAGCCTGGTGAAAGTAAATGAGTCAAATCTTCCGTTACGCCGATTTCTTCCAGGAACAGACTGAAAAACTCCGCATGCTTCGCTTCTTCAAAAAGGAATGTTGTTAAATACGATTCCTCTTCGAACCATCCCTTTTTCGAAACCGCCATAATCATTGGCAGGATATCTTGCGTTACTGCTTCTTCGCCACCAATGAATTGAGCAAATTGAGTCAGTACCTCTAATTGTTGCTCCTCATTTAATTTCTTCCAGTCTTCTTTATCTTGGGTAAAGTCGATATCTACCGGATTCCAGATTCCGAATTTTTTCGCTTTCTGGTACAGATTATACGGTAGTGAATTTTTGTTGATTTCCTGTTTAGTCGTTACATATTCTCTCATTGCTAATTCCCCCTTTAATGTTGTACGGTTCATCCATAACTGCGTGATTATTAAAGAGATCCTCCTGTAAAATAGCAATCAACATCACAAATTTTACGTAGCGAGTCCTCTCTGTAGAACAACCGTAAAAGTAATTATTTTTTTATTTCAAAAAATGCTTTTACCTTTACTTCAGCAGCTTCATTAACTGCTTCCGCCTCACAAATCCAGCAAATTTCATTTTCATCGACAACCCGGCCTTGTACCGTTATTCTTTCTCCTGGCCTTGTCATAGCTTTAAATCTCGTTGTGAATCTCTTCAGATCCTTTACTTCGAACCATTGTCCAATTGCCTGACCGACAAATCCCATAACCAGCATGCCATGAGCAATGACCCCACCTAAACCTGCTGCTTCCGCGAATGGAACAACGGTGTGGATTGGGTTGAAATCTCCGGATGCACCTGCATAACGAACAAGCTGTGTATGCGTTATTTCTTCCTTCTGTAAAGGTTCCAGTGTCTGACCGATTTCCATAAAATGACCCCCTAATGCCTTTCGATAATCGTCGAACGACTGATTAAAACCGTTTCACCTTGTTTGTCCAAATAATCCTTGCGTATGACAAAAAAGTTCATCGCCGCTTTTGTATATGCTTTTTCAATGACACCATGCACTGTAATCTCTTCATCGGGAACAATCTCCCTGAAATATTCATACTCCTGCTCACCGTGGAGGACCTTTTTCATATTTAAATTCAATAACTCGGACGAGGAGGCGCCTCCACCCCAAAAGTCAATCACTGTCGGGAATGTAGGTGGAACCGCTTCTCCGTTTAAATACTCCTCCTTCAGATCGCCAATCGCTTGTGCCAATTCTTTGATTTTTACTTTTTCAACTCTAAAGGTATAGGATTCTAATTTCAGGCCAACTTTTTCCTTAAGCCCAGTATTCAAAAAATCACCTCCCTTAACTTCATTTATCATTATTTTCAGATTATTTAACTCAAATTACTTCGTTGTTGCCGGCGGTACTTTCCTCAAATAGTCTTTATGAATTTGAGCTGCAATAATGTTTTTTTGAATTTCGGACGTACCTTCATATATTTTTGTAATTCGGGCATCCCGGTAATATCTTTCCACAGGAAAATCCTTCATATAGCCGAGACCACCGTGAATTTGAACAGCTTTATCCGCTATGCGATTATAAATTTCCGAACCTAAAAGTTTTGCCATCGCGGCCTCTTTCATGACGTTCATCCCCTGGTCTACCATCCATGCTACTCTGTACGTAAAGGATCTCAACGTTTCGATATCCAACGCCATTTCCGCCAAGTAATGTTGAATGATTTGCTGTTCGAAAATTGGTTTACCGAACTGTTCACGCTCATGCGCATATTTCACGGATAGCTCAAAAAGCTTTTGCGATGAACCTAAATTTCTTGCTGCGAGCCCAGCACGCCCATTTGCCAAAATGGTTAAAGCATTGACATATCCTAACCCTTCTTCACCGAGCACATTTTCGGCCGGAACTTCACAATCCTCGAAAAAAATTTCGGACGAATGGGAACCGCGAAGCCCCATTTTTTCTTCTGTTTTCCCGACGATAAAACCTGGAGCGCTTTTATCTACGAGAAATGAAGTTATTCCTTTTGCCCCTTTAGTTGGATCGGTTGCAGCCATCACTGTAAAAACGCCTGCAATCGGGGCATTCGTAATGTATTGCTTTGCACCATTCAAAATATATTTGTCCCCTTTACAAATGGCAGTAGTTTTTAAACCAGCTGCATGGGAACCTGCAGTCGTTTCAGTTAAAGCAAACGCGCCAATAATGTCACCTGAAGCCATGCGTGGTAAATATTTTCGCTTTTGCTCTTCTGTCCCCAATTCCACAATCCCGACAGATCCAATTCCTGTGTGGGCACCGATTACCGTCATATATCCGTTCGATGTACGGCCGATTTCTTCAAAAAGACTACATTTCCCGACCATATCAATGCCTGTACCGCCATATTCTGCAGGGATGCTTAAACCGAATAAACCCATCTCTTTTGACATTCTCATAATATGTTCGGGTATTCGGTCTTCACGGTCAATCTGATCTGCAACTGGGTCCACTTCATTATCTATAAAATTCCGAATTGATTTTTTCATCTCAACTAAATCGGGTGGCAGCTAAAAGTCCATTTTTCTCTCCCTTCCATTTAGCAGTCCAAACAATTACACTAACGGAGCATACGGGAAGACTTGTGCACTACCTTCAAGCGGTGTAAAACTTGATTGAAGCGACCCTTTAATTGCACTTAAGCTATCAACTGACCAGCCTTTTGCATTGAATACAGAGCGAATCGGGCGCGGCTGAGAAAACACCATAATTTCCTTTCCGCGTACACCAAATATTTGACCGGAAATATCGGCAGCTTCATTCGATGCCAAAAAGGCAACTAATGGTGCAATATGAGCCGGTGAAAGCTGTTTCAATCTTTCTACGCGCTCTTTTTCATCCTCTGTTTCTGCAGGGATTGTCCCGATTAATCGACTCCATGCAAACGGGGCAATCGCATTCGATGTGACATTATACCTTGCCATATCCAATGCTGTACTTTTACTTAACCCGACAATTCCTAATTTGGCAGCGGAATAATTGGCTTGCCCAACATTACCGATTAACCCTGAAGTGGAAGTGAAATGAATAAAGCGCCCACTTTTTTGCTCCTTAAAAATCGTTGATGCTGCTCGCGTCATATTGAATGAACCCTTTAAATGAACCGCAATAACTGCATCCCATTCTTCCTCGCTCATTTTAAATAACATACGGTCACGTAAAATACCTGCATTATTCACGACGATATCCAGGCGTCCGAATCTTGATAATGCTGTGTCTACAATATTGGAAGCAGATTCATAGTCCGCAACGGAATCATAGTTGGCTACAGCTTCTCCGCCAAGTTCCTGTATTTCCCGCACTACTTCATCTGCAATTTTTGTATCATTTCCTTGCCCGTCAGATCCTCCTCCTAAATCATTGACAACAACTTTTGCTCCTTCTTTCGCTAGAAGTAAGGCAATATCTCGTCCAATGCCTCGACCGGAACCTGTAACGATTGCAACTTTATCTTTTAAATTCGACATAGTGAACACCCTTTCTTATTTGGCTAATTTTCTCTTTATACGAATTGTTTAAATTCATTTAGAGCAACACGGAATTTCGGATGTGGCTGGTTGACTTTTTGGTATCGTGGTTACCGGACGGTCGGACGGAACAAAACAGTCAATCAGTGATGCATGGACGAGTGTTTCACCGGATGTACATGGGAGATTGCTGTTTACTTCCGCGATTACGACCGTCGCTTCCTTTATCAATGTCTGTACAACATCTACCGAGAGACCGAGATTACAAAAACCATCTGCATTTGGCTTTGAAACCTGTATAAGTGCAACATCGATTCCCTCTTCTTTGATCCACCGGGGGATATCCGAGAAATTCAAAGGAACTTAATCACAATGATTATTTTTTTATGCTTTTTTCAATAAGAATGAATTTAAAAATGTTCGGATTATAAAGTGTGGTTGACATGATATATCCGCATATTTACACGGACTACCTAAAACGATGGTATATGATAAAATCTCTTGTAACCGTGACTTTTTCTTCTACAAGTACTTGAGGTTCATTACACATCGGTGCCAAAAATATTGTTTGAGAGGATTCAATAAGCTGGATTGCTTTTTCAGCAGTGGTACATTTTTTTGTATAGTGGGATCTGCTCCGGCCCGTATTTACAACTGCAGATTTTCAACAATCGTTGTAATACCAAGTCCGCCGCCGATACAGAAAGTAACTAAACCGTATTTTTCTCCGCGTCTTTCCATTTCATGAAGCAGCTTTGTCATTAGTACACCGCCTGTACCTCCAATTGGATGACCTAGCGCGATTGCACCACCATTGACATTGACTCGGTTTATGTCCATGCCGAGTTCTTTAATGACGGCTAAAGATTGAGCTGCAAAGGCTTCGTTTAGTTCAATTAACCCGATTTGATCGAGTGTTAAATTCGCCATTTTCAATGCTTTTCTAGTTGCCGGCGCAGGGCCAATTCCCATAATTTCAGGCGAAACCCCTGCAACAGCCTGCGCAATGATTTTCGCTTTAGGTTTTTTATCATACTGTGCAGCCGCTTCTTCCGACATTAGCATGATTACACCTGCCCCATCATTACGACCACTAGTATTTCCAGCAGTTACTGTGCCATTTTCTTTAAAAACAGGTTTTAGCTGTGATAGTTTTTCAAATGTTGTTTTCCTTGGATGCTCGTCTACTTTAAATTCGACGGTTCCCTTTTTCATCTTCACTTCAAATGGGACAATTTGATCCATGAACGATCCCAATTCGATCGCTCTTTTCGCATTTTCCTGGCTTCTTAAGGCGAACTCATCTTGTTCACTTCGGGAAATCGAATATTTCACAGCCAAGTTCTCAGCAGTCATCCCCATTGTTAATGCGCCATATGTTTCAATCGGCTGGGCACGGGGCTGACTTTCCGTATTAGAATCAAGAATTTCACCGTTTCCTGCTCCGTAACCGTAACGAACATTACGCAAATAATACGGTGCTGTGCTCATGCTTTCAGCTCCGCCAGCAATAATAATATCGGACAGTCCACACATAATTTGCTGGGCGCCGCTATTCATCGCCTGCAGACCTGATCCGCACTGTCGGTGAACGGTATAGCCAGTAATTTCAATCGGAAAACCTGCACGTAAAAGGGCTAAGCGGGCCAGATTAGGCGAATCTGTACTTTGCTTCGCTTGTCCAATAATGACTTCATCGATCTTACTCTTATCGATTCCGGTACGGACGGTAATTTCATCCAACACTTTTGCCGCAAGATAATCTACCTCCACATCTTTTAATGTCTCGCCCATGCGACCGACTGCTGTACGTACAGAGTCTATTATTACGGCATTTTTCATTTCATCTCACCTCATAAATTCATAGTACATATCATGTGCTTAAACTTGATGAAGTAGTTTCGGATCCATTACAGTCCTAAATTTTTGGCAATAATGACTTTCATAATTTCATTGGAGCCGGCGAAAATTGGTGTAACTGCAATATCGCGGAATCGTCTCGCAATCTTGTATTCTTCCATATAGCCGTAGCCGCCATGTAATTGCATACATTCTACCGAAATTTTCCGTGCCATATCCGTTATCCACCATTTGGCCATTGATACTTCCGTCACAATATCCTGTCCTTCTAAATGACGAATGATCAAATCATCGACAAATGTTTGGCCGATTTGTACTTGTGTGGCAATTTCAGCAAGTGTAAATTGTGTATTTTGGAATTTACCAATCGGTTTACCAAACGCTTCCCGCTCTTTAACATATTGCAGCGTTAAGTCGAGCATATCTTTTGCAGCGGTAATTGCCCCTACTGCTGTCAGAAGGCGTTCTTGCTGCAATTTTTGCATTAAATACAAGAAACCTTTTCCTTCTTCACCAAGGAGGTTTTCTGCCGGAACTCGTACATTTTCAAAAATAAGTTCTGCTGTATCTTGGCTATGCATGCCAACCTTGTCTAATTTTCTGCCGCGGGAGAAACCTTCCATCCCTCTTTCAATAATCAGTAAGCTTACCCCGTTATGTGCAGGTACAGCTTTAGGATCTGTTTTACAAGCAATGATAATGACATCGGAAAGAATCCCATTCGTAATGAAGGTTTTTTGACCGTTTACTATATAGTCGGAGCCATCTTTAATTGCAGTCGTCGTCATTTTCTGTAAATCAGACCCTGCACCCGGTTCTGTCATTGCAATGGCTGAAATCCATTCACCGCTTACAAACTTCGGAAGATACTTCATCTTCTGCTCTTCTGTTCCAAAAGAAGTGATATACGGCGTTACGACATTACTATGCAGTCCAATTCCACTTAAACCGCCACCGACTTTTGATAATTCTTCAGATAAAACAATATCAAAAATAAAGTCCAAGCCCATTCCGCCGTACTTTTCCTCTACACTCGGACATAAAAATCCCTGACTGCCTAACTTTGTCCATAATTCACGCGGAACGATGCGATCGTGCTCCCATTGTGTAAAATAAGGTTCAATCTCTTTTTCCACAAATTTTCTAAGAGATTCCCGGAACATAATATGATCATTATTAAAAAATGTACGAGACTCTTTTCTAGATTTCGCTAATGTTTTATTCATTTATTTCACTCTCTCTTCGTCATATTTTTAATACCTTACATATTGAAAGCGATTACATATCTTTTCGTAATTTTATAAAATATGAATAGAGTTTTATTTAAAGTCTCTCAATAATTGTTGCATTGGCCATGCCCATTCCTTCACAAATCGCAAGTAAGCCATAGCGTTGGTTATTACGCTCCATGCGGTAAAGCATCGTAGTTAATAATTTAGTTCCTGTTGCGCCAAGTGGATGACCTAACGCAATCGCACCACCGTCGGGATTCAGCTTTTCCAAATCTGCACCAAGCTCTTTTGCCCAAACAATCGGTACAGGTGCAAAAGCTTCGTTCACTTCATACGTATCCATATCATCAATTGTTAAGTTTGCTTTTTCAAGGACACGTTTTGTCGCTTCAATTGGACCTGTCAACATAAGTGTCGGGTCAGAACCTACGACAGTACGCGAGATGATTTTCGCCATCGGTTTCACACCGAGTTCCTGCGCTTTTTCACTCGACATAATGAGTACTGCAGATGCACCATCGCTCATTTGTGATGAAGTTCCTGCAGAAATAAATCCGTCTTCTTTAAACAACTTTCGTAAACCTTGCAAAACTTTGACGGTCGTTCCCGGTCTTGGACCTTCATCTGTCTCAACATCACCGATCGCTACAATCTCTTCATCAAAATAACCTGATTCAATTGCCTGAATGGCGCGCTGCTGGCTCAGCACAGAATATTCATTGATTTCCTGCTCTGTTAGCTGCCATTGTTCAGCAATACGCTCTGCGGATAATCCTTGGTGAATCAGTTCATATTTTTTGATACGGTCACTTTTGCGCGTGCCCTCCATATTTGATCCCATCGGTACACGGCTCATGCTTTCGATACCACCTGCGATTACAATATCCATATCGCCTGCAATAATCGCTTGTGCCGCAAAATGAACCGCCTGTAAACTTGAGCCGCATTGCCGGTCAATCGTTACACCGGGCACTTCGATCGGAAAGCCTGCCATCAATGCAGCAATTCTTGCGATATTTCCGCCTTGCTCCAATGTTTGGGTAACACAGCCAAAAATAACATCCTCCACAAGGGCCTTTTCTATTCCCGCACGTTTTACTACATCCTCCAGTACATCTGCAGCTAAATCATCTGCCCGTACTTCTGCTAATACACCATTTCTTCTTCCTACCGGTGTTCGTGTAGCAGCGACGATTACGGCTTCTCTCATTCACTCATTCCCCCTTAATATATTGGGTGTTGGCGAATCATTTAGATCGCCTTCTAAAATCTCTAAACCATTTCGCTTTCCCAAAAAACACTATATGTTGCTTATACAAAAAGATTACAACCTATTAAGCATTTAATGATCTGTCTCTTAATTTATATAAATTGTGCATTGAAAATATTCTCACCAAATTAGTACTTTTAAATAGTAAAATTCACACTTACTACGTTAATTGTTATTGCTTTAATAACAATTTACGATTTCATTTAAAATTTCAGAATAAGTTAATACTTCATCTCAGAAGGTAATTAACAGAAGAAAAGCATGGTTTTATATGTAAATCGAACTTCATACCTGATAGTGACTTATTATGAAAGTGATAGAGTTTCATGACTATTTCAATGTATTTTGAAAAGTATTTTTTTCAATAGAATCTTTGTTAATTATTTTTTAAGTCATAATAAAAAGGCATCATCCATTTGAATTAATCAAATTAGATGATGCCTGAGAAAAATTTTAAACTGTTCTACTTACTCTTTTATGCTTCCGTCTTTGGAATGGAAGCGCAATAAATCTCCATTTACAACTTTATCGGAATAGTGAAGTTTTTCTTCTACCATCGCTTTTAATTTATCTGCTGTTTCCACTTTTGATTCATCGAGCTCTTCGCCTGTTTTTGAATCATAGTATTTGCCATCCAATGAATAGATCGTAGGGCTGACAAAATTACCGTTTCTAAACGGAACAATTTCGCTATGCTCTTCAGAAAGTAGGTCTGTCCCAAAATGGATGTTGTTTTTCGTTTCAACACCTAGTAAATGCAGTACTGTCGGAAGAAGGTCTATTTGTCCACCATACGTATGGTTAACGCCGCCTTCCATTCCCGGCACATGAATAAATAACGGTACACGCTGTAAATCTGCATTTACAACAGGTGTAACTTCTTCACCAATAATTTGTTCCATCGCTTTATTGTGGTTATCGGAAATTCCGTAATGGTCTCCGTACATTACAATCATTGTATTTTCATAAAGACCGGATTCTTTTAAATACGCAAAGAACTGTTCAATCGCTTCGTCGGCATAACGAGCTGTCTGGAAATAATTATCGACACTCGCATCACCTGTTGTCGCCTTACCGATCGTCGCTAAATCCTGGTCGATCTTGTAGGGGAAGTGATGGGCAACCGTAATGAATTTTGTATAGAATGGCTGCGGCAATGTTTCAAGCATGCTTTCCGACTGCTCGAAAAATGGTTTATCCATTAAGCCGTACTCGGCCATGTTTTTCGGATCGGAAGTATCATATGAACTTTCGTCAAAAAATTCGTCATAGCCAAATTGGTTGTAAATAATATTTCTGTTCCAGAAGCTGCCGTTATTTCCGTGGAACACGGCTGATGTATAGCCATAGTCTTTCAATAACGATGGTGCGGCTTCAAACGTATTTTGACCTTTCGTAATAAAGGCTGAACCTTGTGGCAATCCGAATAATGAATTCTCTAACATAAATTCAGCATCGGAAGTTTTCCCCTGCGCTGTTTGATGATAAAAGTTATCGAAATACATTGTGTTTTCATTTTTAACTAATGAATTTAAAAACGGTGTTACTTGTTCGCCCTCAAGCTCATAATCGATTAAAAATGACTGCATGGATTCCAGATGCAAATAAATCACATTCATATCTTTCGCTTTACCAAAGTACTTCTCGTTTGGCTGGGCTGAAAATGAATTTGTAAAGTTAATAATTTCCGCAATATCACTGCTGTCTGCTGAAGCACGTTCTGAAGATGCTTCAAATGTTTTAACAGAATCATAAATTGTATAATTGTACATACCTAAATATTTCACGATATAACTGCGGTCAAAGCCACGGCTCAATAAATCCGGGCGGTCAGCTTCCGCTAATTGCAAGTTGACAATTGATAATACGATTGCCGCTGCTATAACAGCTGCAGGCATTTTGAATCCGACTTTGCCGGATTGGAAATTAATTCTCTTTGAAAAACGAATATATATCAATACGAAAATATCCACAAAAAATAATAAATCAGTCGGTTTTAATAATGTTAAAACACTGCCGCCTAAATCTCCGAAATTTTGTGTTTGTGAGATTGTTGGAAGCGTAATAAAATCGCTGAAGAAACGATAATATACAGCATTTGCAAATAATAAAAATGTCATCAATGAATAAATGATGATCAATGCAGTCAATCTTCTTTTTCTTTTAAACAGAAAAGCAACTGCTAAAAATAGTACCGCAGAGCCTAATGGGTTAATTAATAAAAGAAACTGTTGAAGTGGTCCCTCTACACCCAATTTAAACTGGGACACTTGTGTAATATAAGTTTTCGCCCAGAGCATTAAAACAGCAAGAACGAAAATCCCTGGAAAATTGTTTAATAAGCTTTTATTTTTTACTAAGTTTTTCACCTTGTAATCACTCTTTCTATTCAAGACGTTTTCCTTTTTTTATTTAGAAAAACAAGAATCAATATATCAAAAAAACATTAACCTATGCAACTATTATGTAACGATTTTTGATAGCAATTGTTGCCAAGAAGTATTG
Source organism: Solibacillus isronensis (assembly GCF_900168685.1). Taxonomy (NCBI): domain Bacteria; kingdom Bacillati; phylum Bacillota; class Bacilli; order Caryophanales; family Caryophanaceae; genus Solibacillus; species Solibacillus isronensis. The sequence goes on along the minus strand of NZ_FVZN01000014.1, from coordinate 1,009,398 downwards.
ATTTTGAACGAAAGCAGTGAAAAAATGGAGGATTGCGTAAGCAAATTCCTCCATTTTGTATAAGTTTAGCTATTAATATTGCAGCTTTCTAATCTTTATTTAGGAAAAACTTTTTTAAAGCGATCACAAACTGTCAGCATTTCTTCGGTAAATGCCAGGCCCTGTTTGGAAAGTTCTCTGCTGAAAAACGCGACATGCGCTTCCTTCCATTCCTCATAGGTACCTTCTCCTTCTGCCAAGGCAAAATCAACCGGTACTTCATGGAATGGGTAAATTTCAATAGAATAAGATTGTATGATCGCAACCGGTTCATCCAGACTGTTTAAAACAATCTGGTAATCCCCCACTTCAGGCAAACTTTCCCCTTCTAGTTCATACAACGGAAAGCTTGAACAAGTTGCTGCTTTAATGCCATCCACTACAAGTCCTGCAAGCAAATCTGCTTTTTCACCAAATTGAAATGCTTCTTTATAATGAATATTTTGTATACCTTCCGAATCACAAAAATGCCCCCAATATGCTTCGATTTGATTCATTTGCCTAACCCCCTTTGTTTCGACTGTGCCCATTCAAATGGACCTTCATGAACGGTAAGCTGCTGATTTTCCAGCCATGCCGTTCTCGTAAATAGCTTTTGCAGAAAATAACGGTCATGGCTAATCGCGAGAATAGTTCCTTCAAAGTTCTCCAATGCTTCTTCAAGCGCTTCTCTCGATTCAATATCAAGATGGTTCGTCGGTTCATCCAACACGAGAACATTGCATTTTTGAACCATTAATTGAGCTAGTCGGAGTCTCATTTTTTCTCCGCCGCTTAGTTGATCCACTTTTTTAAATACATCATGACCATAGAATAAAAATTTGGCGAGCATATGCCGCGCATCATTTTCCGTTAATGACACCTGCTCCCGGAATGCATCAATAAGACGCTGCTTGCCGTTAAATTGATCAAACTGCTGTGCCAGATAACCAATTTTTAAATTGCTTCCTTGCTTTGCATCCCCATCAACCGGCGTCATTTCCCCTAGTAGAATTTTTAATAACGTGGATTTTCCCGTTCCGTTATTCCCAACAATCGCTATCCGATCTTGATAATGTACCGATAACTGAACATCCATAAATAAAAAGTCCTGGTCATACCCGTGGGAAATGTTTTTCAGCATAAATACTTCTTTTCCGGTCCGGTCTTCAGCCTTGAGCTGTAAATTCATCTGACGCTCGGTTTTTGGCTTTTTGACAACTTCCATTCGAGCGAGCATTTTCTCCATTACTTTCGCTTTGCGGTATAGATCGGGATTCGGAGGAGATGCCTCATTCGCCCATTGTCGTAATCGACGAATTGCCTCTTTCATCTTCTGAATCTTTTTTTGCTGTTCTTCATATGCCGCAAACTGCTGCGCTATTTTTGCTTCTTTGTTTTTAATGTACTGATCATAGTTCCCCTTGCTCATCCAAATCTGCCCGTCTTCAATTTCTGCCACATACTGAACAATTTTATTTAAAAACATCCGGTCATGCGAGATTACAACAACAGTACCTTTAAAGTATTGCAAATAATCTTCAAGCCATTGTGTTGCAGCAAGATCCAAATGATTTGTCGGTTCATCCAACAGCAAAATATCCGGCTGCTGCAGTAATATTTGAGCGAGCATTACCTTTGTTTTTTCCCCGCCGCTGAGCGCATGAAAAGATTGTTCCAATAGTTTTGTAATCGCGAGTCCATTGGCAATCGATGCAATTTTTGCTTCAATTTCGTAGCCACCCTTTGCTAAATAGTGCTCTTGCAGCTTTCCATACTGATTTAAAATCTTCTCGGATAAATCAGTTGCCATCCTCATTTCCAACTGAGACAGACGATCTTTAATATCATGTAATTCAGCAAATGCTTTTGACAATACATCAAAAACTGATAGATCCGTGTATTGAGGAATTTGATGCAAGTAGCCGATTGTTTGACCTTTCGATTTTATGATCCGCCCTTCATCCGGCTGTTCAATACTTGCCAGCACTTTAAATAATGTTGTTTTCCCGCTGCCGTTTCGACCGACGATTGCGATACGTTCACCGGCATTCACCTCAAAAGAAAGTTCCTTAAAAATAGTGTTGCCACCGATAATTTTCGTTATGTTTTCTGCTTTCAACTGCATATTTCTACGCCTCCACTGGCGCAGCTAAAAAAAACAAAAAGACTGCTCATTAACAAGAGCAGCCTTTTCAGTATTGGTGAAAAGAATGAAGTTAATTAGCTACGCATTATTTTTAAATTGTCTAAAAAAGGGCACACCTATCCCGTCAGACCCAAATTTAAAAGTAATGACACGTGCAAAATACATAGCTGTATCCACTTTCACACCTGTCTCGATCGCTAACTTCTTCATTCCGTTCACCTCCGTCCATTTGAATTGTTCTAATATTACCATATTTCAATTAATATGTACATACTGGAAATGCGTATGTTTTTTGGGTGGCGTTCTGCTTTTCGCATTGTTCCACTTTTGATACTCGATGCTCTATTTCTCCACGCACTTTCTACTTTATTATGAATTCGTTCTACTTTCCGGGTGCAATATTCCACTTTCACACTCGAACATTCTACTTTTCGTTCCACCTGTTCCACTTTTTAGCCCAGGTATTCTAATACCCCTCTCTTCCTGCTTTTCATTCCCCACCTCAAATCCTCAAAAGCCGGAACTTTTATTTTCCCTTTTTACAAATTTGCGTTACGATAAGAGGTGGATGCAATTTAGAATGGAGGAAGTTTTCCTTATGTCGAATAAAGCTTTACAAAAAGATGCGATGCGCGTTTTAAAAGAGACGAGCCGTACATTTTATATCCCCATTACTTTTTTAGATAAAGAATTAAAATTAACGGTTGCTGCTGCATATTTAGCGATGCGGGCAATTGATGAAATTGAAGATCATGAAGATGTTTCCAATGAAATGAAAAATGCGACATTATTAAAAGTGGCGGACTTATTGAAAGCCCCTACCTTTGATAATGATGCTTATCTTGATGCACTGGCTCCTGTAAAGAATAAAATGCCTGAAGTGACACTGCGTCTTGCTGATTGGCTGGAAGTTTGTCCTCAAGGAGCATTCCCGATTGTCA